>DASYKS010000018.1:0-83034 GCA_035995205.1 Thermoanaerobaculia bacterium
CTCCGATCGACCCGCTGGGCGGCGGACCCTATGTCCTCGAAGGGCGCATCGTCACCATGGACGCGCAATCGACCGTGATCCCCAAAGGCCGCTGCTACGTCAAGGACAGCACGCTGATCGCGGTGGGCGGCACGGCGGCCGCGGCGCCCCCGGGTTTCTCCAATGCGCCGAAGCTGGTCACGAAAGGGACGATCTATCCCGGCTTGATCGAGCTTCACAACCACCTGGCGTACAACGCGCTACGCCTGTGGAAAGTGCCCAAGAAGTACACCAACCGGGACCAGTGGGCGGGAATCGCCGAATACCGCAAGAACATCAGCGGCCCGATGCAGATCATCGGCAAGACCGTGGACGTCCTTCCCGCTCTCATTCGCTACGTCGAGGCGAAGACCCTGATGGGCGGCTGCACCACCAGCCAGGGAATCCAGCTGTTCAGCCAGGCGGGCATCCGCCGTTTCTACCGCGGCATCGTGCGGAACGTCGAGCTGACCGACGAGGCGGCGTTGCCGGAAGCCAACACCCGGATCGCCGACGTCGACGCCGCGACCGCCGCGAAGTTCTTCGAGCGGCTCAAGAAGCAGTCGTGTTTCCTGCTCCACCTGAGCGAGGGAACCGACGAGAAAGCCCGCAAGCATTTCCAGGCGCTCCAGATCGACGCCAACCGTTGGGCGATCGGACCGCAACTCGCCGGCATCCATTGCGCGGCGCTCTCCGCCGCGGACTTTGCCATCTACGCGCAATTCGAAGGCGCGATGATCTGGTCGCCGTTTTCCAACCTGCTGCTCTACGGCGAGACCGCGAAAGTCAAAGCCGCGAAAGCCGCGGGCGTGCGGATCGGCCTCGGCTCGGACTGGTCCCCTTCGGGAAGCAAGAACCTGCTCGGCGAGCTGAAGGTTGCGAAGGCGTGGAATGACATCTACAACGTCTTTTCCGACCCCGAGATCCTCGCTCTGGCCACGCGCAACGCCGCCGCGATCCTCAAGTGGGACACGCTGCTCGGATCGCTCGAAACCAACAAGCGCGCCGATCTCCTGGTGATCGACGGCACGGACAAGGATCCGTATACGCAGCTTTTCGAGGCCCGCGAAGGGGACATCGGCCTGGTGATGATCAACGGCGCCCCCCGCTACGGGCATTCGGACTGGATGGAGAAGCTCGGAGCCAAGAAGGAAACGAGAAAGGTCGGCGGCCAAGCCCAGGCATTCAACTTCGCCCAGGAAACCCAGGACGAGCTGGTGGGAAAACTGTCGCTCAAGAACGCCGAAGAGGCGCTCGCCGCGGCGCTTCAAAACCTGCCGGCCCTGGCCAAGGAATTGGAAAAACCGAAGCCGGCGACGCCGTCCCTTTCGCTGTTCGAAGAGCCGCCCGCCTGGGAGCTGGCTCTCGACGAGATCCAGCACACGGAGGTCGGGCTTCGTCCGCGCCTTCCCGCCCGGAACGGCAAAGGCCGGGTGGGCGCGCTGCCGCTGCAAGGACCGGCGCTTCAAGGCCTGGTCTCGGAGCCGCTTTCCAAGATCGTCGAGCCGCTGGTGATCGATCCGCTCACCGTGACGGACGACGCCGAATTCCTCGCCACCGTGGCGAGCGAGAAGAATCTGACGCCGGAGCTGATCGCGGGCCTGGTCGCGCTGTATTAAAAACCGAAAAATCGCTGGCCATGACCGTCCGCATCGTCCGTCTGGGTACCCCCCGCGCCAAAGGCGAAGGCCTGCGCATCGGCACCGTCCGCCGCCCGCCGCGCGGGGTACCGAAAACCGAATTCGCCTCCGGCGATTGGTACGACGTCTGGCTGCCGAACCTTTCCCCCAGCGCCGAGCTGGTCAAGCGCGCGCTTGCCGCCGAGACCGACAAAGAGTGGACCGCGTTCGCCAGAACCTACCGAAGTGAAATGGCCGAGCCGGAACGGAGCCGCCTGCTCGACCTGCTCGCCGCGCTCTCGCACCAGACCGACTTCTCCGTCGGCTGCTATTGCGAAGACGAGAGCCGCTGCCACCGCTCGCTGTTGCGCGAGCTGCTCGCGGAGCGCGGGGCGAAACTGGGTTAGAGCGGGAAGGAAGAGGGCAAACCGATCTGCCCCCCGTCTGTCTCCAAGCGGTGGTAGGGTGGGAGCTCCAAGGCGCGCGACCGCGAGCCGCGAGCTTGGGAGAAAGCATGAACGAATCTATCCAGGATGTCGCCGAATCGCTGCACTTAGAGCGGGAATGGCTGCGCGTCACCCTCGCGAGCATCGGCGACGGGGTCATCACGACCGACACCTCCTGCGGTGTAACTTACTTGAACCCGGTCGCTCAATCCTTGACCGGCTGGACGCAAGAAGACGCCGCCGGGATGTCGCTCGACGTCGTCTTCAAGATCGTCAATGAAGAGAGTCGCCGCCCGGTCGAGAACCCAGCGATTCGGGCTTTGCGCGAAGGTGTGGTCGTGGGTATGGCCAATCACACCTTGTTGATCGCCAAAGACGGCACCGAACGGCCGATCGAAGACAGCGCAGCCCCGATCCGCGACGCCCAGGGCAAGGTCTCCGGAGTCGTGCTGGTGTTTCGGGACTCCAGTGAACGCAGGCGACAGGAACAGGCGATTCAGGATGCACTCGCCTACGCCGACAACATCATCGCGACCTTGCGGGAGCCTTTCCTCGTCCTCGACAAGAGTCTTCACGTCGTCACCGCCAACCAATCTTTTTATCAAGGTTTCCAGGTGACACCGGAAGAGACCCAAGGCCGCTACATCTACGACCTGGGGGATCGCCAGTGGGACATCCCCCGCTTGCGGGAGCTGTTGGAGGAAGTGCTGCCCCAGGATCATCACTTCCAAGACTTCGCCGTCGAACATGAATTTCCCACCATCGGGCGGAAAGTCATGCTGCTCAACGGCCGCCGTATCGAGAGGCCAGGCAATCACTCGGAGCTGATCCTGCTCGCCTTCGAGGACGTCACCGAGCGCAGGCGGTTGGAAAAACAGCTACAGGAGCAGACGGTTGCGCTGGCCGATCTGCACCACCGCAAGGACGAGTTCCTGGCGATGCTCAGTCATGAGCTCCGCAACCCCCTTGCTCCCATTGCCAACGCGGTACAAATTCTTCGGCTCCAGGAGAAGGAAGACCCTCTCCAGCACCAAGCACGAACCATCATCGAGCGCCAGCTGGGGCAACTGACTCATCTGGTCGACGACCTGCTGGAAGTCTCCCGCATCACGACCGGAAGGATTCGCCTTCACCGCGAACGGCTGCTGCTCAACGGCATCGTCGAGAACGGAATCGAGACGGTGCGCGCTCTGATCGATCAACGGCGACATACGCTCGATGTGTCCCTGTCGCTGAACCCGATCTGGCTCTACGCCGATGCCTCCCGGCTAGAGCAGGTGGTGGTCAACCTGCTCACCAATGCCGCCAAATACACGGCGGACGGCGGCCAGATCTCGGTCTGCGTGGAGCAGGAAGGAAACGAGGCGGTGCTCCGCGTGCGAGATACGGGGGTCGGCATTGCTCCCGAGCTGCTCCCCCGGATCTTCGATCTCTTCACTCAGGCGGAACGCTCGCTCGACCGGTCGCAAGGCGGGTTGGGCATCGGACTGAGCTTGGTGAAACAGCTGGTGGAAGCGCTTCATGGAGGACGGGTGGATGTCGTGAGCGTTCTGGGCCAGGGTAGCGAATTCGTCGTCAGGCTGCCGATCGTATCGTCTCTCGTTCTGGCGGAAATACCGCGGGCGGAAAAGACCGAACCGAGCAGCCCCTCGTTGCGCATTCTGGTCGTCGATGACAATGCGGACACGGCCCAAAGCTTCGGGATGTTGTTGAAGTCCTCGGGACATGAGATTCGGATCGCTCACGACGGACCGACCGCGTTGGAACAAGCCGTCGACCAGCAACCCGACGCCATTCTGTTGGATCTCGGATTGCCGGGCATGAGCGGTTACGAAGTCGCCCAGCGAATCCGCCGGCAGCCCGCGCTCCAGGGCATCGTGTTGATCGCCATGACCGGATATGGCGACGAAACCCATCGACGTCTTTCGGTGGAATCCGGGTTCGATCACCACCTGGTCAAGCCCGCCGATTTCGCCAAAGTGCTGGAGATCATGACGACCGTCAAGCCGAGCGGCGGGCGCCCGGCTTGACGTAGCCTTTCGTCGATCACCCCAGGATCGAGCGGCCGGGGTTTGGGTGCTCGTTGCCAGCCTTCACGACGCCTCGCTCTCGCCGACGGATGGACAGAAACCCCAACGTCCGCGCCAGCCCTGCCGGAGACGTTCCCGCTCCTCGGGAGTCATGCGCTCCCAGCGATCGGCCATGCGGCGGCGGTAATCGGAGCGACCACGCCCGGAGCCGCGCCCACCCATTGCGCCGAAGAGGATTCGGCACAGCGCCAAGAGCCCAATCGCTTGCCAGAAGGTAATCTGGGGGAAGCTGAAAAGCGACGGCAGCAGCCAGTTCCACAAGTGCAGCACGATTTGGCCACCGATGGCGACAAAGATCGCCATGCCCAAAATCGCCAGCGGAGCGAAGAAAATCACTCGCTTCCATCTCGGTCTCATGTTCACTCCCTCATGCGTTCGTCAAGTCGTCGTAAATGCCGTGCGAGCGCTGGTCCGGTTCGAGAGCCTTCGTTTTCCAGGCCCTTCGCGGTCAGCATCTACGGCTGTAGACGGATGAGGGGCGCGGATATTGTGGGGTGGACTCCTCTTGCTCTATGTTCCCGTCGTCTCAACGACCCCAAGGGAAAGGAAACGGCATGATCACACTCAGCATTCGCTATCAGATCGATCACAACAAGCAGCGCGACTTCGAGGTCTACGCCCGCAGCCTGACCGAGCCGATCCGCCGGTGCGGCGGCGATTTGATCGGCTACTTCCTCCCGACCCGGTTCGCAGGACGCACGAACGAGGCGCTGGCGCTGATCAACTTCCCCGACCTCGGCGCCTACGAGCGCTACCGCGAAGCACTCGGAAATGACCCCGAGGGCGTGGCGAGCGTCGCCCAAGTCGAAAGCACCGGCTGCATCCTGTGCGAGGACCGGGGGTTCCTGCAGCGGGTTTCCTAACGGACCGCCGCCGCTCCCGCGGGCTTCCGATACCATGCGCCGCCATGCCCGCTGTTGCCACCCTCCCCTACCGCCCCGCCTCCACGCGCCGGGCGACCGGCGAGGCGCTGTTTGCCGTCATCGTCTGGGGGGCCACGTTCGTGGCGACCAAGCGGGCGCTCGCGGACGCTTCCCCGGCGTTCGTAGTGGCGATCCGGTCGGGCCTGGGCGCTCTTGTCCTCGCGGGCGTTGCGATCTGGCGTGGGGAGATGGCGCGGATTCCTGTTCGGTTGACGGCCAAGCTCGCGTTTCTTGGGTTTCTCGGCATCGGCTTCCACCAATGGCTTCAGGCGCAGGCCCTGATGACCTCGGACGCATCGGCCGCCGCTTGGCTGGTGACGGTATCGCCGATCTTCACCGCGCTGCTCGGCCGGACGATGCTCGGCGAGCGGCTGGGCGTGGTCGGGGTGCTCGGAATTGGGGTCGCCGCATTCGGCGTGCTCTGGGTGGTGGCGCGCGGCGATCTGGGGCATCTCGCGCAGAGCGGCTTCGGCACGCTCGGCGATTTTCTGATGCTGTTCTCCGCCCTCAATTGGTCGGTCTATACGGTGCTCTCGCGCCGGGTGCTCGCCGCGCAGCCAGCCGGACGTACGACGTTTTACGTCCTCGCGTTCGGCTGCCTGTTCTCCGCGCTCTGGTGGCTCGCGGCGCCCGGCGGAGCGCTCGGGGTTTCCATCGCGCGGATCGGCGCAGGGGCGTGGATCTCGATCGCGTTCCTCGGCATCCTCGGCTCCGCGCTCGCGCCGCTCGCGTGGAACGACGCGCTCGAAACCATCCCCGCGGCGCGGCTCTCGGTGTTCCTCTACCTGGAGCCACCGATCACCACGGCGCTCGCGGTCGCGATCGGCCAAGAGGCGTGGCGCTGGGCGACTCTCTGGGGTGGTCTGTTGATCGTGTTGGGGGTCGTGATGGTGAATTTTCGGGGGCGGGCGAACGATTCTCCCTAGGGTCGGCCCTTGTTGGGCCGTGCTTCGATCGTTGGCGAGACGGTCGATGCACCAAACGGAGGCGCTTACGATTCCCCCAGATCCTGGAGTACAGCATCGATCAGGGCGCGATGGATATAGATCCCGTTCGCCATGAGCGCTTCGAGATGAGGCTTGACCGCCGGGATCAAGCCGGCCTTTTTCGCTCGCCTCAAGAGGCCGACCGTTCCGATGCGGCGAATGGCCAGCCTCTCGGCGACTCGGCGTGCTCTCGCGTCGTCCAGGAGCAGCGTGGCATCCGGTAGCCTTTGCGCCAGGGCGATTGCCTCCGCTTCGCCGCGGTCCAGCAGGATGGCCAGGGGCTCCACCTCGAGGTGATCCGGCGCCTCGACTTCGATCCATATCGCCTGCCGGATCGCCGCGGCGCCCGGAGCTTCTCGTCGGTGGAGGGTAATCTCTTCGTGAACCGCGGGAGGCATCAAGACCCGCGACGCCAGTTTCCGGAGAATTTCGAGCTGCCCAATCCGAGCCAGGCCGATCAGAGGGCTCGAATCCGCGACGACCACCCACTCAGTCATCGCGTAGCTCGTCGGCGATCTGATCCTCAGCGAGGTTGATCACGGGAATCTGCCGGCGGCCCAGCTCGTCCATGAACCGCAAACGGGGAACCCCAGCCAGCTCGCTCGCCTTACCTAGAGACAAGCGACGGAGCTCGAACAGCTTGGAGGCGAGCAGGAAGCGTAGCTCCATCTCCATCTCCTGAGGTTCCTGGCCCGAAGCGATCAGCAGGTCTTCACTGTAGGGGATCTCGAGAACTCGCATGACGACTCCTCATTCATTGGCGTTCTGGCAGCCATGCTGTACCGCGTCAAGGGCCAGCCGAGGCCATTGTCTCACGCCTCCCCAGGCCAGATCCCGCTGTCCGTGTGGGGGCGGTCTCCCGGATTGCTGGCGACGTTAGCCCGCCTCCTACTCCAGCTCGAACAGCGGGTCGCCGCCTTCCACGGCTTGGCCGGTCTGGACGTAGATCGCTTTGATCGTGCCGTCGGCCTCGGCGAGGATCTCGTTCTGCATCTTCATCGCTTCGAGCACGATGATCCCTTGGCCGGCGACGACCGTCGCTCCGACTTCCGCGAGAATCGCGACCACACGGCCGGGCATGTAGGCCGCCACCTTGCGATGGCGGCGGCGGGCGCTGGTGCCGCCGGTGGTCGCCGCGAGGTGGGCGAGCGGATCGGCGATCTCGACCTCCCAGGCGGCGGACGAGCCCGAGACGCGGAGTCCGTCCTCGCCACTCGCGCGCACCACGACCTCGCTCTGCACCCCGCCGAACCGCAGACTGTAGGCGCCGCGCCCGAGCACCGAGGCGTCGACCCGGTGGACGACCTCACCGATCGTGACCTCGTAGTCGTCGCCGTCGCGGCGGACCCGCGCCCGTTCCTCCCTCACGCCGATTTTGACCCAGAGATCCATCGTCAACTCTTGTGGAGCACGCCGGGGCGCAGGGCGTCGCGCCGGCCGGCCGCGCGCCAGAGCGTCCGGCGGCCGGTAGAACGCGGCACGGCGATCGCACGCTGGACGCGCTCGAAATGATGGATCGCGGCCGCCACCAGCGGCAGGTCGCCGGATTCGTCGGCGTCGAGGCCGGCAAGCTCGCCACTGGCAAGCTTGCGGTCGAGCATGGCGATGTTCAGGTTGCCGGAGCGGAAATCGGGGTCGGCCAAGAGGGCGCGGAACAGCGGCGCGGTGGTGCGAATCCCTTCGATCCGCAGCTCGGAGAGAGCGCGGGAGAGGCGATCGAGCGCGCGCGGCCGGTTTTCGGCCCAGACGATCAGCTTCGCGAGCATCGGGTCGTAATGGATCGTCACCTCCGCCCCCTCGTAGACCCCAGCGTCGGTGCGGATGCCCGGCCCCTCGGGCCAGCGGAGAAGATGGATCTTGCCGGGGGACGGCTTGAACTTCTGGAACGGGTCCTCGGCGTAGAGCCGGACCTCGATCGCGTGGCCGCGCGGCTGGACGTCGTCGAATTCGGGTCCGAGCGGCTCGCCCTCCGCGACGCGGATCTGGGTGTAGACGAGATCGAGACCGGTCACCAGCTCGGTCACCGGGTGCTCCACCTGGAGCCGGGTGTTCATCTCCAGGAAGTAGAAATTCTCCTTTGCGTCGAGCAGGAACTCGCAGGTCCCGGCGTTCGCGTAGCCCACGGCCGAGGCGGCGCGCACGGCCGCCTCGCCCATCCGGCGGCGCAGATCGGGCGAGACCACGGGGGACGGCGCCTCTTCGACCACCTTCTGGTGGCGGCGCTGGAGCGAGCACTCGCGCTCGCCGAGCGAGACCACGCGGCCGAAGAGGTCGCCCATCACCTGGATTTCGACGTGGCGCGGATCGACGATGTATTTCTCGATGTAGACCGCGCCGTCGCCGAAGCTGGCGAGCGCCTCGGCGCTCGCGCCGCGAAACGCCGCCGCGATCTCGGCTTCGGAATCGACCCGGCGCATCCCCTTGCCGCCTCCTCCCGCCGACGCCTTGATCATCACCGGATAGCCGATCGAGCCGGCGAACGCGGCGGCGCTCTCGGCGTCCGCGAGCGGATCGCGGCCGCCGGGGACGACCGGCACGCCCGCGTCGATCATCCGGCGCCGGCTCTCGACTTTCGAGCCCATCGCGTCCATCGCCTCGGGCGATGGGCCGATGAAGACGATCCCGGCCTCGCGGCACATCCGCGCGAACTCCGCGCGCTCGGAGAGAAACCCGTAGCCGGGGTGGATCGCGTCCGCGCCGATGCTTTTCGCGAGATCGACGATCTCCTGGCCTTTCAGGTAGCTCTCGCGCGACGGGGCCGGACCGATCGGGTACGCCTCGTCGGCAAGCAGCACGGGCAGGCTCTTGCGATCGGGCTCCGAGTAGATGACGGCGGAGCGGATGCCCATCTCGCGCAGCGTACGCAGCACGCGCACCGCGATCTCGCCGCGATTGGCGATCAGCACTTTCTTCAGTTTACGGGTGCCGTGCGGAGGAGTAGCCAAGGTGGCGTATCTTATCCGGAACCTGAACCCTGAGGGCAGCCATATGGGTAGTGGCTCAGGCAAGCCCCGCAGCGACTGGCTGCTGCCGAAGGCGCCCGAAGGAGCGAGGAGGCTTACCTGAGCCACTACCCGCCGCCGATTCGACTGGCCGTTTGGTCCGGCCCGCGAAACATCTCGACCGCGATGATGCGCTCGTTCGAGAGCCGCGGCGACAGCTATGTCACCGACGAGCCGCTCTACAGCCACTACCTGAAAGTCACCGGTCTCCCCCACCCCGGCCGGGACGACGTGATCGCCCACCATGAGAGCGATTGGCGGAAGGTGGTCGCCTGGCTCACCGGTCCGGTGCCCGAGGGGAAGGCGCTCTGGTACCAGAAGCACATGTCCCACCACCTTTTACCGAACATCGAGCGCGATGGGAGCGGCTGGCTCGGCCAGCTCGAAAACTGCTTCCTGATCCGCGAACCGCGGGCGATGCTCGCCTCGTTCGCCAAGGTGATGCCGAGCCCGACGATTTTGGATACCGGCCTCCCCCAGCAGGTAGAACTGTTCGAGCAGATCCGCGCCCGCCGCGGCGCGGTGCCGCCGGTGGTCGACGCGCGCGACGTGCTGCTCGATCCGCGGCGAACCTTGAGCGCGCTGTGCGCCCGCGTGGGAATCGAATTCCAGGAGTCGATGCTTGCCTGGCCTACCGGCCGGCGAGCGACCGACGGCATCTGGGCCGAGCATTGGTACGCCGAGGTCGAGCGTTCGACCGGATTCGTCCCGTACCGGCCGAAGGGAGACGACCTGGCGGAGCGGCTGGAGCCGCTGGCGGCAGAATGCGCGCGATTGTACGAAGTGTTGGCGGAACACCGGTTGTAGATCCATAAGGTCCAAGGGCATGAGACACTTCATCGCCCGCATTGGAGCGAGGTGTTGGAGGAGGAGGTTTGCCATGGCTTTGAATCACCGTTTTTCCGCGCGCGTTTTTTCTCGCGCCTTCGCATTCGTAGCGATCGCGCTCGCCGCGTTCGCCCTTGCAACTCCCGTCGCCGCCCAGGACGACGAAGAGGAAGTCTCCCGGGTCATCGCGGTTCAGGTGTATGCGGAGGTGCACGGCTCCGAAGACCCGATTCTGTATGGCGTCGCTCCCGAGAACGAGCCGGTCGAGGTCTCTCCCGGCGAGCACCTGCGTCTCACCCTGGTAGGAACCGGGCTGGTCGGCGGCAAGGGCGAAGAGGTAGAGATTCCGGCGGCGTTCAACATCGCGGCCGGTCGGGGCGTCCAGATCACCGGTCGCGGCGACAACTGGATCGACGTCGCGATCAGCCCCGGCGCGAGCGGCAATGCCGGAGAGATCGGCTATCGGGTCGGCGACGACTACGAGATGCGCCGCGAGCTCACCAGCGGACGGATCATCCTTGAAGTCGTGGACGAGGAATAGATCGCCATGGAGCTAAATCAACGTTCTCCCTCGCGCCGTTTTAAGACCTTGGCGATCATCGCCATCACCGCGATGACGGCGATCACCGCGCTCGCCTTGCCGGCCGCCGCGCAGGCCACCAAGGTTATCGCCATCCAGGTCTATGCCGACCCGGCGGGCTCGGCCGGCGCGGTCCGCTACGGCGTGGCGCCCGAGAACGAGGCGGTTCCGGTCACCCCGGGCGAGCGCCTGCGTCTGACTCTAGTCGGAACCGCTCTCGTCAATAGCAAAGGCCAGGAGATCGAGATGCCGGCGACGTTCAGCATCGCGGCCGGCGACAGCGTCACGATCGTCGGTCGCGGCAGCAACTGGGTCGACGTCGCGATCGACGGCGACGCGAACGGTGTCGCCGGACAGATCGGTTATCGGGTCGGCGACGACTACGAGATGCGCGGCGCGCTCACCAACGGGCGGATCACGCTCCAAACGCAAGGCCGCCCGGGCGGCTCGGGCGGGGGCAGTCACGGCGGGGGTAGTCACGACGGGGGCAATTCGAGCCGGCACGAAAAAGCGACCACCGTCACCCGCGCGCTGATCGAGGGGATTCTCAACCGGACCTTCGAGACGGACCGCGACGACGAATGGGTCGACGAGGTCTACGAAGGGGGCTACGACAGCGTGCTCTCCGTCGCCGAAGATCTCGCCCGGCAGGCATCCCGGCGCGGCTCGCAGGACGCGGAGGCGACCGTCCGCCGCCTCTACCGCTTCCTGCTCCGGCGCAGCTCCGACAAGATCGACTCGGATGACGGTTTTTGGACCAACGTGACGGCGATGCGCAAGACCGGCCTCTCCGCCGTGGTCGAGACGATCGTCGGCTCCGACGAGTTTTCCCGCGCGTTCCACCTCGACGACTTCGACGCGCGGTAGGCGGATTAACCTCGCCGCCGCACGGCGAGGTTCCGCTTCGCCTCGTCCGCTTTCCTCTGCTTGCTCGCCGCCCACGAGCAGATTGGGCAGGCGTCGAGGTCGTGGTAGAGCGCGGGGCAGCGCTCGCGGCCGAAGTAGATGATCTGCAGGTGAGCCCGGCCCCAGCTCTCTTCGGGAAAGACCCGTTTCAAATCCGCTTCGGTCTTCTCGACGTTCGATCCGTCCGAAAGACCCCAGCGGGCGGCGAGGCGGTGGATGTGGGTATCGACCGGGAACGCCGCCAGCTCGAACGCCTGAGCCATCACCACCGACGCCGTCTTGTGCCCCACCCCGGGGAGCGCTTCGAGCTCGGCGAACGTGCGCGGCACGACGCCGCCGTGGCGCTCGACCAACAGCTCGGAGAGGCGTTTCAGGTTCTTCGCCTTGGTCGGGGCGAGGCCGATGCGGCGGATCAGATGCAGGATCTCTTCGACCGGCAGCGCCGCCATCGCAGCGGGCGTGCCCGCCCGGGCGAACAGCGCGGGCGTCACCGTGTTGACCAGCTTGTCGGTGGTCTGCGCCGAGAGCACGACCGCCACCAACAGGGTGAACGGGTCGACGTGATCGAGCGGGATCGCCATCTCGGGGTAGAGGTCGTCGAGGATCGACTGGATGCGCGCGGCTTTCTCGTGACGGGTCATGAGGGGTGGATTCTCTGTCGAAACGCATCGTTCGTCCACTCCAGAGGACGAACCGGCACTTTTTTCCGTCGCGTGGCGGCCTTTGCCCGGGAGAAGGGGTTGGCCGGGACCTTGCACTCCTACTCGGCGTAACAAGATTGCCCCGCTCGCATTTGAGCGCGGCACCGAAGAGGAGGCACCCCATGACTCTCAACATTCGCACCCAAAAGACGCGCCTATTCACGGTCGCCGCGCTGGCTTTCATCCTGGCGCTGCCCGTTGCCGGACAAGGGGCCAGAGAGCGCTCTTGGAATCGCGACCATTCCCGCTCGGTCGAAACCGGCGCCACCAAGGTGATCGCCATCCAGGTTTGGGCCGATCCGATTGGATCCGGCCAGGAGCAGCGTTTCGGCATCGCTCCTGACAACGAAGCCGTCCAGGTGTGGCCCGGCGAACGCCTGCGCCTGTCGCTCGTGGGCACCGGTCTGTTCAACGGCAAGGGGGACGAGGTGCCGGTCGGCGCGACGTTCAACATCGAGGCCGGACGGGACATCTCGATCCTTAGGAGCAGCGGCAACTGGGTCGAGGTTGCGATCGGCAACGACGCTCGCGGCGTCGCCGGTCAGGTCGGTTATCGCGTGCGCGGCGGTTACGACATGCGCGGCGGGCTCACCAACGGCCGGATCACGCTCGAAGCACGTGCAGGTCGCGGCGACGACCGGCATGACCGCGGTGGTCGTCACGATGGCGATTCCTCCAGCCGGCGCGAACAAGCCCGCGTGGTGACGAGTGCCCTGGTCGAAGGCATCCTCAACACGCGATTCGATCCTTCTCGCGATCGGGAGTGGGTCGACCGGGTCTACGAGAACGGTTACCGCGGCGTGCAGAGTCTCTCCGACGATCTCGCCAAGTCGGTCGAGCGGCGGCGGATCGCGGTCGATGCGGACGACACCGTGCGTCGTCTCTACCGCGTGCTGCTCCGACGGGATGCCAACGAGATCAAATCCGACCGGGGCTTTTGGACCAACGTGTCCACGCTTCGTCGCGACGGTCTACGCGCCGTGGTCCGGACGGTCGTCGGTTCGACCGAGTTCCGCACCGCGTTCGACATCAACCAACTCGAAGAGCGCGATTCGCACTACTCCCGCCGTTAACTCGAAGTACCGAGAAGACGGCCTGCCCGAGGGGCGGAGGTTTCGACCTCCGCCCTTCTGCTTTTTCACCAGCTGCTCGATGAGCCGCCCCCTCCGAAGCTCCCTCCCCCGCCCGAGAAGCTGTCGGACGAAGACGAAGAGGAGGAGGACCAGGAGGAGCCCCCGCCGCTCGACCAGCCGCCCGTATCAAAGGTCCAGCTGCGATGGCCTTTCGCGCCCCGGAGCGTCGCCGACGCCTTCGGAACGCGCCCGGTCATACGAAGCCAGAGCCGCAGCAGCGGATACCCCACCAGCCAGGCTCCGATGATCCCTACGGCGATCCCCGGCGGTGCGGCCACCGAGGCCAGGATCAGCACAAACGGCGTGACGATCGCGTAGACCGCCCACGTCATGCAGCCCGGGATCCGGCTGCCGATACCGCCGAAGACGAACACGATAAGCGTGAGCATGCCGCCCAGGATCAGCCGCACGCCGAGGCCGGTCGGTTGCGAGGTGGCCGGCGGCGGCGCGGCCGGCGGTTCCTGCCCGCGCAGCTGGGCGCCGATCGCGTCGATCCCCCGTTCGATGCCGCCGGCATAGTCGCCGGAGCGAAACGCCGGCCGCACCAGGTCGTCCTGGATGCGCCGGGTGCGGATGTCGGTGAGCGTCGGCTCCAGGCCGTAGCCCACCTCGATGCGCATCTTGCGGTCGTCGCGCGCCACCAGGAACAGCACGCCGTCGTCGCGCTTGGCGTCGCCCAGTTTCCAGGTCTCGGCCACCCGATGGGAAAAATCCTCCATCTTCTCGTCGTCGAGGCTCGCCACGGTGAGCACCGCGACCTGCGCCTTCGTGTCCTTCTCCAGCGCGGCGAGTTTGGCTTCGAGCGCGGTGCGCGCCCCGGGAGTCAGCAACGCCGCTTCGTCGACCACCCGGCCGGAGAGGAACGGCACGTCGCGGACGGCCGCCCAGGTTGGCAGTGACACGAGAAACGCGAGCGTCGCGGCCCCGAAAATGACGTGCCGTATCAAGCCTGGGTGCGCGGGCGTCTCGCCCGCCTTGGCGGGCCGGAGGCCCGCGCACCCAGGAGGCACCGAGCGCAAGGGCGGGCGCGTCATTCCTCCTCCAGACGCAGCTCGTCGGGCAGCTCGTTCGGCCCCGGCGAGACGGGGGCCATCCTGGAGGTCCGATCGGCCGCCGAATCGATGGTCAGCCCGGCGGCGTTCAGAACCTCGCCAACCTGGGCCACCCCGGCGACCAGCGCCGCGGCCGGGCCGTGGCTCTTCAAGCGCGCGGCGATCGCCTCGGCCACACGATCCCAGGCGGAGCTGGGAACCCGCGCGCGAAACCCGACGTCGGGCAACACCAGAACGCGCCGCTCGAACAGCGAGACGAACAGGAGCAGCCCTTCGCGGCTCGCGGTCGCGGCCAGCTCCTCGGCGAGGAACGCCGATTCCGCCCGGCGGCGCACCCGCTGCTCGATCAGCTCCGCCCCGATGAGAGCGCGGGCGACGGGCGGCAGCCGCGTCGCGAGCCATCCCAGGGCGGCGCCCGCGATCGGCGGCAGCGCGATCCAGACGGCGGGATCGAGACCCCAAAGCTCTACCGAACGAAAAAGCGCGGTCGCCGCGAGCGCGGCGGCCAAGGCCCCGAGCGCCGCGCCTTTCCACTCGGCGTTGGCGTAGGCGTCGCTCCGCGCGACGACGAACGGCACGATCTCGGCCGAAGTCTTGCCTTCGAGGTCGGCGACCGCGAGGCGGAGCGTCTCCCGTTCGGCCGGGGGAAAGAGGTCTTCGAAGCTCATGGGGAGAGGCGGGATGTTACTCCCATCCGCCCCCCGGCGCCCGCCCTTTCTTGGTCCGGCCGCGCCGCTTCTTCTCGTCCACGCGGCGGACTTTTGCCGCCCGCGTCGGCCGGGTCTTCACCCGCGGGGTCTCCTCGGCGAGCGCGCCGCCGAGCAGCTCGGCGAAACGGGCGATCGCCGCCTCCCGGTTTTGGCCCTGCGTCCGGTGGCGTTGCGCCATGACGTGAAACACGCCGTCGCGGGTGATCCGGGTCGCCAACCGCTCGTAGAGGCGCGCCTTCTGCTCGGGGCTCAACGAGGCCGAGCCCTCGATATCGAACCGGAGCAGCACGCGGGTCTCCACCTTGTTGACGTTCTGCCCGCCCGGCCCGCCGGAGCGCGCGGTCGCGAACGCCAGCTCGGTCTCCGGAATCTCCAGCCGGTCATCGATTCGAATCATCGTCGCCATGGTTTGCCGTTTCTCTGCGATAGGCTTGCGAGCCACATGGTAGACGCCTCCCGCCCATCGGCTCAACTTCCCCCGCGGAATCTCGCACGCGCGGCCGTGCTCCTCCTGCTTTGCGGGGCGCTGGCGGCTTGCGGGGACACTGGGGACAGTGCGGAAACATCGATCCTCCCCCGTCCTCCGAAGCCTTCGCAGCGAGGTGCCGCCACGGCAAGCTCCGGCAACGTGCTGTTTACCTCCGCCGGCTTGGTCTCTGGAGTGGCCCTCCAGGAGGTTCTGACCCTCCCCTCGATTCCGATTTACTTCGTTTCGCCGCCGGGAGACGACCGCCTGTTCATCGTCCAGCGGAACGGCGCGATTCGCATCCTGGCCAACGGCAAGCTGCTGCCCGACTCCTTTCTCGATCTCACCGAAAAGATCACGGAAGAAGGCGAAGGGGGCCTGCTGTCGATGGCCTTTCACCCGCGCTACGCCGAAAACGGGCTGTTCTTCGTCAACTACACGGACACCGAAGGTGACACCGTGATCGCCCGCTACAAGCGCTCCCCGTCGGACCCGAACCGCGCCGATCCGGGGAGCGCCACGCGGCTTCTCTGGATCGACCAACCGTACAGCAATCACAACGGCGGCCAGCTTCAGTTCGGCCCCGACGGTTATCTCTACATCGGCATGGGCGACGGAGGCTCGGCCGGCGACCCGGCGTGCAATGCCCAGCGCCGCGAGAATCTCCTCGGCAAGATGCTGCGGATCGACGTCGATCGTTCGACCGGCAACCGGCCCTACGCGATCCCGCCCGACAATCCGTACCTCGGCGACAATCCGCTCCCCGACGAAGCGTGGGCGATCGGTCTGCGCAACCCCTGGCGCTTCAGCTTCGACCGGGCGACGGGAGATCTATGGATCGGCGACGTCGGCCAGAACCGGCGCGAAGAGATCGACTTTCAAGCCGCGGGAACGGCACCCGGCCGCAACTATGGCTGGAAGCCGATGGAGGGCACGCTCTGCTTCGGAGACGAGAAGTGCGAAGCCGACACCCCGGCCTGCGGCGCTCCGAATCTCACCCAACCGGTGCTCGAATACACCCACGACGACGGCAACTGCTCGGTGACCGGCGGCTACGTCTATCGCGGCCGGGCGATCCCGAGCCTCGTAGGGAGCTACCTGTTCGGCGACTATTGTTCGAGCAAGGTCTGGGCGGCGAAGCCGGGCAAAAGCGGTTTCGACGTGCGGCAGCTCCCCGACCTCGCGATCAGCGTCGTGACTTTCGGTGAGGATCGGGAAGGGGAGATCTGGTTGGGAACGTTCGAGGGGAAGGTGTTGAAGCTGGTCGCGAAAGGCGCCAAGGATGCGAAGTAGCGGGAAGCCGGCGCCTGGTATCCTCTTCAAATGAAGAGTCTTTTTCGCCAGTGGTTCGGCCGCTCGGAAGCCGAGCCCGCGGGGCCGTTGGCGGCCGACGGGCAACTCGCGAGCGACCTCTGGGTCGACCGGCCGGATGCGCTGGCGCGCCTCGAAGCGATGCACAAAAGCGGCGAGGTCGCCGCCGACGAGGCGGCGCAGCTCGAGCATTTCATCCGCCGCGGCTATCTGACGTTTCCGCTCGGCGACATCGCGGCCACGGCGACCGCGTTGAGAGAAGACGTCGATCGGATCTGGCGCGAGAAGCCGGCCGATCTCGCTTATGCCTGGAGCGGCCCGCTGCGCAGCTTCGCGGAAGCGGACGTAGAGCGCGACCGGCGCCCTTCGTACCGGATCGCCGATCTTCACTCGCACTCGAAGGCGGCGCTCGACCTGTACCTTCATCCCGCCATCTTCCGCCGGGTGGAGCTGGCGCTCGGCCGCCCCGCCGTCGCCACCCAGTCGCTCTATTTCGAATGGGGCAGCCAGCAGGCACTCCATCGCGATCCGGTCTTCGTCCAAACCCGGCCGCCCAGCCACCTGATCGCCGCCTGGATCGCGCTCGAAGACATTCATCCGGACAGCGGGCCGCTGGTCTACATGCCCGGCTCCCACCGGCTCCCCTACTACCAATTCGCGCCCGGCGAGTTCCTGTTCGACCAGAGCCGCTACGGCCCCGCCGAAGCGGAAGCCATGGCCAAGCATGACCGGGAGCAATGCGCCGCGGCGGGCCTTGTCCCCGAAACGCTCGTCTGCCCGCGCGGGGAGGTGCTCCTCTGGCACTCCTCGCTCCTCCACGGCGGCTCCGCGGTCGCCGATCCGAACCGGACCCGCAAGAGCTTCGTCGTCCACTTCTCCAGCGCCGACCGCTACACCCTCCGCCGCCAGGGGATCGTCGAATTCCTCCGCGACGGCGACGAGACGCTCGAGCGCCACCGGATCCTGGAGACCGAGGAGTTGATCGAGCGTCCCGGCGCGCGGGGATTCGCTAGCCCGATGGCGGGGTATGGGGCGCCGGAGTAGGCGCAACTGCACGGTCACGGCCCCCAACGGTCCTAGGCTGGCCGCGGCGCTGGAGACGCTGGAATTCATGGTCAGCGTGGACGTCTACGTCAACGAAACCACTCGCCACGCCGATGTGATCCTGCCGGGGCTGTTGCCGTTCGAGGAGTCGCACTATGACGTGGCATCTCCCAGTTGTCCTGCTGCAACCACGCCCGCTACGGCTCGCCGGTGCTCGCGCCGCCGCCGGGCTGGCCCGCGAAGGTCAGCGACGAGGTCATGTCGGGCGTGATTTCCCTGCCGCACGGCTGGGGCCACGACCTCCCCGGGATCCACCTGGAGGTCGCCGCCAGGCGGCCGGGCGCCAACCTCAACGCGCTGCTCGACGAGAACCTGCGCGATCCGCTCTCCGGCAACGCCGTCCCGAGCGGCGTGCCGGTGCGCCGGTAGAGCGAGTGAAAGTAAGGGCCACCCGGACGAAAGCCGGCAGCAGTAGCCTCTTTCTGGTACCTGGCTCAGTTTGCCTTTCCAGGGAGTGCGGCGCCCCCGCGAGGGATTGAAATCCCTCGCTCTAGACGCTGTCCCTGGGGGAACGTGCTGGTTTTGCGTCCGGAGGACGCTTCCCGAGCGAGCGATTTCAATCGCTCGCTCGGCTGGCAAACTGAGCCAGTAACGGCGAATTCAGCTCCTCCGCCCTGGCCGGTGCCGCGGAGGTGCCGCCCCCTCACTGGATCACCGCGACCTGCTGATCCACGATTTGCAAGACCAGAGGCAGCTCGGTGCCGTCCTTGAACTTCACCGAGAGCGCGACCTTGCCCGGCCGCGCGGTGAGCGCGTCCTCGAGCTGGACGACGACGCTGTTCTTGGCGGGATCGAGGAGGGTCTGAGCCTGACTGCTATGGGTGACGGCCTCGATCTCCCCGCCGTTCTTCCACGTGATGGGCACTTTGACGCCGGTTCCGATCTTGACCGGATCGGGGGGGTTCAATTCCGGCTTGGCCGGCGGTGGAGAAGACTTGGAAACGTCCACCAGCACCAGGTTGCCCGCTCCCCCCTGGAGGACCAGTTGCTTGAGGTCGGCCCTGACGGCCGACGGGACGAAGACCTGAGCATACCCTGCGATCTGGGCAACGATTTTCGCGCCATCCGGAAAGACGATCTTCGCCTTGTCGAGGCCCTGGCCTTCGAGCAGCAGGGTCAGGCCGCCCGACTCGGAGAGAACCGTGCTCTTGCCGATCACGAGCTTTGGGACACGGTTCAAACTGTACGAGGCGTGGTAGCCGGGCCCCCAGAGCAGCCGGACCACTTCGACGGCATCGGCCTTCTCGAGAGTTGCGTTGTCGACGGTGAGCTCGATGATTCCTTTCTTGTCATCGTAGGCGTCGTAGGGAGCGTCTCCTAGACCGAAGACTTTGTTCCCCAAGATCGTCAGGAACGGCAAGCCTTTGACGCCTGGGGGAGCGAGCTTGTCCAGCTTCAATTTTAGGCGGGTGGTAGATTGTCCCAAAGATTCTTCCTCGACATCGTCGATCTTGAACCCATGAAACAGGTCATCGCAGGGCCCGTGACCTCGGGCTTTCGCATTACCGACCATATCCGCGATGCGCTTGACTGCCCGCACGACGGAGGGGGTTGTCTCACATCCGTTCGGCACCGGCAACGGTTCACCGAGGTCGGTGCAGGCGTTCACCAAGGCGCGTTCCTTTTCCCCTCGGACTCCGAGGAGGATTCCTTGCCGCACGATGTCGAGGGGCGCCACGTCCAGCTCAAGATGATCGGTCTGTCTCGGCACCTCCCGGGGGCTTCCTCCGCCGAGCCGGAAGGTCGTGCCTTCAAAGAAGGTCACCTCCGGCTTCAGCGAGGCGCGGACCTTGCCGTTGCCGAGATCGAGGAACTCGATCAAGACCGGCCCGGGCGCCAGATCGATCCGCTCGAGCGCGAACTCTTGCGTTGCGCTCGGCGTTCCGGTGATCACGTCTCCGAGCGCGCCCGTCTTGCGCTCGTAATAGCGCCAGCGAGTGACGACCCGGGCCTTGCCGAGGGCCCGGGCGCCGGGAGGCGCAGGAAAGGTGAGCTGCGCGAACACCTGCTGCAGATTGGGCTGCACTTTCCGCTGCCCGAGTACCGGTTTGAATCTCCAGCCAAGGACGATCTGCCGGCCGTTCTCCCCCGATTCCTGGAAGGCGAGCGTATCTTGGTCCTGGACCAGGAAGTGCTGGCTCTGCCCCCGCAGCCAGTTCCCCCCCACGCTGAAGGCGCCCGCAATCACCCCTGTCCCGATGCCGGTGGAAGAGCTCTTCAATTGCGCCACGTTGTAGGTCTTCTCTTGCGGCAAGACCATCTTCAGGCCGGGGCGGCCCCCTGGAGCGCAGTTTTCGTCCACCTCGACCGTTACCAACACCTCGGCGACGGCGTCGCGGTAGCGCCAGTTAGCGGGAGTGGCGATGGAGATGGGAAAGCCGAAGGTGAACCGCGAGAGCGGCTCCACGTCGTCGCCGATGGTGACGACCTGATCGGTCAACGATCCGCGCAACAGTAGGCGCAGGTTGGAGACGCGGAGTTTGAGCTGCAACAGCTCGTCGAGCCGGTCGCTCGCCGATAGGTCGAAATCTGAAGGCAAGGTCGGTGCGGTTAGATTCGGCAGGTTGCCGGGGCTGGGGGTGACGGAGGGTGTTTTCGTCACCGTGGAGGGCGTGGCGGATTCCGTTACGTCGATGCTGGGGATCGGACGTTGCGAGGCGGTCAGGCTGAACTGGGTCTGAGTCGAGCGGGCACCCTGCCGGGAGCCGAGCGCGGACGAGATGGCGTCGGCCTTGTTCAGTTCCAGCTCTCCCAAGCTTTGCTCGGCCTCGAGGAGCATCTGTTCCAGCGTGTAGTCATCATAGAGCTTGGGCTCGCCGACGAAGATGCCGTTGTCGGCCGCATGGGCCCCGGGCGATGCCGCCAAGGCGCCGAGGAGGAGAATCGCCGCCGCCCTCATGGCACGCCCCCTCCCCCACCGCCATGACATCCCACCACGTGGTCGATCTCGATCGAGGCGATGCCGTTCGAGGAGAGAGTCTCCGCGCCGAAGACCTCGATCGGGAGGCCCCCCTGCTTGCCGCAGCTCTGCAACATCTGAGTCGCCGACACAGGGCTGCCGAAGCGCCGTAGAAGGCGGGTACCCACAGTTTTCTGGAGGAGGGACCGCTGTCCGGAATAGATCAAGATGCCCCGATGGCTGGGGGCCTGGGTGGCTCTCGCGACGGCGAAAGTCAGATCCGGCTGGTCGCCAACGAGAAAGCCGTCGACGAAGACCTGGTCTCCTTCGCCCAGGCCGAGATCGCGCAGAAAAAGAGCTGCCTCCTCGGAGGTGCCCAGATTCCCCTCCAGGAGGTGGATGAGCGGTGTCCGCATCACATGATTGCTGGTACTTCGATGCTCCAGGAAGCATCGACCTTCTTCGAATCGCAGTCGGCCGCAGGAAACCGGAATCGCCATTTTCGTCCCTCCTCAGGGTGTCCAGTTCTCTTGGACGGACGTCACTGTAAGTTTTCCTTCGTCTTCGCCAGCGGACGATGCCGCCGCACATGCTGCCGAACCTGACCACCAAGCCGACGGCGCGGTTCGGGAGGGCGTCAGACGCCACGGTGAACATGTTGGCTGACCACGCCTGATGACACGCGGTAGCAATGTTGATGAAGGCCACGGCCGTCCCAACCAAGGTCTTTCGCCATCACTCCGAGCGCCGAGTTCGGGAGCCTCGCTGCGAAGAGCGCCATGGTCGTGAGGCGGGCAAGCCTCCCGGACCCTAAATGATCGCGTGGCACCTAATTCTCCAGGCATCTGCTCTGTCCGCTTCGCGTGGCGCAAGGTAGCACCGCCTCTGGAGAGGACGGACGAGTCGGTTCTGACCGGCGGCCTCTGACTTGCCGAGTGGCGCCTCAGAAACAGGATTCAGCGCTTGCCGTCGCAGGCGTCCGCCCGTGCGAGGAGAAAGGCCCTTTCCCGCACGTTGCGGGTCAGCATGGCCGCAGCCTTGAATTCTGAACGCGCCTCGGCCAGTCGGCCGGCCCGGAACAGAAAGTCGCCCCTCGCCGCCGGCAAGGGCGCATAGTCGCGGAGGGCGTCGGCGTCGACGATCTCGTCCAACAGTCTGAGGCCCGCTTCGGGTCCGAAGGCCATGCTGTGGGCGATCGCTCGATTGAGATCGACCACGGGCGAGGGCGCCACGACGCGCAGACGGTCATAGAGCGCGGCGATGCGCGGCCAGTCGGTATCGGCGGCCCGGCGCGCGCGGGCGTGGCAGGCGGCGAGCGCGGCTTGCAGCACATAGGGGCCGGTATCTTCCGCTTTTGGGCCCAGCGCTTCGGCGCGGGCCAGGGCATCGAGGCCCCGGCGGATCAGCAGATGATCCCAGCGCGCGCGATCCTGCTCGGTGAGCGGTATGGAGGCGCCGTCCGGCCCGGTGCGCGCCCTGAGGCGCGACGCCTGGATCTCCATCAGGGCCAGGAGGCCGAGCACTTCGGCATCCTCGGGCATCAGCCCCGCCAGGATGCGGCCAAGCCGTTGCGCCTCCAGGCACAGATCCGGCCGGACATGGTCGTCACCCGCCGTGGCCGCATAGCCTTCATTAAAGATGAGATAGATGACCTCCAGCACCGACGGCAGCCGCGCCGCCCGTTCGGCGCCCCGCGGCACCTCGAAGGTCAATCCGGCCTTCGCGATCGCCTTCTTCGCGCGGACGATACGCTGCGCGATTGCGGCCTCGC
This sequence comes from Thermoanaerobaculia bacterium, assembly GCA_035995205.1. Taxonomy (GTDB): domain Bacteria; phylum Acidobacteriota; class Thermoanaerobaculia; order Multivoradales; family UBA5704; genus DASYKS01. The sequence goes on from DASYKS010000018.1 coordinate 22,546, forward strand.
TCGACAGGAAAGCGCGGGCGATCTCGTCGGTCGAGAGGCCCCCGACCACCCGCAGGGTGAGCGCCGCGCGGGCGTCGGGCGACAAAATGGGGTGGCAGGCCGTGAAGATGAGACCCAGCAGCTCGTCGCCGAGATCGTCGTCCAGGGCCGTTTCGATCGCCTCGGCCGCGCCGTTTGACGTCTCGTCCAGCGTCCGCGCGATTTCCTCGTGCTTGCGCCTGCGCATCTTGTCGCGCCGTAGCACGTCGATGGCGCGCCGTTTGGCGGTGGCCATCAGCCAGGCGCCCGGATTGGCCGGAACGCCGGTCCTCGGCCATTCGGACAGGGCGACGACCAGCGCGTCCTGCGCCAGCTCCTCGGCAAGGTCGACATTCCGCACCATGCGGGCCAAGCCCCCGAGCCTGGCCCGTTCAATGCGAAAGGTTGCTTCGATCGCTTGGTGCGTCTCGCCTGCGGTCACACCGCATTTTCGGCCAAGGCCGCAGGAGAGACAAGCCGGCGGTAGCTGACCGTGTTGGGCGAGGGGATCAGGCGACGCCGAGCTTCCCGCGCTCCCCTTCCCGGGGCGCCGCGAGCTCCTCGGGCGTCATGAACTCGGCCAGATCCGCCGCCTCGTAGAACGGCCGGATTTCCATCTCGCTCTTGCCCGGCATGGTATTGGGGGCACGCTTCGCCCAGGCCAGCGCTTCGTCCATGTCCTTGACCTCCCAGATCAAGAAGCCGACGACCAGCTCGCGGCTCTCGGCAAACGGCCCGTCGATGACCGTGCGCTTGGGACCCTCGCAGACGACGCGCTTGGCCTGCGCGCTGTTCTGGAGGCCGGCGGCGGCAATGAAGACGCCGGCCTGGACCATCTCCTCGGTGAACCGGTCCATCGCCGCGAACGCCTCCAGCTGCTCCGGCGTGGGCGGCCCGTCCATCTTGCTGTCCTCAGAGGCTTTTGCGAACACCATAACCCGCATTGTCTGTCTCCTGTTTGGAGCCGGCTCCTTTGCCGTCTCATCGGGGCGACGAACGAGCTTGTCGGAAATCGACATCGTTCTGCAAATCCGTCCGAAGAGAGCTTCCACCCGTCGGAAGAGCTTCACCGACCGTCCGAAGAGACTCGCGGGATCGTCCGAAGAGCTTCACCGACGGTCCGAAGAGCTTCACGGACGGTCGGAAGAGCTTCACCGTCCGTCCGAAGAGACTCCCGGGATCGTCGGAAGAGCTTCACGGACTGTCCGGAACGCTCACGGGTCCTCCGAGGAAGGCTCCCGGCGGCCGGAAGAGCGCTCCCGAACATCCGAAGAACGCTCCGCATCGACCGGAGACATCTCCCGATCGTCCGAAGACGCTCACGGTTCATCCGAAGAAGACTCCCGACGGTCGGAAGAGCGCTTCCGTCCGTCCGGGACCCTCCCGGGTGTTCCGGAGTTGTCTTCGCACGGCCGGGAGTTGTCTTCGGACCGACCGGAGAGCTCTTCGGACCGACCGTAGACTTCTTCGGACAACCCGTGAATCGGCCCGTGCGTAAGGTGGAAGCCTACGATCCATGCAGGGGCCGTCAAGGTCGGCAGCGCACGACACCCTGGTTTTCTGGCTGGCGCTCCTGCCCGATCGGACGCCGTCACCGCCGAGACGGCGGCGCTCCCCGCGCTTTGCTAAGCTGAAACGCAATGTACGAGGAATCGTTGATGACCCGGGCGACGGGCGCCGCATGCTGAAGGTCTTCCTCTCCTCCACCGCCCAAGACCTGGTGGCCTACCGCCAGAAGGCCGACGACACCATCCTGCGGCTTTCTCACAAGCCTGTGGCGATGGAGCGGTTTGGCCCGCTCCCCGGCGCACCAGTGGTCGAGTGCGAGAAGAAGGCCCGGGAGTGCGACGTCTTGGTGTGCATCGTCGCGCACCGCTACGGCTTCGTTCCAGAAAAGGGGCGAGGGAGCATCACGCGACGCGAGGTGGAGGCCGCCCGATCGGCTGGAAAGGACGTGTTGGTCTGGCTCGTGGCCGACGACCACCCCTGGACAGAAAAGAAGGAGCAGGATCTTCTCACCGATCCAACGGTGCTCGCGGACCTGGAGCGCGTGAAGGAGGTCGCGGCGGGTCTACAGGCGCTCCTCGACTTCAAGGCCTGGCTGCGCGAGACCTTTACCTGCGAATCGTTCACGACTCCAGAAGACCTAGGGTGGAAAATTGCCCTCGCCTTGAGCGTATATGCAGAACCTGAGGCCCGGCGCACGGCGCTGGCGGCGCCTGTCCGCGGCGAGGTCCGCATCATCCACGCCCTCCAGCGCGCGCCCCACTTCCACGGCCGCGAAGCTTTGGTCCAGGAGTTAACGGCGTGGGTGTCCGACCTCGCCTCGCCCGACCGGGTGTGGTCTCTCGTAGCGGCGGGGGGCACCGGCAAGACGGCGGTGGCCGAGCGAGTGGTCGCCGAGATGAACCTTGGCGAGGCCAACGTGCTGGTCTGGTCGTTCTACGAGAAGCCCGACGCCGATGCATTCCTGCGGGAGTGCAACCACCTCTTCCTCGGCGAGGACGAAGGCTCAGCGGGCGGGCGCCTGGAACGGCTCGAGCGGGGGCTGCGCGACGGGCGGCCGCACCTGATCATCCTCGACGGGCTGGAGCGCTTGCAAGAGGACGCCGGCGCCGGTCGCGTGCGCGGCGAGCTGTCGGACCAGACCCTAAAGCTTCTGCTCCGGGCTCTGGCCGCCGGCCTCGGCCGGGCGCGGGCGCTGGTGACCTCGCGCTATCCCCTGGTCGATCTCGAGCCTTGGACCAACCGGGGATACCGCGACACCCGCCTCGAAGACCTCTCCCCAGAGGCGGCCGTAGCCGTCCTGCGCGGCTGGGGCGTGACCGGAGAGGATGGGGCACTGCGCGGGGCAGCAAATCAGATGGGTTGTCACGCGCTCTCGGTAGCGGTGCTCGGCTCCTACATCCGTTACTTCGCCGAGGGACGCATCGAGGCTGTTAAAGACTTCGACCTCGACGCCGTAACCGGCGACGACCCGAGAGGCGCGAAGCTCGCTCGGGTTCTTGCAGATTACGCGCAGCGGCTGTCTGCCGAGGAACGGGATCTGCTCGCCCGGCTTTCAGTGTTTCCCCGAGGGGTAAGCCTCGATCTTCTGGGCGTGTTGGTCGATGCCGGCGGCGAGGTGGCGGGGCTTCTTCTAGATGCGAAGCCGCGTCTCGTCGCGTTACTCGGAAGCCTCCGGGAGCGTGGGCTGGTCTTTCGTTATCAGAGTGCCAAGACCATCACCTGGACCGCGCACCCCTTCCTGCGCGAGCGCTTCCGCGGGCTGCTCGGCTGTCCGGTCGAGCGGGTTTTCGACGTGGTGGCGCAGTTCCTCGGAGCCGGGCTGGAGAAGCGACCTGACATCAAGCCGAGCGAAGTCATTGCGCTTGACCGCTACGAAGAACTGATCGAGGCCACACGGCTCGCCGGCCGGGAGCAGGAGGCGTTTGACCTTTTCAGGTACGGGTTGGGTGCCTTCCGGCACCTCGGATGGGTTCTCGGCGAATACGAGCGGGGCCATCGCATCCTTGCCGCCTTCAGCCCGACCGGCCGGCCCGAAGACCTCGGCACTACGATGGCGCTGCGGGAGCGGGCGCTTCTTGCCAACGAACTCAGCTTGTTCGCAGGGAGGCTCGGGCGGCTCGCGGAGGCGCGAACGATCCGACAGCTCGACGATTTTTGGTTGAAGTCGCTCGACATGCCAATGCCGACATTAATGGGGCTCCGGAACTCCAGCGATGTAGCCTTCCTCCTCGGCCGCTTGGCCGAAGCGCGGCGGTTCGCGGCTGACGCCCTGGACCAGGCCAAGGCGGTACAGGATGACCGCGCGCAGAAAGAATGTCTCGCCTATAGGGCAAACATTGCTCACGATTTGGGCGATGTCACCGCAGCGCGCGCCGACTTCGCCGTCGCGACCGGGCTGGGAGGTGGACATCTAGACTGGTTTGTTGGTTCGAGGCAGACCCCTCACCTTCTGGATCTGGGCGACCTCGCCGCCGCCCGCACTCTCGCGGAGAACGGCCTGGAAACTTCCAACCGGAATCGTCTGAATCACAATTCTCCGTGGTTTCACGCGCTGCTGGCCCGCATCGACCTGGCCGAGGGCCAAGACCCCACGCCCCACCTCGACGAGATCCGTGCCTGGACCTCGCGCACTGGCGACATGCAGTGGATCATCACGGCGCACCTCCTCGCGGCGCGGCACCTGCTCGCCCGCGGCGACACCCAGGCCGCCCTCGGCGAAGCGGAAACCGGTCTCATCCACGCAGTGGCCTGCGGCTATGGGCTTCTCCGCATCGAGCTGTTAATCGTTCTCTCCCGCATCCGGCTGGTCTGGCCCGACCCTCCCCAGGCGATCCAGGCCGCGCGGGAAGCGTTGGACCTGGCCGCCCATCCGGACTGCGGTTACGCGTGGGGCGAGGCCGACGCGGCGCAGGCCTGGGGCGAGGCCTACTTCGCCAACGGCGAGAGGGAGCTTGCCCGGCGGGCGTTTTCCCGTGCCCTCGACGTGCGTCGGCGAATCGAGCACCCGGGGGTATCAGAAACGGAGCGCTGGCTCGCCAGGACGGCCTAGGAGTTGTTCGGCATCGAGCGCCTGGTTATAACCGAACCGTAGACCGGTGTTGCCAATTGACAGCTCTCTGGGGCGTCCGTACACTCCCGCCGCTTTCCCCCTTGGCCGTAGCGCGTATCCCCAACATCACCGACAACGCCGCATGATGCGGCGTCAGTTTGCCTCCCCCTTGGGAGGAAGGAGGTCGGAATGATTCGTGGAGCAAAGTGTCTCATTGTAGCAACGGCCGTTTTCGCGGCTGGCACCCTCACGGCGGCGGCGGCGGAGAACGGCCTATCCAGCCGGCTTAACGCGGATCGCGCCTCGATCGGCGCGAACGAGGACGTCACCCTTCGAGTGACGCTCCGGAATACCTCGGCGCAGGCGATCTCGCTGCCTTACTGGCAGACCCCCGTGCGCGGGATCTTCGCCAACCTGTTCGACGTCCAACGCGACGGCCAGGCGGTCGCCTACATCGGCCGGCTGACCAAGTGGGCCGCGCCGCGGGCCGAAGACATGGTCACCATTCCGGCGGGCGGCTTCGTTCGGGCCAAGGTCGAGCTGACGGCCGCGTATGACATCTCGCGCACCGGCGAGTACACCTTCCGCCTGCGCGGCGACGAAGGGACCTCCAAGCGCGCCTCGAACTCCGTCTCGATCGCGATCGACCGCGACGCTTCGGACTTCGTGGATTACCTCGCTCAAGCCCAAGCGGAAGCCGATGCCGCGGGCAACTTCGTCACTCCCGGATATGTGAGCTGCTCCAGCTCGCGCCAGACCACCCTGCGCAGCGCGCTCGGCGCCGCCGAGACCATGGCGCAGCGGGCCAAGGCGTTCACCAACGCCGGCACGACCGGCACGGCCTGGACCACCTGGTTCGGTGCCTACAACGCGAGCCGCTACAGCACGGTCAATAGCCACTACAACAGCATCTACAACGTCTTCTCGACCAAGACCGTCACCTTCTACTGCGACTGCACGGACAGCTCGTACGCCTACGTCTTTCCGAACCAGCCGTACAAGATCCACCTTTGCGGCGCCTTCTGGGCGGCGCCTCTGACCGGCACCGATTCCAAAGGCGGCACCCTGGTTCACGAGACCAGCCACTTTACCGCCGTGGCCGGAACCGACGACTGGGCCTACGGCCAGAGCGCCTGCCGCAGCCTCGCGACCTCGAACCCGAGCCGGGCGATCGACAACGCCGACACGCACGAGTACTTCGCCGAAGCGCGGTAATAGCCTTCTGGTGGTGAAAGCGAAAGGGCGAGCCTTCGCGGGTTCGCCCTTGTCGTTACAGCTGGGCTCCTGGGTGCGAGCTGTGTCGCTTACCGCCGATCCCCCCGCACGAAGCTCCAACCAAACCGCCCCTTGACGCACAGGTTCCCCGAGGTCACGAACTGATCCAGCGGCGAGGTGACCTTGACGATCTGATCGTCCTGGGCGTGGAGGGTGAGCGTGCAGCCGACGCCGCAGTAGGGGCAGATCGTGTCGGTCTCGGTCTGTTTGGGTTCGTCCCAGGTGCCTGCCGCGCGGTGGTCGTGCTCGATCTTGCCCATCAGGGCTCCGGTCGGGCAGACCGCAATGCAGTTGCCGCAGTAGACGCAGGCGGAATCGGGGAGCGGCACCGCGTATTCGGTGGAGATCCGGGCGTCGAAGCCGCGGCCGGCGACCGCGATGGCGAAGGTGTTCTGGGCGTCCTCGCCGCAGGCTTCGACGCACTTGTAGCAGAGGATGCACTTGCTGTAGTCGCGGACGTAGAGGTCGTTGTCGACTTTGACCGGCTGATGCACCGTGCCGGCGGTCGCTCCGTTGCCCGTCTCGTGCGCTCCGGCGCGCGCCGCGTCGCGCTCCCCCGCCGCCGCGCGCGGCGCGGGCGGGCCGAAGCGTTCCGGCTTCGCGTCGTACCGGACCATGTACTCCTGGATCGCGGGCGCGGTCGAGACGTCGACCGACGAAGCAAGAAATTCGAGCACCATCCGGCGCGACAGGCGGACGCGCTCGGAGTCGGTCTTGATCACCATTCCGGGCTCGACCTTGCGCGAGCAGGCCGGCACCAGAGTGCGCGACCCCTCCAGCTCGACGACGCAGATGCGGCAGACGTTGACCGGTTCGAGCGTCTCCAGGTAGCAGAGCGTGGGGGTATCGATGCCGATCTCACGCCCGGCTTGGAGGATCGTCGTCCCTTCCTCCGCCGCGACCGTCTGGCCGTCGATCGTGATCTCCACCGTGCGCCGCGCCGGCCGGTCGGGCAGGATCGGCAGCGGCCCGCGCGGGACCGGAATGCGCAGGTCGGGCGCGTCGACCGGATTGGCCTGGGGCAGCGTTTCGATCACGAAAAGATCCTCCACCGAGAGAGCGCCGATTCGATCGCCGAAGATGCGGTGTGGCCGAGGCCGCAGATCGACGCGTCGCGCATCGCCTGGCCCATCTCCTTGAGCAGCGCGATCTCCTGATCCGTCGAGCCGATCGGCCGCTTCCTCACCAGGCGCTCCAAGATTTCTTCCTGCCGTTCCGTGCCCACCCGGCAGGGGACGCATTGGCCGCACGATTCGTCGCGGAAGAACGCGGCGATGCGTACCAGGATGTCCGCCAGATCGACCGTCTCGTCGAACGCCAGGATCACGCCCGAACCGAGCGCCGCGCCCGCCGCGCGCAGCCCTTCGAAGGTTAGCGGCGTGTCGAGATCGGCCGGACCGAGAAAACCGCCGGCCGCCCCGCCCATCAGGATCGCGCGCAACTCGCCTGTGGTCCCTCCCGCGAGATCGAGCATCTCGCGCAAGGTGGCGCCGAACGTCACTTCGTACACCCCCGGCCGTGCCACGGCGCCGGAGAGGCAGAACAGTTTCGTGCCGGTCGAACCGGGGGTGCCGATCGCGGCGAACGCCGAGCCCCCTTCGCGCAGGATCCAGGGCACGTTCACCAGCGTCTCGACGTTGTTGACCACGGTTGGACGGCCGAACAAACCCGATTGGGTCGGGAACGGCGGCTTGTTGCGCGGCTCGCCGCGGTACCCTTCGATCGAGTTGAACAGCGCCGTCTCTTCGCCGCAGATATAGGCCCCCGCGCCGCGGAACAGCTGGATGTCGAAGCGGACGCCTTTGCCCAGAATATCCGTACCGAGGTGGCCGCTCTTGCGCGCTGTTTCGAGCGCGTGCTCCATCTTTTCCCAGGCGAGCGGATACTCGCCGCGCAGGTAGAGGTAGCCCAGCTCGGCGCCGATCGCGTAGCCCGCGATCGTCATCGCCTCGATCAGCGCGAACGGGTCGCCCTCGATCAGCACCCGGTCCTTGAAGGTCCCCGGCTCCGACTCGTCGGCGTTGCAGACCAGCAGCGGCATCCGCCCCGTATCACGCGCGCTCTGCCACTTCCTCCCGGCGGGAAACGCCGCCCCGCCGCGGCCGAGCAGCTTGCTGGCGAGCACCTCTTCGACCACCCGCTCGGGGCCGATCTCGAACGCCTTGGCGAGGCCGAAGTAACCGCCGGTCGCGAGGTAGGCGTCGAGGCTGCCCGGGTCGACCCGGCCGACGCGCGAAAGCAGCCGCAAGTTTGGCTGCAATTGGGGCTGCCCGGCTTGGGGCACCGACCGCTCGGTCGAGAGGACGTCCGGCGCGCCCGAGACGTTCGGATCGGACAGCGCGCCGCGGATCGACTGCACCGTCGCCGGGGCGATCACCCGCTCGCCGTGCGCCCCTCCGGCCACCGTGAGCAGCGCGGCGGGCGCCCGCTCGCACAGGCCGAGGCAGGGGCTGCGCAGCCAGGTGGCGGACGACGGGATCACTCCGGTCGAGCCCAGGACTTCGAGCATCTCTTCCGCGCCGCGCGCGCGGCAGGCGATGTCGTCGCAGACGTGGACCACGACCGGCGGTCGCGGCACGGTCGAGAACAGACCGTAGAACGAGGCGACGCCGTAGGTCTCCGCGGGCGGCAGCCCCAAGCGCAGGCTCGCGTAGTTCAGAGCCCCGGGGCTGATCCAGCCGATCCGCGATTGGATTGCATGCAGCGTCGGCAGCAGCCGGGGGCGCGCCTGGGCCGCCAAGCCGCCGCCGGAGGTGCGCCCGTCCGCCGCGCTGTCGCGCGCGCCACCGGTCCAGCCGGTTTGCGGCGCGCCCAGCTCGGCGTCGACCGCGGCCCGCTCGTCGGCGGTCGGCTCATCCTGGGTGAAATGCAGATCCAAACAGTTCTCCTAGGTCTGGCACGAAGCGTACCGGAAGAGGGCGCACGGCCGTGCGCCCCTACGCATGGACCTCCTCCGGAACGCGATCCAATCGGATGGCGGTCGCCTTGAACTCTGCGGTGCCGGAGCGCGGATCGACCGAATCGAGGGTCAGATCGTTGGTCGCCATCTGGTCCGGGAAATGGAGCGTCATGAACGCAAGCCCGGGACGCAGGCCGTTGTCGAACCGCACCGGCGCCAGCACCGAGCCGCGCCGCGAGCTGATCTTCACGGTCTCCCCCTCGGCCACCCCCCAGCGTTGCCCGTCCTCGGGCGCCAAGTCGATCGTCGGGCCGCGCCGCCGCGGGTAGTTGTAGCCGCCGCTCTGGACGCCGGTGTTGTACGAATCGAGATGACGCCCGGTGGTCAGGCGGAGCGGGAAGTCCTCGTCCAGCGGGTCGGCGGGGTCCACCTGCTCGACGCAGGAAAACGGCGCCCGCGGCCCGAGCACCGGCCGTTCCCAAAGGCGCGCATGCAGGAACAGCTCGCCTGGATGCTGCTCGTCATAGCAGGGCCAGGGAATGCCGCCCATCTCTTCCAGGCGCCGGTAGGTCATCCCGGCATGCACGGGGCTCAAACTCCGCAGCTCGTCCCACACCTTTTCCGCCACCGGCTCGCCCCAGGCGTGGCCGAGCCGACGCGCGAGATCGAACAGCACGTCCAGGTCGTCGCGAACCCCTTCGGGCGGCGCCACCGCGCGGCGCACGCGCTGCACTTTCCGCTCGCTGCTGGTAACAGTCCCTTCGGACTCGCACCAGCCGGCCGCGGCGGGCAGCACCACGTCGGCGATCTCGGCGGTCTTGGTGAACAGGATGTCCTGGACCACCAGCATTTCGAGCCCCTTGAGCAGTCCGAGCGCCCGATGGCGGTCGGCTTCGGAGTCGGCCGGATTTTCGCCGATCACGTACAGCGTATCGAGCTGGCCGTGCTCCATCGCTTCGAACATCTCGGAGAGATGCCACCCTTTCTTCGGCGGAATCGAAACGCCCCAGGCGCGCTCGAATTTCTGTCGCAGCTCGGCGTTTTCGACGTGCTGAATCCCGGGCAGCCGATCGGGTAGCGCGCCCATGTCGCCCCCACCCTGGACGTTGTTCTGGCCGCGCAGGGGATTCAACCCCGAGCCGTAGCGGCCGAGGTGGCCGGTCAGCAGCGCGAGATTGATCAGGGCAACGACGTTGTCCACCCCGTGCCGGTGCTCGGTGATCCCGAGCGTCCAACAAAGCTCGGCCCGGCCCGCCTTGGCATACATCTCCGCCGCCTGGCGAATCAGGGCGGCCGGCACTCCCGTCAACTCCTCGGCATGCTCCAGGGTGTAACGGTCGACGTGCGCCTTGTAGGCCTCGAACCCGCTGGTCGAGTTCTCGACGAAATCCCGGTGGTGCCAGCTGTTCGCGATGATCTCGCGGCCGATCGCATTGGCGAGCGCGATGTCGGTGCCGACGTCGATCCCGAGCCAGGTGTCGGCCCACTGGGCGGACGTCGTCCGCCGCGGATCGACCACGATCAGCTTCGCCCCCTTGTGGAGCGCCTTCAAGACGTGATGGAAGAAGATCGGATGCGTCTCGCGGGCGTTGCTGCCCCACAAGATGATCAGATCGCAGTCCTCCACCTCGCGGTACGAGCTGGTGCTGCCTCCTGCTCCCAAGACCGTCGCCAGACCGACGACGCTAGGGGCGTGTCACGTTCGGTTGCAGCTGTCGATGTTGTTGCTGCCCATGACCGCCCGAGTGAACTTTTGCGCCGTGTAGTTCATCTCGTTGGTGGTCTTCGAGCAGGAGAACAACCCGAACGGCGATTGGCCCGTAGCCCGGCCCTTCTCGATCGCCCGGGCAAAGCCCGCGGCGACCCGCTCCAGGGCCTCGTCCCAAGTCGCTTCACGGAGCACTCCGCCCTCGCGGACGAACGGAGTGGTCAGACGGGAGTTGCGCTTCGGCAGCATCGCAGCACCTCGAAATTCATGTCTTCACACCTGATTCGGTTCGACAGGAGCGGCGGCAACAAGAGCCGCCCGACTCTCCAGGCGGCAAGTGTACACCGGGCTTGCTCGGTGGGTGCGCGACTACGCCTACCACCTGGAGCTAAAGCGCATCTTAATCTCGGGCAAATCGAAATCCGAGGCTGAACCGCCGCATCCAAGGGTCTTCAGCGTGACGAAACGCTGCTCGAACATACTGTGCGCGGGAGAGCCACGAACCTCCCCGGACTACCTTCTCAAATCCTCCGGCCGACTCACTATAGTTTCTTGACCACAGGTCTTGGCACCACTCCCAGACGTTGCCTAGCGTGTCGTAGAGTCCCCAGGCGTTGGGCATCTTTGTTTTCACTCGACGTGTGCCACCTTTGGCTAGTTCAACTTGAATCTCCGGCCACCACGGCAAATTTTCAGCTACGTTATGGTCATAGTCAGCTCCGCTATTGGCCATATACCAGGCGATGGGATTCAGAATCGAAACGTTGCTCGGATCTAGGACATCAACCGGTCCTGCGTAGGTCGCTTCCTCTGTTCCGGCACGGCACGCGAATTCCCATTCGACCTCCGTTGGCAACCGCCAGCCCGGTTCGCGGGTCTGCTCCCCAAGCCTTCGACAGAATTCCTGGCAACCCCTCCAGTCTACTTGCTCAACCGGTCGATCGGGATCCTGAAAGTAGCTCGGATTCTCTTCCATCACCGCCGCCCAGACCGCCTGCGTGCAGGGCGTGTCGGCCAGCCAGAAACCCTCTTCGATTGTCTCCAAATGCCGCGGTCCCTCATCCAGATGCCTTTCGGGTTCGTCTTCTGGCGAACCCATCCAGAACGTTCCCGGCCCGATCCAGCGCATCCTCTGCATAGCGCCAGCGATCGTGAATTCCACGAAAATCCCGAACTTGTCTTCTCCCCACCCGGAAGCCCAGGCGGGCGGACAGCCCTGGTCGAGTGGGTGGGAGCGAGTCATGCGACGTCCCTCCCTCGAATAACCCCGGGCGCAAAACGAAGAATCCCTTCCCCCGGTTGGTGGCTCCGGGAGAAGGATAGGATGGGGGCAATCCGAGCGGCTGATCTCCCGCCTACCTCTGCTGGACAGCGATCTTCATGACGGCCCAAGAAGCCGAGTGTAAGGGCATTCATTCGCCTTACCTCTCCGACCACGCCCCGCGCTTCGGCCGACCTCGGTCCGGACGCTCTTCGCCCCTGAACTCCGCCTCCTGCCAGAGCACCGACTGACCTCGGGCAAGGCGGAAGCCCAAGTAGCTGACGCGGGACGACGGGTCGTCGGGAGGCCGATACGCCGCCCGGACGACCCGCGCGGACGAGGACCACGAGCCGCCGCGGAACACCCGCGTCGAGTTCTTGTGCTCGGCGCTGTAGTCGGCGGACCAAAGGTCTTGGCACCACTCGTACACGTTGCCCAGCATGTCATTGAGGCCCCAGAGGTTCGGGGCCATTTTCCCGACCGGGTGGGTTTCTCCGCCACTGTTCTCTCCGTACCAGGCGATCCTTTTCAACGCCGACTCATGTGTCTCTTCCAGGATTTCGATCGGCCCTGCATATGTCGCCGTCTCCGTCCCAGCTCGGCAGGCATACTCCCATTCGGCTTCTGTGGGCAAGCGCCATTTTTCGCCCCATTCTTCTCCGCCAAGCTTTTCGAGAAACTTCTGGCAGTCCCCCCAGCTTATCTTCTCGACCGGTCGGGCAGGCGACTTGAATTGGCTCGGGTTATAGCCCATCACTGCCTGCCAGAGAGCCTGCGTGCAGGGCGTCTCTCCGAGCCAGAAACCTTCCGAAATCGCTTCCAGATGCCGCGGCCCCTCGTCCCCGTGGCGACCCGGCTCATCCTTGGGAGAGCCCATCCAAAACCGGCCAGGGGGAATCCAACGCATTCGCTGCTCGGCTTGTCCGACCGCGAAACTCGCCCAGAGACCGTAGCGGTCGCGGCCCATGGCGTTCGCCCAGGACGGCCGGTTGAGGCAACGGAGAATGGCTACGGTGCGGTCGGTGCGGAGGGTAAAAAAAGAGGGGCGCGGCAGGTCGACCCCTTCGCCGAGCGGCCGGGGCGTGGCCCATCGGACACCCGCTTCGTGACGTGCCACCTGCCCGTTACCCGATTCGAGCTCGGCGAGCAGGCTTCCCGCCGCGGGGAGCGAGTACATCCCCGGTACCGGCCCCGCGGGAACGAAGCTCAGCCCGCAGCCGATCTGCCAGACCTGCCAGCGGATCGGTTCGCCTTCGCCCACGGGACCGAACACCTCCGGCCCGACACCTTCGGGAATGGGCGGGGGGCCTTCGCCGTCCCAAACCGCATTCCACGCCCGCCAGAGTAATGGCTTCCAGCGCTGGTCGTTCCAGGCCCTCCCCGGCACCCTCTCGCGCACCGAGCGCCTCACGAAGCCGCGGACGGCTCGCGCAACCGACGACGCCTGATCGGATCCGCGCTCGCACGTCTCCACAACGCGCCGCCAGAACGCCTCGGCTGCTTCCACTTCGCCCGGCAGGAGCGCCCCTTCCGGAAGAAGGCCCGCGGCCGACAGACTGAGCACCTCGCTGTGCCAGATCTCCTCCGGCTGGCCCGCACGCCAAGCCCGAATCGCCGCGACGACACCTCGCTGAATCGGTTCGGGCTCAGCCGCGAAACGCTCTTGAAGGCGCAATCTCAGGTTAGTCGAAATGCTCGCGGCCGGCGCAAATCCACCAGCCACTTCCGGATGGTTCCAGGCATCCGCCTCCGTGCCTGCGTCGGCACTCTGGGCGGATAAAAGCCGCCTCACCGCGCGCAACAGGCCCGGTTCGATGCGCGCGGCGAACGAAAGGAGGCCGAGCAAGCGTTCGGCACGGGCCAGGGGGGCCTCTTCCGCGAGTAATGGCGCGACGGCGGCAATTCGCCCTGGCCGCTCCCAAGAAACGGCGCCCCAGGAATGCGCGAGCCCCGCCCGCCAACGTTCCGCCGGGCAAGGCACGAACGCGGACAGATCCGCCCCAGCTCGGCGCTGACGTTCGCCGACTGCCGCCCAGAGCCGGCGGCGCGACCCATTGGACAGGAAACCAAGGTCACCGAGCGCGAGAACACGAGCGCCGTCCACAACCGGAACCTCGCGCCAGCGGCGCCGGTGCTCACGCCAGGGCCGATCAGCGCCCTCCTGGAAAGAGACCTCGTGGATCGCACTCACGCCGAGCTGCCGACGCAACTGGCCGACCAGCCTGTCTTGGTCGTGCCAGAAGGGGATCAGGTGCACACTGCGATCGACGAGCACGGTGACCCGCGGCGCCCAAGAAGCGAGTGGGCGGAACGGAATCTCGCGAGCGATCTCGCCGCGACCCCAGCGCTCGGCGAGGAGCGGCACGTCCACTCGACGGCTCGGGGCTGATGAACTGAGCCGGCGCCGGACCGCGGCCCAGAGACGGGCGTCCGAAACAAGCGACAACGGCACCGGCGGGAAACCAGGGCTCAACCCTAGGTCATCCGTGCCGAGGATCGGCTCAACGCGGTGGCTCGGCTGGGGCGGTGGCTCGGGCGCAAGGTATTCGACTCGGTCGATCACCCAGAACGGAACTGGCGCCCGCTCGGCCACGGGCAGCTCGTTCCCCGCGAGTTGAGAATCTGCCACAGAGGCCGCTTCACGGCCTAACCCTGACTCCTGGCGCATCGACACGGGGGCGCGCTCCTCGTACGCCAACATCCGGGCCACCGCTCCGAGTGCCTCCTCGCCTCCTGCGATGTAAGCGCGCAGAAGGTCGGCACGACCGGTTGTGGCGGCCCAGCCCGGATTCATCCTACGAACTCCTCCGGATGCTTACGCAGGGCGAACGCGCGAATCCGTCCGAGCCCGGCGTTCTGGCGTTCCGGGTCGTCGGGCCACTGGCGCACGACCGCGCGGAGGAGATCGAGATACTCGGCGCCCCCCGGGGGGCAGAGTCCGCGGTCGGCGACCGCCTCCCGATCCTCGGCGACCATCTCCGCGGCGGTTCGCAGGAAGCTTTCGGCCAGGAGCGGAAAATGCGCCCGGCCGCGGCCGACCAGCGCCTCGATCAACGCCGCGCGCCCTGCCGGCCAACCGAGCTGAAGGACGAGGCAGCGGCGGACGAAAGCGTCCGGCAAAGCACGCTCCTCATTCGTCGTGAGGACGACGAGCGGCGACGGAGCATCCTCCGGACTCGCAACCGAAGCGCCCCACGGCGTCCGAAACTGCCCCTGGCCGAGCGCCTCCAGCAGTCCGTTCGGCACCGCAGGATCGGCCTTGTCGATCTCATCGATCAGGAGCACTGCGCCTTTCTCCTTGCTCCACCCCTTGGGCGTCCAGGGCGGCGCGGCGTGCGCTCGCTCGGCCTGGCGCTCGGCGCTCTCCCATTCGAACACCCACCAGATCGGCCCGGGTGTCGTGAATCGCTCCTCGTCCAGGTACTCGCGAACGTCGATCTCCGCAGCTCTTGGAAGGTGCCCGACGATCTGCGCCTCCGCAAGCCGCGCAACGGTGTCCACCGTGTAGAGCAGGTCGCGAGCCTCCGTGCGGGCATCGACGGTAAACGGAAGAAACGCGCGACCGAGCGCCGCCGCCGCCGCCCGCGCAAGCTGGCTCTTACCGGTTCCCGGCTCGCCCCGAACGAGAAGTGGCCGACCGGCCGCGAGCGCCGCATTGATCGCCTCTTTCGAGGCCCCATCGAAGACGTGGACCGTCTCGGGAAGTGTCCCGTAAGCCTCGACGCGCAAGTGGTGACCGGGGTCGAAGGAGAGATATCTCAAAGATTCACCTTTCGCTCTTCGCGGGGTTCGTCCGTTTCGGCGTAGCGCGCGACCAGATCGCGCAGGGGCCGGCTGATCCGTCGCTCTCCAAGCAGGTCGTCGCCGGTCATTTCGACCAGGTGGATGGATTTCAACCGCTGGCGGATCTCGCCCAAGAACGGCGCGTTCTCGCGGGCGAAGATCTCGTCGTAGAGAAGGTATCGACGCATCGGATGATCGCCGTGCTCGGCCTGATACGCAAGTTCGTCATCGACCAGCGCAAAAGTGCGATCGAGGGCTGATCGCTCGCCCCCGGGCTTGCGCCGCCGCCGCTCCAACAGTCCCCGATCCTCGGACGTAAGGAAACTCCTTTCGAGGTGCTCCCCATAAGCATGCACAGCTCTCTCGCCGTCCACATCGAAGCCCATCTCTTGCGGCAGGGGTAAGCGGCTCCGCCCGTCGGGATACTCCAAGCCCCGAGGGCGCCAATCGCTCGGCCTGCCTTCGAAGCCCGCGACCGCAAGCTCGGCGATCGTCGCGGTGGTGATCGGCAACCGCAGCAACGCACCCCCGCTCTGGCTCGGCAAGGCGTGCAACCAGCCAGCCTGCACGAGGAGCGGTGCAATACGAGCCACAACGGCCGCGATCGTAGCGGCGGTGGCGCGGGGTGGTTGCTCCGTAACCCAAAGTTGGTTATGCGTATGATTGAGCTCGACGAGCACGTCGACAACGTCGGCGGTGAACAACAACTCGTCGGTGAGCCCGACCGCACCCTCTTCCCCAAACCGGGCCAACCAATCCGGGCGGCGGCCGGCGATCGCCTCCGCGGCCTTCCGGGGGGGCGTCGATAGAATTCGCTCTACGTCCTGGGTGAGTTGCTCGCGGCGTTCGAGAGCGATCTTGGAGCCCAGCGCGGCGCGGAAACTCTCGCTCCGGAGCGCACCCGCAATCGGGCAGGCATGGAGTACGTTCTCGAAGCTCGGCAAGGCCTCGGCAATGACCCCCAACAGGCGGCGCGGGGCATCTCGCTCGAACACGGCAGCGCCCGAGATACCCGACCAGAGGTCGATCTCAGTCAAGTGGGCCTCAATCGTCAGCTGGCAGCGCTTCTGCCCTGCAAGGAATGCTGCAGCCTCACCGTGGAGATCGATCAACGAATCGCGAACGAGAGGTTCGTCCTCGGCAGCTGCCGCCCAGCCCCGGGATTCCCAACGGGCCGCGCTGGCGAGGCTCGCTTCGGCGAATCTCGGCGGCTGCACTTCGAAAGGAACGGGCTCGTCGAGCATCAGAAGCGCGATGTCGCAACTCTCTTCCCCACGCCAGCGGACTTTCGCGCCGTGCGGCTTTCTGATCGTCTTCTTCGAACGGCCTAGTTCTCCAACGCGATCGTCGAGGTCGAAGAGGATCGCTACGTGGTCGGACTCGGCCACGACGTGCGCCGCGGTCAGCACGCGATCGCGACTGATCAAATATCCGGTGCCGCCTGCGGACTCGTCGTCCGGCGACGGCAGCACCTTGACGAAGCAGCGAAGGTCGATGGGCCACCCTCCTCAGCGACGCAGTAGGAGCTTCTTCTTGGCGGCTGGCTTACCCGATGTATCGGAGGTCTCTTCGAAGGGCAGCAGTTTGAGGATCAGCTTATGGGTTTGGGTCTTCCCCGCGCTCGCCTTAGCCTCGGCACCACCGAACACCCAGAACTTGACGCTCCCTTTCCCCTCGCCTTCGACCGACAGGGCAACTTCCGCCTCGAGCGTCACCTCGCCCAGCTCGAAGCGGACACTTCGCTGCCTCCCCCGCTGGACCGCGTCCTGGAGCTCGTTCCGCAGCTCCTCGATCATGTCCGCCAGCGCGATCTTCGCCATAGGCGCCTCCCCGGGAAACGCTCCGGTTGCGCCGGGGCGTGCAACAAGACGCGACATTCTGCGCCTCGACAGCTCATGAGTTTGTTCGTGCGAATTCTACCATGCGCACGGCGACCGCCGCCCGATTGGTGG
Source organism: Thermoanaerobaculia bacterium (assembly GCA_035995205.1). Classification (GTDB taxonomy): domain Bacteria; phylum Acidobacteriota; class Thermoanaerobaculia; order Multivoradales; family UBA5704; genus DASYKS01. Next base: position 40,000 of record DASYKS010000018.1, read on the forward strand.
CGGTTGTCGGGACGTCGGCGACGACCGCCGATGTGTCGGCGATGACTGCCGGAGTGTCGGCGACGGCCGCCGACATGCCGGAGACGGCCGCCGGTATGCCGGCCGGGACTGCCGCGACGCTCCGACTTTCCGCCGCAAGAGCGGTCTCCCCGCCTCTCGGAGGTTGAATCATACCCGGTGCCGTTCGGCGGCATGCGCGGCCGGCGAGACGCCGACGGTCCCAGGAAAAGCTTCTACGTTCGCCCGCCGCAGACCCTCTCTCGCTCTATGATGGCGTTGCGATCGGCTGCCGTCGATCCGGAGGCTTCGAACATGCCAAGCTCGGCGACTGTGACGTTTCAGCAGGCTCTCGAGATCGTCGAAGGTTTGCCGGACGAGCAGCAGGGAAAGCTGATCGAGATCGTCCGCAATCGACAGAGAGAGCATCGTCGTGAAGATCTCGCAGCCGGCATCGAACAGGCCAGGACTGAGCTCGATCGCGGAGAGGTTCGGCGCGGCACGGCCGACGACCTGATGGCGGAGACCACCGAGACCGACGAATGAGGGAGCTAATCGGAACCAACACCATTCGCTGTGCCTTACGGCGGACGCCATGACCACCGAGACCGACGCCGAACGCCGCCGGATCGCCGAGGCGGACCGGGGCGAGAAGCCCTGGCGCCAGTGGGGGCCTTACCTCTCCGAGCGCCAGTGGGGCACCGTGCGGGAGGACTACAGCCCGCACGGCACCGCGTGGGATTTCTTTCCTCACGACCATGCGCGCAGCCGCGCCTATCGCTGGGGGGAGGACGGCCTGGCCGGGATCTCCGACGAGCACCAGCTGCTCTGCTTTTCGCTCGCGCTCTGGAACGGCCGCGATCCGATCTTGAAGGAGCGGCTGTTCGGTCTCGCCGGCCCGGAGGGGAACCATGGCGAAGACGTGAAGGAGGTCTATTACTACCTGGACGCCACCCCCACATCCTCGTACCTGAAGATGCTCTACAAGTATCCGCAGGGGGAGTACCCGTACGGCTGGCTGGTCGAGGAGAACCGGCGGCGCGGCAAGCTCGATCCGGAGTTCGAGCTGATCGACACCGGCGTGTTTGCCGAGGATCGCTACTTCGACGTCTGCCTGCGCTCGGCCAAGTCCGACGCCGAGGATCTGTTGATCGAGATCGAGGTCATCAATCGCGGCCCGGAAGCGGCGAAGCTCACCGTGCTGCCGCAGCTCACGTTCCGCAACATTTGGTCGTGGGGGCGTTCGACCGCGGCGAAGCCGGCTTTTTCGGAAGACGGCGGCAGGGTGCGTGCCGATCATCCGGAGATCGGCACGATGTTTCTCGCGATCGAAGGGGCGCCGGAGCTGCTGTTCTGCGAGAACGAGACGAACGTGCCGAAGCTGTTCGGCTTGGCGGGAGTCCTCGGCGGCGGCATCTATAAAGATGGGATTCACGAGGCGGTGATCCACGGCAACCGTGCGGCGGTCCATGCCGAGCCGAAGGGAACGAAGATGGCCGCCCGGTTCGACGTCGAGATTCCGGCCGGCGGATCGGAGATCTTCCGGCTCCGCCTGGCGCGCAAAGTCGACGCCCAGCCATTTATCGATTTCGCCGCGACGTTCGCCAGCCGCCGCGCCGAGGCCGATGCGTTCTATGCCGCGCTGCCGAGCGCTTCGAGCGACCCGCAAGCGCGCCGGGTGCAGCGCCAAGCCTATGCCGGACTGCTCTGGAGCAAGCAGCTCTACCTGATCGACATCCCCGAGTGGCTGGCGGGCGACCCGGGCCAGCCCCCGCCGCCGGCCCAGCGCAAGCACGGCCGCAACAGCGAGTGGAAGCACCTCAACAACTCGCGCGTGATGTCGATGCCGGATGCCTGGGAGTATCCCTGGTACGCGGCCTGGGACCTGGCGTTTCATTGCGTGCCGCTCGCAGAGCTTGATCCGGAATGGGCGAAAGAGCAGCTCGTGCTGCTCACCCGCGAGTGGTACATGCACCCGAACGGCCAGTTGCCGGCCTATGAGTGGGCTTTCGGCGACGTCAACCCTCCCGTGCATGCCTGGGCGGCTTTGCGGGTCTACGAGATCGATCGGAAGCTCCACGGCCGTCCCGACCGCGCGTTCCTGGAGCGGGTGTTCCACAAACTGATGCTCAACTTCACCTGGTGGGTGAACCGCAAGGACGCCGAGGGGCGGAACGTCTTCCAAGGCGGGTTCCTCGGGCTCGACAACATCGGCGTCTTCGATCGCAGCTCGGTGCTGCCGACGGGGGGGCAGATCGACCAGGCGGACGGCACCGGCTGGATGGCGATGTACTCGTTGAACCTGATGCGGATCGCGCTGGAGCTGGCGCTGGTCAACCCGGTCTATGAGGACATCGCGACCAAATTCTTCGAGCATTTCCTCTACATCGCCGCGGCACTCGCGAACTTGGGCGGCGAGGGAGGCGAAGCGATCGACTTCTGGGACGAGGAAGACCAGTTCTTCTACGACGTGCTCCACCTGCCCAACGGCCGGCACGAGCGCCTGCGGGTTCGCTCGATGGTCGGGCTGATCCCGATGTACGCGGTCGAGGTGATCGACGCCGAGCTGCTGGAGAAGCTCCCGGGCTTCGCCATGCGGCTGAACTGGTTTCTCAACTATCGGCCGGACTTGGCGCAGTTGGTTTCGCGCTTCCACGAGCCGGGCAAGGGCGAGCGGCGACTGCTTTCGTTGCTGCGCCGCCACCGTTTGAGCAACGTGCTCAAGAAGGTGCTCGATGAGACGGAGTTCCTCTCGCCGCACGGCGTGCGCGCCCTCTCGCGCCATCACGCCGAGCACCCGTACGTGCTCGAAGTCGACGGCCAGCGTTTCTCGGTCAACTACCAGCCGGGCGAATCGGAATCCGGCCTGTTCGGCGGCAACTCGAACTGGCGCGGGCCGGTCTGGTTTCCGGTCAACTATCTGATCGTCGAGTCGCTGCGCCGCTTCGATTCCTACTACGGCGACGACTTTTCGATCGAGTGCCCGACGGGCTCCGGCGTGAGGATGAACCTCGGCGAAGTGGCCGACGAGATCGCCCGCCGGCTCGGTAGTTTGTTCCTGCCCGACGCGGACGGCCGGCGGCCGGTGTTCGGCGCGGACGAGAAGATGCAGCGCGATCCGCACTTCAAGGATCACGTCCTGTTCTACGAGTATTTCCACGGCGACACCGGCCGCGGGGTCGGCGCGTCGCATCAGACGGGTTGGACCGCGTTGGTCGCCGATCTGATTAGCGACCGGGAGTAGCCATGACCTTCGAGCGCGATGTCTGCGCCGACTTCGCCCGATCCTCCGCGCTCGAATGGCTGGAGGCGAACGGCCTCGGCGGTTGGGCGTCGTCGACCGTCTCGGGCGCGCACACCCGGCGCTACCACGGCCTGCTGGTCGCGGCGACTGAGCCGCCGGGCGGGCGGAAGGTGCTGCTGTCGCGGCTGGACGAGACGGTCGAGGTTGGAGAGGAGAAGTTCGAGCTCGGCGCGAACCGTTTCCCCGGCGTGATCCATCCGCGCGGATTCGAGCATCTCGCGCGCTTCCGCCAGGATCTGTTTCCCACCTGGGAGTACGAGATCGGCACGGCGCGGCTGCTTAAGACGATCGCCGCGGTCCATCTGGAGGGCGACGAAAACGCCACTCTTGTCCTGTACGAGCTTGCGCAGCCCTCACCCCCGGCCCCTTTGGGAGAGGGGCCGGGGGTGAGGGCTGTCCGCCTGATGCTCCGGCCGTTCTTCGCGGGTCGCGACTTCCACTCGCTGGGGCACGCGAACGATTCCGTCCACCGCGGGGGAACATTCGAAGCGGACACGCTCGTATATCAAAGCTACGACGGCCTGCCCACGGTCCACCTAAATGTGCCAGGAGGCGCCTACTCGGCGAGCCCCGATTGGTGGTGTCGGTTCGAATACGACTTGGAACGCGAGCGTGGCCTTGATTTCGAGGAGGATCTGTTCACGCCGGGAACGATTGCGGTCGAGCTAGCCCCCGGCGCGCGGCTCGGGGTTCTGATCTCGACCGCACCGCCGGCGGGAGGCGACGCCTGGGATCTATTCGACGCTGAACGCGAGAGGCGAGAAAAGTTGCTCGCCCCGTTCATCGATTCCGATCCGTTCGTTCGCGCCCTGGCGCTCGCGGCTGACGCCTTCGTGGTTCGCCGTGGCCGCCGTGGCGCGGGGCTCTCGACCGTGATCGCCGGCTACCCCTGGTTTTCCGACTGGGGGCGCGATTCGATGATCGCTCTGCCCGGTCTCTGCCTGGTGACGCAACGATTCGACGAGGCGAAAGGCATCCTCCGTTCGTTTGCGCGAGCCACGAGCGAAGGGCTGTTGCCGAACCGCTTTCCCGACTCCCCCGACGAGGCGCCCGAGTACAACACCGCCGACGCCACGCTCTGGTTCTTTGTCGCGGCGTGGAAGTATTTCGAAGCGACGGGCGACGCGGCGTTCGTGCGCGACGAGCTGATGCCCGTCTTCGCCGACATCCTCGCCTGGCACGAGCGCGGCACGCGCCACGGCATCCGGGTGGAGAGCGACGGACTGCTTCACGCCGGGGAGCCGGGGGTCCAGCTCACTTGGATGGACGCGAAGGTAGGCGATTGGGTGGTGACCCCGCGATCGGGGCTTCCGGTCGAGATCCAGGCGCTGTGGGCCAACGCGCTCGCGATCACGTCTGAGCTGTGCGATCGGTTCGGACAGAAAGAAAGGGCGGCCGAGCTACGCCTGCGCGCCGAGCAGGTGCGCGAGCGGTTCGCGGAACGCTTCTGGAACGAAGAGGCGGGCGGCCTGTTCGATGTCGTCGACGGGAATTGGAGAGACGCAAGCGTGCGGCCGAATCAGATCTTCGCCCTCTCGCTCCCTTTCCCACTGCTCGAAAGGGAACGAGCGGCGCGGATGCTCGCCCAAGTCGAGACGAAGCTGCTCACCCCCCGCGGCCTGCGCACGCTGTCAGCCGACGACCCGCGCTATCGGCCGGTCTACCTAGGCGGCCCGCTCGAAAGGGACGGCGCGTACCACCAGGGGACCGTCTGGCCCTGGCTGCTTGGGCCGTACATTTCGGCGCTCGTGCGGGTGCGCGGCGAGGAAGGGAAGCGCCAAGGGCGCGAGATCCTCGAAAAGTTCGCGCCGCACCTCGCCGAGGCCGGAATCGGCACCGTCTCCGAGATCTTCGACGCCGAGCCTCCTCACGCGCCGCGCGGCTGTCCGGCCCAGGCCTGGAGCGTCGGGGAACTGTTGCGCGTGGCGGTGGAGGTTTCCGGTCTATGAATCGGAGCCGCCGCCGGTAACCCAAAGGCGAAGTAATTTCTTCCCTCGGGTGTGCTTGTCCTGGGACCGCCGGCGTCTCGCCGGCGCTTTTCGGTGGATCAACCACCGCCCTGCGCTCAGCGCACAAGGTCGCTCGATGCCGGTGCCGGCGAGACGCCGGCGGTCCCAGGACGAGCACACCCAAAGAGCGAGGTTTTCGTACGCCCGAAGACTGAATCTACGGCGGCGGACGCCTTACCGCGCGCGCGTTCCTCTGCAACCCTTCGAGCTTCGCCCGTTTGAGCGGACTGCCGCGAAAACGGGCGACGTAGCCTTCGCGGTCGAGCCCGAGCAGGCCGGCGAGGTCGAGCTCGGCGCGCTCCGGCGGTAAGCGGAATTCCGGATGATCGGCGGGGGGCGGCGCCGCGTTCCACGGGCAGGCCTCCTGGCAGGCGTCGCAGCCGAACAGCCAGCCGTCGAGATCTTCCCCGATCCCCGGCGGAAACTCCCCCCGGTGCTCGATCGTCCAGTAGCTGATGCAGCGGTTCGCGTCTAAACGGTAGGGCTCGACGAGCGCGCCCGTGGGGCAGGCTTCCAGGCAGCGGGTGCAACTGCCGCAGAGATCCGCGAGCGGCTGGTCGGGATCGAGATCGAGGGTGGTGAAGATCTCGCCGAGCAGAAACCAGGAGCCCGCCTCCGGATGGAGCAGCAGGGTGTTCTTGCCCACCGCGCCGAGCCCCGCGCGCGCCGCCAGCTCGCGCTCCAGCACCGGCCCGGTGTCCATGGTGTAGCGCGCCTTGGACCCCGGAAACTCCGCTTCGATCCGGTCGCACAGCGGCTTCATCCAGCGCGCCATCAGGTCGTGGTAGTCGACCCCGCGCGCGTAGCGGGCGACCCGCGGCCAGAGGTCTCCGTCAGGATCGTCCTGCCCCTCAAGCGGCCAATAGTGGAGGGCGACGCAGAGCGCGCTTTTCGCCCCGGAGAAGAACCGCGAGGGATCGAGCCGCGCCTCCAGCCGGTTGCCCATCCAGGCCATCCCCGCCTGGTCCCCCCGTTCGAGCCAGCGGACCAACGCGGCGCCATGTTCGAGCGGTTCGAGGCTCGCGACCCCGGCGCGATCGAAACCGGCATCGAGCGCCCAGCCTTTGAGGCGCTCGGCGATTTCGCGTGGCGTCATCCGATCTCCACCCCGGAGGCCCGCCAGCTTTCGATCGCCGGTCGGTCGAGGCCTTCCGGATCGGTACAGAACACCGTGTGCAGACGGTCGAACGGCAGGCGCGAACGGGAAAACGGCACCTTTTGCGCGCTCTGCGCTCGACCTTTCAGCTCCGCCAGCTCCGCCGCGCTTCCCGCATAGATCGTCACCCGCCCCCAGGCGGCGGTCGCCGCGCGGGCGGCGGGGTCGGGCTCGAACAGGCACGCCGCGCCGGAGCGAAACGCCCCATCGGAAAACGCCCGGTCGATCTCGCGCCGCGAGGGCGGGCCGACCAGGACGATCTCGCGTGCCGGTCGCGCCGATGGCGTCGATTGCCGGGTGCTCCCGGAGAGCGCCCGCTCGAACCGCTCGCCCGCCGCCGCGATATCGGCGGAGGAAGCGATCCGCGTCCCCGCGCTCTCTTCGGTCAGAACGCCTCCCTCCCCCTCCGGCAGGGCGGCGGAGAGAGTGAAGGGGTCCGGGATCTCGACCGTCGGAACCGTCTGGCTCGGCGCGAAACCGGGCAGCGAGAGAAAGGCGTCCGCCCCGAGGCGGGCAAGCTCCGGATCGCGCTCGGCTTCCGCGCCGAGCGGCCCGATCGGCACCGCGACCCGATCGGTGGCCCGGATCGCGAGATCGAGCAGAACCGAGGAGAGGCCCGCGGTGGCGGGAAAGCCGGTGCGCGCCCCAGCGGGAAGGCGATCGAGACGCACGGCGAGCCCGCCCACCCGCTCGGCCGTCTCCCGGTAGGAGAGCCAGCGCCAATCGAGCCCGCGGACGAAGAAGAGGAAGGGCCGCTCCGGCGTTTCGGCCGCGCACTGCGCGAGAGCGCGGAGCGGTCCGGGCGTCGAGAGCATCGTCAGGGTTCCGGTAGATGGAGTCCGGAGCCCCTGCTACCCGCCGGCCTTCTTCATCGCGGCCGTGATCTTCTGTTCGATCACGCCGCGCATCATGCTCGCGGGAGGCCCGAGGTGGGCGCGGCCGACCAGCTTGCCGTCTTCCAGCACGATCGTCCCCTTCGCTCCGGGGCCGGTGAGGTGGCAGACGTCCCCCTCCCAGCTCCACTTGAGCATTCCGCCCGGGAACTGGGCTTTCAGCGCCGCGTCGAGGGAGGGGCGCACCTCCGAGATCGACGCCTTCGTGGTCGGCGTCTCCAGGGTCAAATCGCTCATGGCGGCGAAAGTTACCACAGCGGTCGGAGAGGGCCGATCCAGCGGCGTAGTGGCACAGTTTGCCCCGCAGCGACTGGCTGCTGCCGAAGGCGCCCGAAGGAGCGAGGAGGCAAACTGTGCCACTACGCTGGGGCCAACCGCGTTGACGGGAAGCCGAGCCGCCCCATAGGATCAAGCTTCATGCTCACCTCCAAGACGCTCCGGGTCTTCTGGATATTGGCGACCGTCGCCGGGACCGCGTTCGATCGAACCGCGCTCGCCGCGCCGACGCTCTTTCCCGGCCGCGACGGCGTGCGGCTGGAGCTGGATTCCGGCGCTGCCGTGGACCTCGGTCTGCCTGCGGATCTGGCGCTCGAAACCGTCGCGGGAACCGACGCCTCCTGGATCGCTCTCGGCACCCGTTCGCGCGGCGACCGGCGCGAGCTGTTCGTCCTGCTCGGCCAGGGCGCTTCCGGCCCGCGGCGCTTCCTGCCTTCTCTTCCCTCTTCGTCGCCGGTGCAGGCGCACGCCGTGGCCTTGACCGCCGGCGCGCGGCTCGCGGGGCTGGTCTGGCTCGAAGGGACGGACTCCCGCTCGCTCGCGGTGAAGGCCGCGCGCTTCAAGAACGGTCGCTGGTCGGCGCCGCAAACGATCTCTCCCCCCGGTCCCGGCAGCCAGCTCGCCCTGGCCGCGGCGCTCCTCGCGGACGGCTCGTACGTTCTCGCCTGGAGCGCGTTCGACGGCGAGGACGACGAGATCCTCTGGAGCCACGGCCGGCCCGGCTTCGCCTGGACGGCTCCTCGCCCGGTGGCCTCCGGCAACCGGGTGCCCGACATCACGCCCGCCCTGGTCTCGACCGCCGGCGGGGCTCTGCTCTCCTGGGCACGCTTCGACGGCAACGACTACCGGGTGATGACCTCGGCGTTCGCCGCGGATCGCGACGCATCGGCAAACCCCTGGTCCGCGCCGCGCACGGTGGGGCCGAAGGGCTCCGTCTTTCCGACGCTGGAACGGACGGCCGACGGTATTCGCCTGCTCGCCCGGACCGCCGCGCCGCGCGGCTGGGAAGCGGTCGAAACGGACGCCCTCGGCAAGCCGCTCCGGCGAGCCGCGATCTCGACCGCCGGCTCCCCCGCCGACGACCGGGCCGATCGGCCGCGCCTTCTGCCCACCGCCGCCGCCGTCACGTTCCGCTGGCCGGGCGGTGCGAAAGACGCGATAGCGGACCTTTCCGCGCGCTGGAGCGAAGAGCCGTGATCCGCGCTCGCACGTTCGGCCTGATCGCCGCCGTCTCGCTCCTGGCCTTGCTTCCGGCTGCCGCCAGAGCGCAGAACCGCTACCTCGCGTTCGGCGACAGCATCACGTTCGGTTTCGGCGACGACTCGACCCGGCCGCGTTCCGAGCAGGGCTATCCCGGCCGGCTGGACAACCTGCTGATCGCGCGCGGGATTGCCGGCGCCACGGTGATCAACGCCGGATTGGGCAACGAGGCGACCACCGAGGCCGTGACCCGGATCGACCAGGTGCTGCGCACCAACCCGGCCGACGTTTTGCTCTTGATGGAAGGAACGAACGACATCAATGCGCAGGTGTCGGTCGAGACCATCACGTTCAACCTGCAGCGCATCGCGAACAAGGCCGAGACTCGGGGACTCAGGGTGGTTCATGCCCCGATCCTCCCGCGCCTGCCGGGCGCCGGCCGGGATAGCGACAACCAGATCGCCGCCCAGCTCGCCGGCTCGTTGCGCAACCTCGCCTGGGACGAGCAGCGGGATCTTGCCGATCCGTTCGAGGTCTTCTTCTGGTTGACGCCGAACTTCACCTCGCTCTACGTCGGCGGCGACGACAAGCTTCATCCGAACGCCGCGGGCTACGACAAGCTGGCGGAGGTCTGGGCCGACCAACTGACCGCCACGGACAAGGTGCCCCCCGTGATCGGTTCGATCTCCCCCGCCGACGGCTCGAAAGAGGTCGCGGCGGATGTGACCATCCGTTTGGCCTTGCTCGATTTCGGCAAGGGGATCGATCTCGCCTCGACCCGGCTGGTGATCAACGGCCAAGAGGTGGGCGCGCTCGTCTCCGGCGACTCGCAGCGGGCGGAGATCAGCTTCCGCCCCACGGCGCCGCTGGTCGGCGTGGTCACGGTCGGCATCCGCTCCCGCGATCTCGCGAGCCCGGCCAACACGGTCGATCGCCAGGTCTCCCGCTTCATCATCAAGGGGACTAAGTTCTTCACCGGCGATCTCGACGAGGACGGCCGGGTCGACGGCGAGGATCTGATCGCCTTCGCCATCACCTTCGGCTCCCACGTGGGCGAGCCGCGCTTCCGCCGCGCCGCCGATTTCGACGGCAACGACGTCGTGGACGGCCTCGACCTCGCCGTGCTCGCTATGGACTTCGGGAAGACGTCGTTCTAGGCCGGGTGCGGGCCCCCGTTCAGACTTCTCGTACTTCAAGCAGCCAGCACGAGAAGCGGCGAGCACCGACCTGGAACGATCTTCGAACTTCGCTAACGCGGGTAACTCGCTATGCCGGAAATCCTGAAAACAGCTCTCCCTGCATCAATCGCCTTAATTGGTACCTTGCTTGTCGTTGTCATGGGTTACCGTCAGTGGAAAAAGCAACAGGAGGTGGTTCGCTATGGCAGCTTTCTCTCCGACCGACAATCAGCCTACAGGCAGTTATGGGAGAAATTGGAAGCCGTTCACCTGTACGTTCGAAGCGAATCTTTTGAGAAGCAAGCTTTTCATGAGCTGGTACGCCCGACAAACAGCCATATGATCTCCGCCGGATTGCATTTAAAGGATGGCGAGAAGGAGCGGGTCAACCGTTACCTTATGGCCTTGGAATCGCTCGGTCAATGCATGGCCGATGACCGCGCATCGTCGACGCGCGAAGAGGCGCGAGAAACTCTGCGTGCAACAAGAGAACTTCCTAACGAGGTTCTCGGGGCCGTCCAGGGATTGCAGCGAGCCTATTCCCGAGTAGAAGTAGAGCGCACCGAGGTGATATCTCACTTTCGCGAGATCCTAGGCGCAAGATACTTCGACTGAGCTCGCAGTGGTTTGGCTTCGATGGGCATCACGAACCGGCCAGCAGTAGATCCCAAACAGGCCAGGCCTTTTTCTCAAAGCTGATGGCTCAGGAGGGTTCCCGGGCTCTCGACGGCTCTTTGCAACCAACTGCTGAGCTGCCTCCTCCTACAATGAAACGTCACCTTCTCCTCTTATGGCTGGTCGCTGTTGCCGCAACCGCAGCCTGGGCGAACTGGCCCCAAGCCCCGTTGCCCGAGAATACTCGCGCCGATCGCGTCGTCGTGCGAAAGACGGCTCGAATGTTGGACCTCTATCGGGGCGCGAATCTTCTGCGCTCCTATTCCGTATCGCTAGGCCACACGCCGCAAGGCGCCAAGAGACAGGCAGGCGATGGAAAGACGCCGGAAGGCGATTACCGACTCGACTACCGAAAGCTCGACAGCGCCTTTCACAGGGCGCTTCACATCTCCTACCCCGCCCCGAGAGATGCGGCTGCGGCGAAGGCTCGGGGTGTTGATCCTGGCGGCCAGGTGATGATCCACGGTATGAAGAACGGTCTCGGCTGGCTCGGCCGGGCGCACCTTGCGGTCGATTGGACGAATGGATGCGTGGCGGTCACCGATCGCGAAATCGAGGAGATCCTGCGCGTCGTGCCGGATGGGACGGCCATCCGGATCGAGCCGTAGGCGCCAGTCGGTGAGGTTCCTGTGACCCCTCGCGTCGTCCTGCGCCATCCCGCTCTCGAAGATGAGCGCGAATTCATCGCGTTGGCGAATGCCAGTGTCGAGCTGCACCGACCGTGGATCACCGCACCGTCCACGCCCGAATCGTTCCGGCGTTACCTCGAAACGATGGCGCGTCCCGAGAATTGCGGTTTTCTGGTGTGCGCGAAGGGGTCCGGTCAGATCGCAGGCGTGATCAACCTCACCAACATCGTCCTCGGACTCTTTCGCAGCAGCTATCTCGGGTATTACGCGTTCGCCGGATTCGAGCGCCAGGGCCTAATGCGCGAAGGGCTGCGGGCCGTCGTGCGCTACGCCTTTCGCGATCTCGGACTCCATCGGCTGGAAGCCAATGTTCAACCAGGCAATGGGGCGTCGATCGCATTGGTGAAATCGCTCGGCTTCGTCAAGGAAGGGTACTCACCCCGCTATCTGAAGATCGGAGGTCGTTGGCGCGATCATGAGCGCTGGGCGATGCTTGCATCGTAGACTTCGATCAGGCGGAGTCCCGACTGGCCCGCCGGAAAGCCACTGATGCCCGAGCAACCGCCGATCCTCTTCATCCATGGAGCCTTCAGCCGGGGCAGTCATTGCGACGCCTGGGCGCGCTACTTCTCGGCCGCCGGATTCGAGTGCCATGCGCCTTCGCTGCCGGGCCACGAACCGCCGGACCTGGCGGCGCTGGCCCGCCTCGGCATGGACGAGTTCCTCGCTGCCCTCCAGGTCGTCCGGTCCGCATTGCCCGGTCCGCCGATCGTGATCGGTCACAGCATGGGCGGGCTGCTGGGCCAACAGCTCGCGGCGACCGGACCGTGCGCCGCGCTCGTCTGCCTGGCCGCCGCGCCTCCGTGGATGCTCCGGCCGCAGCCTCGGTCCTTGCCCTACTTCCTGCCGCTCGCGCGCCGCATCCTCTCGGGTCAGCCGCTCATTCCGTCCGAAAGGACTCTCCGTTACCTTGCGCTCCATGACCTTCTCGAAACCGAGCAGACCGAGCTGCTCAAGACGGTGGTCCCCGAATCCGGACGTGCCTATCGCTCGATGGTTCTCGGCACGGCGCGCGTGAAGGTTTCGAAAGTGCGCTGCCCCGTGCTTTGCCTCGGCGGCGATCAGGACCGAATCGTCGCCTGCAAGATTTCCCGGAAGCTTGCAACCCTCTATAAAGGCGACCATCTCGTGTTGGAAGGTCGAGGACACTGGTTGCTATCCCGGACGGGGCACGAAAAGGCGGCGGGCGTCGTGTTGCAGTGGTTGGAACGGCGGCTCCAACGGATGCCGGGAGCCGAGTCCAGAACGTAGTTGAGCTGTATCACCTCACCGCCGCGAGCCGGCGAGAGGGGCCAGAGAATTTCCGGCATCGTGAGCCCGGACTCATAGTCGCCCAACCGCATTGGCCCGAACACGTCGATGCGCGTGACCAACGCGACCCAGCGTTCGAGGTCGGGCGTCCCTTGAGGGAGGGTCACGAAGACCGATTCCGACCTTCCGTCCGTGTCGAGCGAGGGGTAATCACCCTTCGCCGTCACCTCGAACAGCCGGATCAGACGGTCGTGCTGTTTCGGCGGCGCAGCGCCGCTCCATCGCGCCTTTTCTTCACGGGCGTCGATCAGCGCAAGGTCTACGGTGACCCGCTCCGGCACCAGGATGCCTCTCGGCGCGAGCTGACGCCGCAGGTTTCGCACAATGCCGACGAAGGGCTCGGCGCTCAGAGCGCGCTGCATCGTCTCGGTCACCACGACGTGAATGGAAGTCGGATGGTCGTAGCCGGTGGCATCGCAACAGATCACCTGGGGGATCCTCTCCCCGAGACCGAGCCGCGCGATCAGACCTTCGACGATTTCCGTGGAGCGCCGATTGATATCCAGAAATGTGAAGCGAACATCGCGCAGCGCACGGGCAGTCATCAGAGGTAGGACGAGAGGAGCGAAAGGCCCGGTGCCGGCGTAGACCACTTCGAGCACGCCGACTGGAAATCGCCTTCTTGCCTCGTCCAGCGCGAGAGACAGACCGCGGATGAAGGCCACGGTGCGATTCGTATCGAGAATGCACTGTGCTGCCAGGTCCGGAGCGAGAGCGAGGCCGGTCGGCAAGCAAAGGGTATCGCCCGTCGTCGCTTCCAAATCGGCCGCGGCAATGAACCCATGGAACAGCTCGGCGCAGGTCCGGCGCAGCTCCTCGGACGAGGTCACCCCTTCGAGGATACGCTCCGCCAACTCTCGTATCCCTTTCACGCGTGCCTCGCAGGGTAACACGGTGCCGCGAAGTGGTGCGCCGTGCTAGCCTGATTCCTCATGCCCGGTTATTCAGGCACGCCGCTCGTCGCGAAGCTCGGGATCAAAGAGGGCGCCGAGATCTACCTCGCGGGCGCTCCCGAGAATTACCTGGACCTGGTGGCACCGCTGCCCGAGGGGGTAAAGATCGCGAAACGCCCTTCGCCGAGCACCGGCTTCGTCCACCACTTCACAACCCAAGCCGCGGAGCTGGGCAAGGCGCTAGCCGCCTATCGCAATAAGCTCGGGCCGGAGGCGATCGTCTGGATCTCCTGGCCCAAGAAATCGGCGAAGGTGCCGACCGACGTCACCGAAGACACAATCCGCGAGCTCGCGCTGCCGCTCGGCTGGGTGGACGTGAAGGTGTGCGCCGTCACCGAGGTCTGGTCGGGGCTCAAACTGGTGGTGCGGAAGGAGCTGCGTTGAGCCCCTCCGCCTCCGGCCGCAAGTCTCGCCTCAACCGTTATATCGAATGGCGTAGAACATCACGCCCTGCGGCGAGAAAATGCCGCAGAACCGGCCGATCCCGGGAATGTCCTGCGCCGGTATGAAGACTTTGGCCCCGAGCTCGCCAGCCAGCCGCGCGGTCTCGTCGGCGTCATCGACGGTAAAGTACACGCCCCAGTGCGAGGGGATCTCCCCCATCCGCGGCAGGATCGGCATCATTCCCGCGACGTAATCGCCGTCGAACTTGAAGCTCGTATAGGTGAACTCGGGCCTCACGTCGTCTTCCGCGGTCCAGCCGAAAAGGTCGCCGTAGAACTTTGTCGCGCGGGCCGTGTCGGACGTAATGGTCTCGAACCAGCCGGGCGCGCCGTGAAGTCGGATGTCGACGTCCGTACCTTCCCCCTTCTTCGGCTCCCACAGGTCGAATTCGGCGCCGTTCGGATCGAAGCACTCCGCCATCCGGCCCCGATCTCCGATGTCGAAAGCCGGCTTCGCCTTGCCGCCGAGCGCCACGACCTTTTCGCAGGTGGCGTCCGCGCTCTCGACCTTCACCATCACGCCGATCCCCGGCGGAGTCCCCACAGGCGTTTGCGGAGCCGCCAAATCGAACAACCCGCCGATCGGCCGGCCACCGACCTTGATCAAATGCCCCATCCCCGGGATCTCGCCAAACTCCCAACCGAGCATCTTGCCGAAAAACTCACGCGCCGCCTCCGGCTGCGGCGTCAACATGTTGATCCAGCAGAATTCGCCCGCTTTCCGAATGCCCTTCGCCATGGGAGCTCCTTTCGTTTCAACGTCCGGAGAATATCGTGGCCGGTGCGGGCGGTGGGCGTCAAGGTTCCCGTGCTGCAAGTCGGCGCGGCCTTCTCGGGCGGTTACCTTGTCTCTCCGAAAGTCCGTCAAAGTAGGACTGTTTCCGACCTAATCGCCCGTTACAGTCCTCCAGCCCCTCGGCGCTTCCCCTACGGAGAATTGGAAATGACCTTACTCGCAACCGAACCCTCGGAGTCCCTGATGGCGCACCCGGAGCTCTGCTGCCCCATCGTGGAGCTCCGGCAGTACACGCTTCATCCGGGCCAGCGCGACGTCTTGATCGACCTCTTCGATCGAGAATTCATCGAATCCCAAGAAGTACTCGGCATCCGGGTCATCGGCCAATTCCGAGATCTAGACCGCCCGGACTACTTCGTCTGGCTCCGCGGCTTCCCGGACATGGAGTCCCGCCTCCGTGCGCTCACCACCTTCTATTCCGGTCCGGTCTGGAAAGCCCACCGCGAAGCCGCGAACGCCACGATGATCGACTCCGATGACGTGCTCCTCCTCCACCCCGCGCGCCCTGGGTCCGGATTTACCGCCGAGACGCGCGACCGGTTTCCGGTTGACTCCTCCGAAGCAGCCGAGGGTCTGTTGGTGGCTACGATCTACTACCTGAATGCGCCGGCCGGCCCGGAGTTGATCGAATTCTTCGAGAAAACGGTGCAGCCGCTGGTGACCGAAAGCGGCGTTCGAGTCTTGGCCTCGTTCGTGACCGAGGCGAGCCCGAACACTTTCCCGGCCCTGCCGGTCCGGGAGGGTGAGGAAGTGTTCGTCTGGTTCGCGCTGTATCGGGATGCAGCAGAATATGCGGAGTGCGTCGCGGCGTTGGAGCGGTCGGCGCGCTGGAAGGGCGAGGTTAAGGGTGGCCTGGCGCGGTGGATGCGAAGGGCGCCGGAGATTTTGCGGCTGGCGCCGACTGGGCGGTCTCGGTTGCGGGGGTAACCTACCAAACCGTCTGGACGCCGGGGTAACCCGCGATGAGGGGATCGGGAGTCAACACCGTCATGCCGTGAAGTAGCGCCGTCGCCACAATCAGGCGATCACAGGGGTCGGCGTGAAGGAGAGGAAGCGCTGTCGACGCTGCGGCGATCGAACCGGTGACCGGTAGCTCGCGCAGACCGTGAAAACGTAAGGCGGCCTCAAACCATGCACCCGGTTCCAAGGGGAGCTCAAGCTTGCCCTTGCGGTGCTTCACGCCAATCTCAAACGCCGAGATCGCCGAGACAAACAACTCTCCGCGCTGCGTCTTGATGCGGCCGACAGCCGTCGCGGAAAGCTTCCCGCGATCTCCCACCAGCCAGAGGAGAGCGCAGGTGTCCAGCAGGAGCATCTAAAGCTCGGACTCCGACCAGTCCTCCGGGTCGAGGGGCGCCATTGGGTCTTCGTGGAATCGGATCTGAGAGAGCTCAGGGTGAATTTGCAGAGGATCCGCAGCCGGAGGCAATGGGCGCAGCTCCGCCACCGGCTTCCCGTTGCGGCAGATCAATACGGTCTCCCCTTGCTCCTCGACCCGGGCCAACAGCGAGGAGAGCTGGGTCTTTGCTTCATGGGTGTTCACGGTCACCATGGGAGAACCTTAGTCCGAGTTAGTTTAGGTCAAATCTGCCGCGCGGATTTTTCGAGCGCCGGACCAATTCCGGCCTCGCCCCTCCATACCGTCCATCCCCTTCGCGGTAACGCCGTGAGGGCCTGGCTCGCCTCCCTCTAAGAGAGCTGTCTCAACTCTTCCGGAGGCGACTATGCGATTGAACATCCTATCCGCGGGCTTGCATTGTACTTTGATGCTCCTCGTTTTGACCACCTCGGCCTGCCGTAATCCCCCGCCGAAAACTGCGGCTTCGGCTCACGGCAATACCGACTGGCACATCGACACGGCCAACGAGTTCCTCTTCGGCGTCGACAACAGCGGCAACCCGTCGGCGGACAATCATGCGCCGGATTCGTGGGACCGCGAGCATCTTCACGTGGGCAAGACGAACACCGGCCAATTCTACTTCGATTCCGCGAAAGCGTCGCCCGGCGACGACCTCGACGCGGACAGCGGCATCGACAAGGACGTAATGCTGTTCTTTTATGCCGGCCATGGTTCGGCGACCTCCTGGAACACCCTCGGGGATTCCGGCACCCAGAGCAAGATGAGGCTCGGCAACAACGAGGGCAGCGGCCGGCTCCGCTACTACTGGCAGTGCTCGTGCGACGTCTTCGCACACGGACCGCAGAGCGGAAGCTGCGGGACCAGCGACTTCGACTACGCCTGTCCGGGCGAGTTCGACGGCTCGGACGATTCCTTCTCGATGCGCAACGTGTACCAGCGCTGGGGTCCCGCTTTGGGCGACGACCTGCGCATGGCCTGCGGCGTCTCGACGCTCGCCTACTGTCATGAGTCCCAAACCAACAAGATCTGGGACGACTACAACAACAAGGGCTACGACGTCTCCGATTCGTTCATCGACGGCCTGGACACGGGTACCACGGTACCGCTCTGCATCACCAAAGGGGGATGGAACGCCACCCAGACCCCCCTCTTCGACCACGAGTTCACCAACCAGTACAACGCGTCGGGAACGAGCTACTACTACATCCAATATCTCGGTCCTCCCTTCCTGCTGCCGAAGATCGAGGTTCCCCTTGAGAGGCTGCCCGAGTTTCTACCGATCTGGGAGCTCAAGCCTTTGACCCTGCCGGAGACCTTCGCCGACCTACAATTCGAAACCTCGGGCGGCGTCCAGCAGGCCACCCTCTCCGAACGCGGCGAGCGGCCAGTGCGCCGGCAGGTGCGAATCCTCCCGGCGAGCGGCGCCGTGTACGTCAGGGCAGAGCTCAAGGCGGACATCGGGACGCCAACCTTGACCGATGCCGCGTACGTCGACCGGGCGCGCGCCATCATGGTGCAGCTCGGGCTCGACGAGCCGGCGGCGATAGCGTCGAAGGGTGGGCGCTTCATGATCGCGAGAGTGCCCGTCAGCTCGGTTAAACCACTCACGCGCCAGCCGGACGTGCAGAAGAACGTGACCGTGACGTTCCAGCGGCAGGTTGCGGTCCACGAGCTGCGCATCCCCGTCCTTGGCGAGGGCGGCCAGATCGCGGTGCAACTGAACAACGACGGGACGCTGCGAAACCTTGCCAAAGTCTGGAGGCAGGTGGTCGGCGTCAAGCGCGAAGCGCGGGTCAAGCGGCCCGAGGAAGCGCGTGCGGAGGCAATGCGCCAGCTCGCGACGCCGGAAAAATACAAGGTCCATCGTTTGACCTGGGGGTACCAGGAGCGCGCCGGCAACGTCGTCCAGAACGAGCTCCGGTTCGTCTACCGCTTCGAGCTGGTTCCCGTCGAGCCGCGCGACGCGCAGGAGTTCCCGCCGCGGATCGTGGAGGTCCCGGGTCAGGAGGATTGAGGCCAGGCGGAGTGCGCGGCGGACCATGGCCCGGGCCTTCAGCCCTTGGGCTGCTCCGACTCCCCAGCCTGGGGCGATGCCCCAGGCTGGGATTGGTCGCGCCTTTGGCGCTCAAGGGCGCGGAGAGTTTGGCGGGCCTGCCGAGCTGTGATGGAAGCGGTCGCAGTTTCCAGTGGAAGCGGCGACCGGTTGCATTGGAAACGGCGCATTTTCTAGTGGAAGCGACGGTCGGTTGCAGTGGAAGCGGTCGCAGTTTCCAGTGGAAGCGACGATCGCTTGCAGTGGAAGTGGTCGCAGTTTCCACTGGAAGCGACGATCGGTTCTAGTGGAAACGGCGCAGATTCCACTGGAAGCGACGGTCGCTTGCGGTGGAAGCGGTCGCAGATTCCAGTAGGTTCGGCCGTCGCTTCCAGTCGATTCTCCGCCGGATACAGCCCCTTTCGAGCCGAATCGAGCCAACGGACGGCCGCAGCGACAAACTCCCACCAGCCATTGGACCGGTATGGACGGCGGAAAGCAGGACCGCGCTCCCCAATTCACTTCCCGCACTTGACGACTCATAACTGTAGAGTTATGATTCCGCCATGCACGTTGCAACGAGCGCGCCGCCGGGCGGACTGCCGGCCGAGATCTTCAAGGCTCTGGGCGACCCGACGCGTCGGGCGATTTTCGAGTGGCTGGCTCGCGACGGCGAACAGACCGTTCGTGCCTTGACGGATCGGGCCGGGGTGTCGCAACCGGCGGTGTCCAAACATTTGGGCGTTTTGAAG
Source organism: Thermoanaerobaculia bacterium (assembly GCA_035995205.1). GTDB lineage: Bacteria > Acidobacteriota > Thermoanaerobaculia > Multivoradales > UBA5704 > DASYKS01. The sequence continues at coordinate 59,024 of DASYKS010000018.1, forward strand.
AGCGCCGGCCTGGTGCGCGACCGGCCGGAAGGACGTTCGGTTCACTACAGCGCCGAGCCGAAGGGCTTGGCTCCCTTGATCGACTGGATGAGCTTCTATGGCGCCTTCTGGAGCGAACGGTTCGATCAGCTCGAATCCCTACTGAAGAGGATGGATCAATGACCGACTCCGCCACCGCCATGCGTTCGCTCATCGTCGAACGGGAGATGCCCTATCCGCCGGAAAAAGTCTGGCGCGCGCTCACCGAAGGTCCGCTGATCGAGGAATGGCTGATGAAAAACGATTTCCAGCCCGTCGTAGGGCACAAATTCAACTTCCGCTCCGAGCCGATGCCGCAATGGAACGGCGTCACTGATTGCGAAGTCTTGGCGGTCGATCCGCCGGAGCGGCTCTCCTATAGCTGGAACGCCTCCGGCGACGAAGCGCCGGGAGGAATGAAGACGATCGTCACCTGGACGCTCACGCCGACATCCAAAGGCGTCCTTTTGCGCATGGAGCAGTCGGGCTTCCGGCCCGAGGACGAGGGCTTCTACCAGGGCGCGGGCTACGGCTGGAATCGGATGGTCGGCACCCTCGAAGAGGTAGTGGCCAAGCTGGGCTGACCAGGAACGAAAGCCAGACTGTCAAAACCCCGCGCGCCCGGGAACGTAAGCATAAGATCGAGACCCCGAGGGGCCTAAGGAGGACGTATGGCCGAATTCGTTCAGGATCTTCGCCAAGCCTGGCGCATGATGAGCCGGAACCGCGGTCTCGCCGTGGTCATCGTCGGGACGCTCGCGCTCGGGATCGGCGCGACGACCGCGATCTTCTCGGTGGTCGACGGCCTGCTGCTGCGCCCGCTGCCGTTCCAGGAGGCCGGCCGGCTGGTGCTCGCCGCGGAGATCGCGCCCGAGGGCGACCGGATGGGCGTTGCCTGGCCGAACTTCCTCGATTGGCGGGCGCGGGCGCGCTCCTTCGACCGGATCGAGGCGTCCCGGCGGGCGCAGTTCAATCTGACCGGATTCGAGGCGGCGGAGCAGGTCGACGCGCGGATGGTGACCGGCGGTTTTTTCGATCTGCTCGGCGTTCAACCGCAGGTCGGACGCCTGATCGCCCCGGACGACGACCGGAAGGGCGGCCCCGACCGGGTCGTGGTCACCGACCGTTTCTGGCGCCGCCGCCTGAACGCCGACCCCGCCGCGGTCGGCCGCAACCTCCAACTGGACGGGAAACCCTACGCGGTCGTGGGCGTCCTCCCCGCGGGATTCCAATACAGCCGAGCCGAGGATCTGTTCCTGCCGATGACCCCCTATATCGACGACGGCGACCTCGACCGCGGCAACCACAGCGGTCTTTACGCCCTCGCCCGTCTGAAGCCCGGCGTCACGCTCGAAGCCGCGCGGGCCGAGATGCGGGGCCTCGCTGCGGCCCTCGCCCTGGAGCATCCGGAGAGCAACAGCGGCAACGGCGCCGAGGTCAACCCGTTGCGCGACGTCCTGGTCGAGGACGTCCGGACCTCGCTCCTGGTGTTGATGGTCGGCGTGGGCTGCGTCCTGCTGCTCGCGTGCGTCAACCTCGCGAGCCTGCTGCTCGCCCGCGCTACCGCGCGCCAGGGCGAGATCGCAACCCGCCTCGCGCTGGGGGCGGGACGTGGCCGCATCGCGCGCCAACTGCTCACCGAGAGCCTGGTGCTCGCCGTGCTCGGCGGCCTGCTCGGAATCTGGCTCGCAAGCGTGGCGCTGCCACTTCTGCTCACGGCCCTGCCGCCCAACATTCCGCGCCTCGGCACGGTGCGGATCGACGGTCGCGTGCTGGCCTTCGCGGCGGCGACGGCCATCGCGACCGCCTTCCTGTTCGGCCTGCTGCCGGCGCTCCAGGCGTCGCGCCTCCGCCTGCACCAGGGCGCTCGGTCGGGCCGTTCCACCGAGCGGTTCGGCGCCAAGAGCCCCCTCCGGCGCGCGCTCCTGATCGGCCAGATCGGTCTCGCCGTGGTCCTCTTGACGTCGGCCGGGCTGATGATGCGCACGATCGCACAGCTCGGCCGGGTCGACCCGGGATTCCGTCCCGACCACGTGCTCACCCTCAGCTTTTCGCTCGCGGGCGAGGGGTACGACAAGGGACGCCGCCAGACCGCCTATCGCGAGATCGTCTCGCGCGTCGAGGCGCTGCCGGGGGTCGAAGCGGCGGGGATGACGCTCTCGCTGCCGTTCGACGGCTCGCAGTGGGGCTCGATCTTCATCGTCGAGGGCCAACCCGTGCCGCCGCGCGCGGATCTACCGACCGCCGCGTGGATTCCGGCCTCGCCCGGCCTGTTCCCCGGGCTCGGCCTGCGTTTGGTGAAGGGCCGGATCTTCACCGCGGGCGACAGCCCCGACTCGCCCAAGGTGACGGTGATCAACGAGGCGATGGCGCGCCGCTTCTGGCCCAACGAAAACCCGATCGGAAAAAGGGTCAAGCAGGGCTGGCCGGAATCCGAAACTCCCTGGCGCGAGGTGGTCGGCGTGGTCGCCGACGTCAAGCTCGAAGGCGTGGATGCGGCCACCCCCCTCCAGGCCTACCTGCCGCTCGCGCACGAGCCGGTCCGCGATCTCTACCTGGTGGTCCGCACGGCGGGCGATCCGGCCCAATCGGCGAAGATGGTGGTCGAGGCGTTGCGCGGCTTCGACCGCGACGTGCCGGTCCAGGGCGTGCGCACGATGGCCGAAGTGTTCGAGACCTCGATCGGACCGCGCCGCTTCCCCACCCTCTTCCTCGGCCAGTTCTCGCTCGCCGCCCTGGTCCTCGCGGCGCTCGGCATCTTCGGGCTCATGACCTATGCCGTGGCGCAACGCACCCACGAGGTCGGCGTCCGGATCGCCCTCGGCGCCCGCGACCGGGACGTGGTGCGCGAGCTGCTCGGCGAAAGCCTGAGGGTGATCGCAGGGGGCGCGGCGCTCGGCATCCTCGGGGCTTTCGCGGCCACCCGGCTGCTGCGTTCGCTGCTGTTCGAAGTCCGGCCCACCGATCCCATGACGTTCACGGGAGCGGTCCTGATCCTCGGCGCGGTCGCCCTCCTCGCCGCCTACATCCCGGCCCGCCGCGCGGCGGGAATCGATCCGGTCGAGGCGCTGCGGGCGGAGTAGGTCAAGGCCGGTTTCCGTCGAGGACAGCCGCCTCGACCTCGTTCGTCGAGCCCTGCGGCGACATGGTGCCGTAACAGGTCCAGGTCTGTGACGGCGGAACGTTCCCGATCGGGAATCGTTCCGCCGTCGTCCTGGCGAGCCGCTCCGGATCCGACAGATCGAACAGGGCGGCCTCCGCCCGGTTGCGGGTGGTGTCTCCGGCCGGCGCATGGAACCGGTCGAGCCGGCGGCCGACCGTTTCGAGGTAGTCGAGCAGGATCCCCCGCTCGTCGAAACCGAACGGTCCGGAACCGTGGGCCATCAGAATCCAGACGCGCGCCCGTCCGCGCTCTAAATCCACCTGGCGCAGAAGCTCGCGCGGGTCGGCGCGATCGCAGGTGGCGACTCGAACGTTCCCGGCAAGAGGGATCGACTGCGAGTAGTACGCGTACGCCTGGCCCGCGCCGTAGTACACCCACAGCGCGTCGCCCGGTTGCCATCGCGCCGCGATCTGTTGCATCACCGGGCGCAGGTGCTCCGGCGTCCAAGGCGGCGGTTGCTGCACGAACGCCCAAACCGCGAACGGCAGGAGGCAGAGCGGCGCGTACCTGGCAGGTTGCCACCTCAAGAGATCCCCCACCTGTTCGGCTCCCGCGACGAAGGCGAGAAGGAACAACGGTAGGAGAAAGAGACAGAGGCGGGCGTTGAACGGGTAGGCATGGGCGGCGGAGGCCAACAGTATGAGCGCGATCGGACCGCCGACCAGGGAGCCGAGCAGCGCATCGCGCCGAGCCAGCCCGACGCAGCCGAAGACGAAGAGGAGGACGAACAGGGCCGGCCACGCGAGGTGCAACGAGCCGTCGAATGCCGTGGGATTCGGGGGGACGCCGAAGGCGTTTCGAGCCGTCGTCCAAAGCCAGGCGAACGCCCCGGCACGCGGCAGGAACCCCGGCGCCCAGAAACGATGGAGGTAGGCCTCGTCCACGGGCGAAAGAATCGACCGCGCGTAAAGGACCGAAGCGGAGACCGCCGCCCCCCAGAACGCGACCAGAGCGAGGCGAAGGCGCCGGTCGGTCCTGCCGTCGGTCCCGCGTGAGGCGAGCGCGTCCACGAGCAGCACCGCCCCGGCGGCGGTCGTGGCGAACACCGCCGCTTGCGAGACGAACAAAAGCAGGCCCGAGAGAAGCGCGTAGCCGCAGGCCCCGCGACGAGTGAGGGTGGAGCGCGCGATGCGCAGAGCGATACCGATCACCAGCAAGGTGACGGCCACATCGGACGAGTACTGCTTCAGATTGGAGGAGAAGAAGATCAGCGGCACGGCGAGCGAAAAAAGAAAAGTCGCGACGATCGTCCCGAGCGGCCGCAGGGCGGCGCGAGCGACGAAATAAAACAGCGCCGGCCCGGCGACTCCGGCGAGCAGAGGAATGAGGCGAAGGACGTACTCCGAGCCGCCGCACAGCGCGGCCGACAGCTTCACCCCGAGCAGGAAGCCGGGAGGCGCCACCTGGCCGTAATCGAGCCCGCCGAAGAGATGCGCGACGTCGCGGTCGAGGACATTGCGCGCGACGGCCGCCTCGTCCACCCAGAGGGAAGGATTCGCAACGTACTGCCAGAGGCGCAATGCGATGCCGAGGAGGATGGCAACCAGCGCCGGGAGCCGGCCGAAGTGGGTCTTCATCAAGGTCTCCCGGGCCGTGGCGCCGATTGTACCAAGCGCCCGGCCCAAGAGTTTGCCCGCGATGGGCTGGCGCGTTTCTCAGGTACTGACCGGGAACTTGAAGCCCAGGTAGGTCGTGGAGCTGATCCCCATCAAAGCCAAGAGCGTCGGTGAGAAATCCGGCATGCTGAGCGCATGCATGATCGAACCGATAAAGACGCCGCCCAACACGAAGGTCCACATTAGAACCTGAAAGCGATGGAGCGCCACTCCGCCAATGTCATCCGTGAGCACGTCCTGAAGCCAAGAGGACTTCGACCGGTTCGCCTGCACGACGTTGACCTGAGCGCGATTGATGTCCCCGATCCGTTGGTCGACGGCGGCTTTGAGGTCTTGCGAGATCCCGGCGCTGGCCGAGCGAGAGGTCAAAGCGGCCTTCTCGTCATCGAGCTGTTTGAGAGCCGCCTCGATGCGAGCCGAAGCCGTCGAATCGATCGCGATCGCACCGAACGCCGTAGCCGCCGCGATTCCCATCAGAATCAGCGCGGAGCCCGGAACGGTATCGCGGTCGCCGGTGATCAGCCAGATCAGCACGTAAGAGACGATGACCAGGAAGAACCACCAGGCCATTTGCGATCGCCCCAGACTGAAAGGCTGGACCGTTTTGGGATCCGCAGAATTCAGACGTGGGCCGTTGCGGAGAATATCGGTCCTTCCCACCAGGACCAGGAAGGTGGCCACGGTCAACACCAGGATGACGATCCAGAACCAACCCCAACCGGTGACTCTCACCTTGTCCAAAATGAGCCGGCCCGTCGTCGAGGCGAAATCCAGCGACGAGCCTTCGTGCAGTCCTACGGTGACATGGATCGACGTCTGAGGCTGGGAGAACGGCTCACGGAACAGGCGGCTCCAGAGAGCTTTGGTCGGCTCTTCGTCCGTCGTGCGCAAGAGTCTGAAAACGAGCTTTTCGTTGACTCTGTCAATGTCGGTCGCGGCGAGACCGGTATCGACTTCGTTGACGAAGAGGGTGATCGGCTTGCCCTTGGCCTCGGATTCAGCGAGTAGAGTCGCCAGGTTCGAAACCTTGATCGAAAGCCTTTCTCCCAGGCGGACATGGCCTTTCACTTCGCCCAAGCCCTCCACGGCAGTGACCTTCGAAACGGGTTTAGGGGACTGCGGGTCGGCCGCCGCAAGCGGGAACGTGACAGTCGCAACGAGAAGTAAAGGCAAAATACGGATCATGGCGTTCCCTCAATGCTGTTGAGACGGACTCGAATGGAAACTTTGCGCTGTCCGAAAACGACCGTTACCTAAATCCGGGGCATGATTCGGAGCTGCGGCTCGGGCTCTGGCACGCGCGGATTGCGGAAAAGGCCCGACGGCCAGGCTTCTGTCAACTGGAGGAGTGCGTTCGCTTGGGCGCGTGCGTTCTCTTGGTCGGCGAGTGGGTAATGGGCAGGCTTGGGGCCGTAGCGAATCAGGAATTCGAAGAATTTTTCACCGCCGCCGACGCCCCTGAATCGTGCGGCGATCGCCGACAGTTGGTGGTGAAGCGCGGGCAGCGTCGAGCGGTAGCGCGCCCAGCGGTGTTGATCCCAGTCGAACGAATGGACCAGCTCGCGACCCGCACACCAACCGCGTTCGGATAATCGCTTGATTCGGCGATCGGACATCGTCAGGTTGAGCCCGCCCTCTTCGTCGGTCAGGTGGACATGGACGACACGATCGCGATAACCGGGCAGCCGGGTCTGTGTCGCGTCCACCCAGTTCTGCATCAGACGGACCAACGCGAGGACAAAGCCCAAAACACCGTTGAAACGATGCCACTCCGGGTTGACCTCGTTTTCCGGCGCGCTGGGGAAACGGACATTCTTGCACTCGGCCTTGTAGGGTTTCCGCTCGGCGGCAAAGCGCCGCAGATTGATCCCGAACGTCGGGCGCGAGGGTAACAACGCATCGAAGAAATGGACCGGAAAGTTGCTGCCCAGACCTCCATCAGAAAACCAGCAGCGCTCGTAAAGCGGGGGCCGGTTCTCTTTCTTCGCGAGGTGGTTCGAGGGGCGCCCCCAATCGACCGCGTAGAGCGGCACGGCCGAAAGGAGCAGCGGGAAGCTCAGGCTCATTCGTACCGCGAATACCACCGGCAGCTGCGCGGGCGCAGGTAGCCTGCGTAACCCTTCGACCCCCTCGACCTCCGTGCTGTGGTCTTCCATCCAGCGCACGACGTGCTTAGGGAACAACTTCGCCATCTTCGCCGGGCGCCAGTGAAAAAGATGGCCGTCGAAAGGTAGTCGGTACGGCTGGCCGTGAGCCAGGTTAGAGGTCATCATCTCGAGGTTGATCCGCCGGCAGCTCGCGTCGGTCGCTGCGTTCGGATCGTCTCCCCAGAGGTCGCCGAAGGTGAGCGGGTCCTGGCCGACCGGTATGCCGGCGGTCAGCTCGAGCTCCTCGGCGAGCCACTCGACGAGGGGAGGTCTGCCGTCTACCCAATGCTTCTTGTCCTGAAAACCGCTGCACAGCCCGAATCCGTTTTCCGCCAATGCTTTGCGAGCGCCGGTCGCCAGGCGGACGACAGCGGCAAAGGCACCGCCCAGAAGAACCAGGGCTCCAAGCAGTGTGAGGCTCGAACCGGTCGTCTCTCCCGCGAAGACCCGCGCGAGACCGACAGGGCCCGCGACGAGCGCCACCAGGATGAGGTAAAGCAAAGCTCCGAGCGTTCCGCCGGCAAGAGCCGCCAGCGGATGGCCACGAAGGATCGCTCCAAACGCACGCAGAGCCTTTCGCCAAGGAGCCGAATCGCCGAGGCACGCGAGGAACACGGCGAACGCCGGCCGCGCGCGCCGGCTCGGTTGGAACAAGCTCAGCAGACCCCTCGCCATCGCCTGCGGCAGCTTGGCCAAACGCAGGAAACCACCTCCAGCGCTCGTGCGACCCACTTCGGCCGCCGCGGCCAGAGCGGCGGCAATCGCGCCGGCCGAGGTTCCTCCAATATTGCGGAAGCGATATTTTTGGGCGAGCTCAGTGATTGCGTAGGGATAGACCACGCCGCTGGTGATGCCCCCCTTCATCACCATGTCGCATTCGAGCGCGGGAGAGCGGAAACTATCTGCAGTGTAGGAAGGCGGATAGGTCGCGGTCGCGATCTGCGGTTCAGTCAGTAGCGGGGTTGGATTCGTCAAGGGTGCGTCTCCTGAGATTCGCTCTAATGAGACGGACGCAAGTTTCGCCATCGGAGCGAGCCGGCGGAGCGGGACTGATATCGTCCGGCCGAAAGCGCCTTCCGACTTGATCGACAAGAACCTGCCCAAGCCGCTCCCTCCCTGGGCCGAGCTCGCGGCTGCGGCATTCGCCGCCCTCCTTATTGGCGGTGCGCTGTTCCGTCTGTTCCGAGGCCTGTTCGCCTCCCTGTCCAGCAACCTCCTGGCTTGCCTGGTGATGGCCGCGGTGGGCGCCTTCCTGCTCCGATGGAGCGCCCGTCGTGCGGCGGAGTGGCGTCTGCCGGTAGCGGCGGTCTTTGCGGCGTGCGGCTTCTACTACACCTGGCGTGCCCAGGTCGAAGGCGGGACGTGGGCCGGCAATCTGGTGAGCGGCGACATCGCCATTCCCGCCGCCTCGGCAACGACGGCGCTGGTCCTGTTCACCCTCGCGGGCGTCGCGCTGGGGATGCACCTTCTCGGCTCGTGGCGGGACGACTGAGACCGCGGATCGGCCGTTCCGCCTTCGTTTCCTACGTTCCGTACAACGTGATCAGCAGAAGCGCGAATCGATAGCCGAGGACGATGCCGCCGACCGCCAGGGCAAGGGCGATCGCTTTGAGGAGTCGGGGCACGCCGCGGGTGCCGTAGACGGTTCCCATCGAGAGGTACAGATAGGCGGCGCAGCCCGTCAGGTTGACGATCGACAAGACGTTGTCGAGGCGAGACGACCGCAGCCCGCCCCCTCCGAGCCCGACGTCGAGCGCTGCGATGCCTAAAGAAACGCAAAACAGCAGCAGCAGGAACGCGTAGAGGTGGAACGCAAACACCACGTGGGTGAGAAATGGGCGGCGGTCTCGATAGAAGGCGACCGGCAGCAGCAGCGCGAAAGGCACGACCATCAGGATGATCAACGACTTGGCGTTGACCACGACCGCTCGATCGAACACCGGCTCATAGAGAGTGAGCGTCGTCCCCGAAGCTGCCAGATGATCCGCCACCAGCCGCCGGGCGACCACCTCCCAGTCCTGATGGTGAAGGTGATCCGCCAGAGGCGACGAAAAGACGTTCGTGTGGGTCAGTGACTGGACGGCGAAAAACAGCACGTTGGCGATCAGGAACAGTTGGACCGGCCCGGCGAACGGCTTTCGCCGCCCCGCGATGTAGGCCACGGTAAGCGCCCCGGGCCGGCTGACCAGGCGGCGAAAGCTGCGCAGGAGACGGCCGTCGAGGCTGCTGAACGCCTCGACCAGCTGATCGAACAGGCCGCGCAGGGTGAGGTCCCGGGGCCGCAGCCGGCTCTCGCCGCAGGTTGGACAAAAAGGCGTTGCTACCGTGCCGCCGCAGGTGGGGCAGGTCCACAGCTCGGGCGCCGACGGGGTTCGGCCGGGGTCGCCGATTCGCTGACGGTTCACTTCGGCGATTTGAACACAGGAAGGCGCGCTTCGCCCTCCATCCTTGCCGGGCCGTTCGACGACAATCCGCGAATGTGCGCTTGGCAATAAAGTGAACAAATATCCGGAAGTAAGCGGCCCAAAGGATTCGCCGAGGTGGTTTTTTGGTCTACAATCCGGGGATTCGCGCTCGGCTATACGTTTGTAGCGAGCCACCGAGGAGACTTCATGCACGGTCGTAAATGGTTTTCGCTCATCCTCGTTCTGATCGGCGCTCTCCAACTCGCTACTCCCGCCGCGCGCGGCGCCAATCATGCCATCCAGGTCGGCCCGGGATTTATCTTCACGCCGCAGTTCTTGACCATCCACGCCGGAGACACGGTGACTTGGACGAAGGTCGGCGGCCTTTTACACAATACCGTCGCGGATGACGGAAGCTTCCGCTGCGCGAATGGCTGCGACGGCCAAGGGGGCGACGGCTCCCCGTCGAATGCCGAGTGGTCTTTCACGCGAACGTTCAACACGGCCGGGACCTTCGGTTTCCACTGCGAGATCCACGGCTCTCCCGGCAACCAAATGTACGGCACGCTCACGATTGAGGGCGCCAGCACGCCCGGCAGCCTGAAATTTACGACCAACAGCTTCTCGGTCGACGAGGACGGCGGCTCGGCATCGATCACGGTCTCGCGCACCGGGGGCACCACCGGCGCGGTCGCGGTCTCCTATGCGACCAGCAACGGTACGGCGACCGCCGGCTCGGACTACACCGCCGCCAGCGGCACGCTCTCCTGGGCAGCCGGCAACGCAACGAGCAAAACCTTCTCGGTGCCGATCGCCAACGACACGACGGACGAGCCGAACGAGACGGTTCTCCTCGCGCTCTCGAATCCGACCGGCGGCGCCTCGCTCGGCAATCCGTCGTCCGCGACGCTCACGATCGTCGACAATGACCCGACCGCTTCGGCCGGCACTCTCGCGTTCGGCGCGGCCACCTTCTCGCTCGCGGAAAACGGCGGCAGCGCGACGATCCCCGTGGTGCGCAGCGGCGGCACGACCGGCGCGGTTTCGGTCTCTTTCGCCACCGCGAACGGCACCGCGACCTCCGGGTCCGACTACACGCCGATGAACGGCGTTCTCACCTGGGCCAGCGGCCAAAGCGGCACCAAGAGCTTCCAGGTCGGGATCGTCGACGACTCGCTGGTCGAGGCGAATGAGACGGTCCTGCTCGCCCTGTCGAGCCCGACCGGCGGCGCCACGCTCGGCAGTCCGGCCAACGCCACGCTGACGATTCAGGACAACGACGTCCCGGCCGGACCCGGCACGCTCGCTCTCTCCGCCGGCTCTTTTTCGGGTACGGAGGGAGGGGCCGCAACGATCACGGTCGCGCGCTCCGGCGGTACCACGGGCGCGGTCTCGGCCACGTATTCGACGAGCGACGGCACGGCGGTCGCCGGAGCGGACTACACGGCGGCCTCGGGCTCGGTGAGCTTCGCCGACGGCGAGGGGGGGACGAAGACGATCCCGATCTCTCTCCTCGCCGACGACGCGGTCGAAGGGAGCGAGAGCTTCACGTTCACCCTCTCCGCCCCGACCGGCGGCGCCACCCTCGGCAGCCCGGCGAGCGCGACCGTGCAGATCGCCGACCAGGATTCGGCGGGGGATGACCTCTCCGCCACCGAGGTCGCGTGCGACGCGGCGCGCCTTTCCGGTCTGCTCACGCGGACCACGGCGACTCCGGCGGGCGCGAGCAAGATCACGAACCTGAACGTCTCGTTCACCGGAACGGAGGATTTCGCCGGCATCGCGACCGTGGGCACGGGTCCGCTTTCGGTTGAAAAAGCGCTCGCGTTCTCGTCGAACCCGGAGGAGATCACGTTCCTGAAGAATCCCGTCCGGCCGCAGCTTTTCTCGGTCAGCGTGACCCGCAACGACTTGAACTCCGACCTGGTCGCCGCGACCGAACCGGAAGCCATTCGTTTGGCGATCAACCCGACCCTCGACGCCAACCCGCCGGCCGGCAACCTGCTCGCGATCGACAACATCGCGGGCGCCGCCGGAAAGATCTCGGACGCCAAGCCCGGGCGCGGCCTCGCTCCCTTGCTCGCGGCCTGCCATCGGCCGTTCTCCGACCGCGACGTCCATCTTTTCCATGTCCTCGCGAAGATGGCCCGCGCCGAGCTGGCCGGCGCCCCGAGGACCGAGATCGCGATCTACCGCGGCACGGCGACCGGCAGCTACCGGCTGGACGCCTTCCCCTACAACTCTTCCGGCGCGAGCCTCGGCCGGCTCTCCGCGACGCTCGACGTGACGTTCGACGGCGCGGGCGCGCTGGATGAGGGGACGCTGCACATCCTGCCCAGCTGCACCGCCGGGCAGACCAGCGATTGCACCGACGTGACCGGTGCCGCCGCCCTCGCGCTCTACAAGCCGGAAGCTTCGGGAACGGCGCCGACGACCTTCGTGCGGCTTCTGAACGGCGTCGCCGAATTCGAGTGGGGCTCTCTGCTCGACGACACGACCTGGAAAAAGCCGCTGGCGGGCGCGACGTCCCCGGCGCTCCAGGCGGCCACCGCGCTCAGCCCGAGCGAAATCACCTGCGACGCGGACCGGCTCACCGGATTGCTCGCCAAGTCGACGGCCCTCGCGTCGCGCAACTCGAAGACTTCGAACCTGGCCGTTTCATTCACCGCGACCGGCGATTTTGCCGGCATCGCGACCTCGGGCAACGGCCCGGGCACGCCGGAAGCCGCGCTCGCGTTCTCTTCGAACCCCGAGGAGACGACGCTGCTCCGGAACCCCACCCGGCCGCAGCTCTTTTCGGTGAGCGTGACCCGGAACGACCTGAACTCCGATCTGGTCGCCGCCGGCAACGCGGACGAGCTGCGCCTGAACGTCAACCCGACGCTCGACGCCAACCCGCCCGCCGGCAACCTGCTCGCGATCGACAACATCGCGGACGCCGCCGGCCGGCCGGCCGACGCCAAACCGGGGCGCGGCCTCGCGCCGATCCTCACCCCGTGCCATGACGATTTCAGCGGGCCTGACGTCCACGTCTTCCGGGTGCTGGAGAAAGTCGTTCGCGGCGAAGCGGCGGGGGCGAAAAGCGTCGAGATCGCGATCTATCGGGGCGAAGCGAACAACACCTACCGGATCGACGCCCTGCCGATCGGAGCCGACGGCCTCGGACGCGGCCGGCTGTCGGCTCTGCTAGAGGTCACCTTCACGCCCGCGGGCGATCTTTCGACCGGCACGCTCCGGATTCTCGATCGCTGCACCGCCGGACAGACCGCCAACTGCACCGATGTCTCCGGCACGGCCGCGCTCGCCCTGTTCAAACCGGTGGTCGCCGGATTTCCGCCCGCGACCACCTACCGCGTATCGACCGCTGGCGCGGCAACCGTCGCCATCGATTTCGCCGATCTCCTCGCGGGCACTTCGTGGCGGCGGCCGCTCTGAGGCGCCGGTCGTACATTCTTCCCGAACGGCGTTCGCAAGGCTCTCGAGCCGGCACGACTCGAGAGCCTTGCCGGTACGGCTCACCTCGCGCTCGGCAATAGGCTGGACACACCTCGGGAGTCCTTATGAAGGGTCGCCGTTGGTTCTCGCTCGTGCTCGTTCTGGCCGGCTCGCTCGGTCTCGCAACGCCCGCCGCGCGGGGTATCGATCATGCCGTACAGGTGGGTCCTGATTTCGCGTTCTCTCCCCAGTTCCTGACCATCCAGGCCGGGGACACGGTCACCTGGACTCATGCCGACAGTATGGACCACAACGTCGCCGCGGACGACGGGAGCTTCCGTTGCGCGAACGGCTGCGACTCCGAGGGCGGCGACGGCAACCCCTCTACCGAGGCCTGGAGCTTCACCCGGACGTTCAACGCCACGGGCGTGTTCGGTTACTACTGCGAGGTCCACGGCGTGCCCGGCGGCGGCATGTTCGGCACGATCACCGTCCAGGCGTTGCCCGGCACGCTCCAATTCACCGGGGCCGCATTCTCGGTCGGCGAAGCGGACGCCTCGGCGTCGATCTCGGTTTCGCGAATCGGCGGCGACGACGGCGCGGTCTCGGTCGGCTTTGCGACCGGCAACGGGACGGCCACGGCCGGCCCGGATTACACGGCCGCGAGCGGCACCCTCAACTGGGCCGCCGGCGACAGCGGGACCAAGAGTTTCTCGATTCCGATCATCGACGACGTGCAGGACGAGCCGAACGAGACGCTCCAGATCACGCTTTCGAATCCGACCGGCGGCGCAGCCCTCGGCAGTCCGGCCAGCACCCTTCTGACGATCCAGGACGACGACGTACCCGCTTCGCCCGGCACGCTCGCGTTGCTCGCAAGCTCGTTCTCAGGGCCGGAAGGAGGGAGCGCCACGATCTCGGTAGTGCGCTCCGGCGGCACCACCGGGGCGGTCTCGGTTTCGTACGCGACGAGCGACGGCACGGCCGCCGCCGGGTCGGACTACACGGCGGCCTCGGGCACGCTGAGCTTCGCCGACGGCGAAGGGGGAACGAAGACGATCCCGGTCGCCCTGTTGCCGGACGACGCGGTCGAAGGAAGCGAGAGCTTCACCGTTACCCTCTCAGCCCCGACCGGCGGCGCCGCGCTCGGCAGCCCGGCGAGCGCGACCGTCGAGATCCTTGACGACGATTCGCCGCCGCCCGGAGACGACCTCTCCCCCGCCGAGGTCGCGTGCGACGCGGCGCGATTGACCGGCCTGCTCGCGCGGACCACGGCCACTCCCGCGGGTACGGGCAAGCTCACCAACTTGAACGTCGCGTTCACCGGAACGGGCGATTTCGCCGGCATCGCGACCGAAAACACCGGCCCGCAGACGGTTGAAAAGGCGCTTGCCTTCTCGTCGAACCCGGAGGAGATCACGTTCCTGAGGAACCCCGTGCGGCCGCAGCTCTTCTCGGTCAGCGTGACCCGCAACGACCTGAACTCCGATTTGGTCGCCGCCGCCGATCCCGAGGCGATCCGTCTCGCGATCAACCCGACGCTCGACGCCAACCCGCCCGCCGGCAATCTGCTCGCGATCGACAACATCGCGGGCGCCGCCGGAAGGATCGCGGACGCCAAGCCGGGTCGCGGCCTCGCTCCCCTGCTCGCGCCCTGCCACGCGCCGTTCTCCGAGCGCGACGCCCACCTCTTTCGCGTGCTCGCGAAGATGGCCCGCGCCGAGCTGGCCGGCGCGCCCCGCACCGAGATCGCGATCTACCGCGGCACGGCGACCGGCAGCTACCGGCTCGACGCCTTCCCCTACGACGCTTCCGGCGCGAGCCTCGGCCGGCTCTCCGCGACGCTCGACGTGACGTTCAACGGCGCGGGCGCGCTGGATGAGGGAACGCTGCACATCCTGCCGCGCTGCACCGCGGGACAGACGAGCGACTGCACGAACGTGGTCGGGACGGCGGCGCTCGCGCTCTACAAGCCGGAAGCCTCGGGAACGCCGTCCACGAACTTCGTGCGACTCACGACCGGCGTCGGCGAATTCGAATGGGACGACCTGCTCGACGGCACGACCTGGAAGAAACCGCTGGCGGGCGCCGTAGCTCCGGCGATCCCCACGCTCTCGCCGAGCGAAACCGCCTGCGACGCCGGCCGGCTCACCGGCTTGCTAGCCAAAGCGACGGCCCTCGCGTCGCGCAACGCGAAGACTTCGAACCTGGCCGTTTCGTTCACCGCGACCGGCGATTTTTCCGGCATCGCGACCTCGGGCAACGGCCCGGGCACGCCGGAGGCCGCGCTCGCGTTCTCCTCGAACCCCGAGGAGACGACGCTGCTCCGGAACCCCACGAGGCCCCAGCTCTTTTCGGTGAGCGTGACCCGCAACGACCTGAACTCCGATCTGGTCGCCCCCGGCAACGCGGACGAGCTGCGACTCTCGGTCAATCCGACCCTCGATACCAACCCTCCGGCCGGCAACCTGCTTGCCATCGACAACCTGGCGGGCGCCGCCGGCCGCCTGGCCGACGCCAAACCGGGGCGCGGCCTCGCGCCGATCCTCGCCCCGTGTCATGGCGACTTCAGCGCGAAAGACGTCCACGTCTTCCGGACTCTGGAGAAGATCGTGCGCGGCGAGGCGGCGGGGGCGAAGAGCGTGGAGATCGCGATCTATCGCGGCGAGGCGCCCAACACCTACCGGATCGACGCCCTGCCGATCGGCGCCGACGGTCTCGGGCGCGGCCGGCTCGCGGCGCTGCTCGAAGTCGTCTTCACGCCCGCGGGCGATCTTTCGACCGGCACACTCCGGATCCTCAATCGCTGCACCGCCGGACAGACCGCCAACTGCACCGACGTCTCCGGCACCGCCGCGCTCGCCCTGTTCAAGCCGGTGATCGCAGGATTTCCACCCGCGACGACCTACCGCGTATCGACCGCGGGCGCGGCAACCGTCGCCATCGATTTCGCCGATCTCCTCGCGGGCACCTCGTGGCGGCGGCCGCTCTGAAGAATGGCAATTGACACCGCCGCCCACCGCACCTAGCATCTGAAAGCTTTCAACTCCAACCTGCCGGAGCACCACGGCGCGGGCTCGACCCCGCGCCCAGGTCTCCGCTCCTTTGGGAGAGCCTCCGATGCCGGCCACGAAGAAGACCGCCAAGCCCAACGCCTCCGATGTCGTCGAGTCGCTTCCAGGCCTCGCCAAGCTGGAAGGAAAACAGTTCGCCGGATACTCCCCGGTGACCGGAGCGGGAGGCGGAAAGGACGTTCAGGAACTGTTCTACTGGTTCGTGGGGACCGACGACTACGCGAAGCGGCCGACGATCCTGTGGACCAACGGCGGCCCCGGCTCCTCCAGCTTCTGGGGCTTCTTCTTGGAGAATGGGCCGTACGAGATCCAATCCGCAGTGGGCGACTATCCGGTCGTCAAACCGCGCGCCACGGCTTGGAACCAAAAGGCCAACTACCTGATCTTCGAGCACCCGCTGGGGGTCACGCTCTCCTTCGCTGCCAACTCCGAGGTGCCCAAGAACGTCGAGGCCGGCATCGCCCAGCTCTACGAGGCACTGGTCCACTTTTTCGCCAAGCACCCCGAGATCGCCAAGAACCCGCTGATTCTGGCGGGCGAGTCCTACGCCGGAACGTACCTGCCTCTGCTCTCCCAGGCGATTCTCGCCGGCAACGCCAAGGCCGGAAAGAACCGGATCGACCTGCGCGCGACCGTGCTGCTCGACGCCTGGGTCGATCCCTTCACTCAGATGGCCTCCGACACCACCTACGCGTTGACCCATGGCCTGATCTCAACGGCGCAAAAGGAAGAGCTCGACCGGAAGTACGCGGGAGCCAAGCTGACCGAGATCAACTCCGCCATCCAGGCGCTCTGCGGCTGCTACATGGCGAACCTCGCGGAGACCGGCGACCCGCCCTTCGACCCCGTTCTGCTCTACCTGAATCGGAAAGACGTACGCGAGGCGCTCCATGTTCCAACCGGCCGGCCCCTGCTGACCGACAGCTGGTCGAAAAAGGTTTCCCAGAACTACCAGGCCGGCGTCAACGACTCGTACCTGACGAACGTCCAGGCGCTGCTCGACAGCGGCAAGCTGAAGATCCTGGTCGTCTCCGGCCTGAACGACGCCAAGGACTGCAACTTCATCGGCACCGGAGCCTGGCTGACCAAGCTGCATGGGCCCGTGGCCAAGAAGTTCCACGCCGCAACGCCGCAGCAGCGGATCGACCCCTCCGGCAACGTCTACGGTCTCGATCAGGACGGCGGCAACCTCGCCTGGTTCAAAGTGCTCAACGCGGGCCATCTGGCGGTCGCCGATCAACCGCTAATTTTGGGCTACCTCCTGGAGAAGGCGCTGGCGAAAAAGAGCGGCGGCAAGGGGGCTTGAGCCGCGGCGCGATCTCTCCCCTCCACGCTCGATCGTCCGCCTCGCGTAGTATCCGTGGCACCGGCTGATGCTTGGTTCAGTCCGCCGATGCGAGCGCAGAGAGGAGATCGGACGTTATGGGGGATATCGGCTCGGCCCTGGCGAAGGTGATCGAGTGGGCTCTGGTCCCGGTCGTTCTGGTTCTCCTGTGGGGCTTCGGCTTCTTTCAACTCCCCAACGAGGCCGTCCCGCCGACCGCTACGAAGGCCGCCCATGCCGCCCGCTGGGCGGGTTTGATCCTCTTCGTCCTGTTCGTCCTCTGGCGTCAGGATCGAGGCGACACCTTCCTCGGCAAGATGCCCGACCACAGCTTCGATCTGACCGCCATGGTGGTTACCCTCGTGGGAGCCGTCGCCGGATTCGGCTTCTCGCGCTTCGTCTCTAAGCTCAAGGGGACCAAGGCGTTTCCTTTCGTCGTACTGGTCCTGGTGGCGCTGATGTCGATCGCCCTCTATACCTATTTCTTCATTTGGGCGAGCCGAGCGAACATCCTGTTCCTGGCCTTGGGCTTCGCCTTCGGCACTCTCCTCGATCGCGCCTTCTCGGCCCTGCGGCCGGATGTACCCGGCGAAGAGACGGCGAAGTAGGCCGGAGCTCCAAGAGGGCCTGATGGCGGGGCTGGTCATCGTCTGCGGGATGGGTGACGTCGGCTACCGGATCGTGGAGCTTCTCCACCGTCTGGGCGAGACCGTCCCGCGAACCTGCGCGCGGAAGGCGTCCGGCTCCTGCGGCGCGGCGGCCATCCGGCGACCGATCGCAGGACGGAGGAAGAAGACCGGCCGCTGGCAGCCGAGGAGGAGATCCTCGCCGTCCTCTGCCGAAGCCTCGCGCCCTCGTGGAGCGAGGCTCCGGCGACCCCGCCGGTCTCGAACGCGCGCTCTTAACACCTTTCGTCCGCGGCCGGGTCTTTTTCCCCGGAACGAAGAAGTCTTATTGGCAATCGATCAGGACGCCTACTTCGGGGAAGCTCGAACGCCTATGTCGCGCCTGGCGGCTACGGCCGCCTCAACAATTCTGGTGGTGCCAAAAGGCGCGTCGCCGCTCCGGACGGGATCTGCTGGCTGGATCACCTCCCTGCGGCGACGCTCCTTCTTCCCGGTTCCTTAGGGCCGGGGCAGCAAAAACTCGCGCTGGGCCGCGGTGGCGGGAGAGAAGAGGAGAAGGATCGCCAGGGCGTGACGATCTTTGGCGCTCAGCGGAGCGGCGCCTGACAATTCATCGGCCCTATCCTTCTCGGATCGCAGCCGGGTTTCCCTTGCCAAAGGCGATCGTGGACTCTGGCGCGCACCTTGCTGGTTTCTTAGCAGGTCATGAACAAAACCCTCGGGATCTGGGCGGTCGTCGCGGCCGCCGGCCTAATCGCCCGGCCGGGCGATGGGAGGCAGACTCCGCGAGGCGCCCCGGGAGCGGCCGCGATCGATCGGCGGTACGAGACTCCGTACGACACGATTCTGCGCGCTCATGCCTCCGATCTGAACGACATCGCCGATCTGCTGGACGAGCTGGGGAAGAACCGGCGCGAAGAGCCCCTCGTGCGCGAGATTCTCCAATCGGAACGCGGCTACGAGTTGCTGGTCGTTCTCCCCGAACCGGTTCCCACCGAACCGACTGCTCCATCGCCGGCACCCTACCCGTTCTTCGCTTCCAAGACGGTCGGCGACCTCCTCTTCCGCCTGCTCGATTCCACCTTCGACTTCGGAGAGCCCCCTAAACCAAACCGGACGAACGGTCCGGCTCTGGAGCCGGAGCCCCGGAGAGGCGTCCCCGCGGACGAGCATCCACGGACCGGGATTTCGATCGACGAAATCACGGTCGAGGCCCTCTACCAGACCTCGATCGGCAACCTCGCCCGAGGGCGCGCCCGGGGGCGCGAGGTCTGGCTCCGGCAGGGGGACCGACTGGCCGACGGCGAGGTCGGCTGGATCGAGTTCCTCCAAGAGACGGTCGGCCGGCTGAGCTTTCGGCGCCGGGTTCGCTCGACGCCCGGCGTCCCCTACCGGCCCGTGGTTTGGTTGCTGGCGGCCCGTGGCGCCGCGCGGAGATCGGAGGGAGCCGGCCTCACGATCGGAGGGACCGGCAATCCGCCGATCGAAGCGGTCAAGCTCGACGAGAGTCTCCTCCTTCGCGGCGGGTTTCCCCCCTGGATTTGGGAGTTTCCGATCGACCGGGCTCCGCGGTGGGTCGCTGCGCTCGCGGGATCGTCCGACCTTCTCGAGAAGGTCGAAGGTTCGGGCCGCAGGGTACGGCTCCGCGCCGGTCTCGACGCCTACGACCAATATCCCTTCCAGGTCCAATGGCCGATCAGGCCGGACGATCTGGAGGAGTCCTACGAATACGACCCGGGTGTCCGGAGCGATCCGTTCGTCGATCTTTCGGCGCGGCCGTTCGCCGAACCGAAGACGCCGGGAGGTCGACCCGGCGGGGTCGCCGGATTGCTGATCGATGAGGTCGAAGTCGAGGGCCTGTTCCGGACTCCGCAAGGCGCGGTGGCCGAGGTGAGATCCTTGGGGCGGCTGTATTTCCTCCGCGAGGGCGATCAGCTTTGGGACGGCGACGTGGTGAGCATCGACCTCCGGGAGGGCCTGCTCTTCAAGCAAATCGTACAGGACCCGATGGCGCTCCGGCCGTTCCGGGAGATCGTCAAAGGAGGCACCCCCGGTCGGCTGTTCCCCCCGCCGGGCGCGGTGGAATCGAGCCCGAAGGAACCGGAGGAGATCGGGTTCGACGAGACCTTCGTGGTCGAGGAGGAGGTGCTCTCGGGTCTCTGGGACGGGAACTACGATCCGGGCGGCCGGCGCGACCCCTTTCGCCCGCTGCCGCCGGCCCAAGTCCCGATCTGGCGCACCCCTTCGTCCTATGCCCTGGCCACCTGCGCCAGCCTTCCCGAAGCGGAAGGCTTACCGGTCAAATCCCTCGCGGACGCCGACCGGTGGTTGGCGCGCTACCTCTGGGAACGGGGGTTGGTCGCGGATGTCCCTTCCCGAAACGGCCCTTGGGGGCGGCGTTTCTTGGCCGACCTCGATGCGGCGACTTTCGGTCCGACGCTCCGGCCGGCCGAAGCCCTCGCGCTTTTCGGCGACTTGAACGTGATCGCCGGACGGCTGCCGAAAGCGGCCAAGCTCTATGCCCTGGCGGACCGGATTGAACCCGGACAGGCGACTCGCTGCGGTCGCCTCTACCAGGGGAAGCTTTACGCCGCCGAGAGCTTCGGCCTCCGCCTCCCCATCGACCGGTATCGCCTGCCTTTCTATGCTGCCCTCACGGGCTATCTGCTCGGCTGGGATCCTGCGACCGAACGCGTCGTCGAGCGCCATCTTCTGCCCGCGTTGCCGAAGGCGTTCACCGTCGAGCGGGGCAAGCTACGAATCGCCTTCGAAGGAGAGAGCATCGTCGAGCTTGCCGGGCGACGTTTGAGCCCTCCCGCTCGCGTCTCGTCCGACCTGAACGTTCGATCGATCGCGATTCGCAACGGCACCCTACTGGCCCTGAACTTCCTCGGCTCGGCGGCACCCGGCAAGGCGAGCCCGCGGCTTCGGGTCGGTCGGAATTTCGACCGCCGTCTCCCGCTCGATCTGCCGGAGCTGGAACAGGCATTGCGAGCCGCGGCGCATCGGGATCCGACCCAACCGTGGCACCCGTTCTTTCTCGGCCAGGCGCTGTTCGCCCAAGGGCGAGGGGTTGAAGCCGAAACGTTGTGGCGCGCCCTCTGGAGCGGCGGCACCGGAAACACCCCCTATTACGAACTGTTCCAAATGGCCCTGCTGCACGAGCGCTTCGGCCAGAGCGCTTGGGCGGACTGCGCCTACGCCCAAGCCCTTCGGGAGCGCCGGCGTCTCGCTCGCCCGAGCGCGTCCATCCAAGAAGTGGAGTGGTGGGGCGATGCCGACCTGTACGGGCCGAATACCCTCCTGCGCGATCCCGATCGGCGCCACCTCTGGTGGCGCCGGCTGCGCGAGATTTTCGGCGTCGCGCCGGGGGATGCCTTCCGCGCGGTTCTCTGGGCCGAGGCCCTGGAGAGACGGGGAGACGACCAAGCCGCCCGCGGCGAGCGCGCCTTCGCGGAACGGGCACGGCGTTGTCCGTTGGATCGCGCGAGCCGGAGCGCCTGGCTCGACTATTCTCTGTACGGGGTCGTGGCCTGCGCCTCCATGCTGTTCGCACAGCTCGCGGTGCTTGCAGGTCGCGGGGTGCTCGGCCTCAAGCGGCACCGCCGCCGCCAACCGACCGCGAAGAGCGCGTGGCCGGGGGCGATCCGGAGATTGCCGCTGCTCCTCGTACCGGTTGCGCTCGCCCTCGCGATCTCTCTGGCGGCACACACCGCATCCTACGTGGCGTTCTGGAGCGATCGATTGTCGGCCGGATTCGGCGATGCCGCATCCATCGAAAAGAAGCCGCGCCTCTCCGAAGATCGATTCCCGCTCACCGCTGTCGATCTCGTGGCCGACTGGCTCACGAACCGCGGGGTAGAAACGCGCGCCGGATATTTGGCCCCCCCACCCCTCGCCCGGATGGCGCAATCGGTGCGGAACCTGGGGATCGGCCGGCAGGCGCTGCTGCTCGCCGGCATCACCGCCGGAATGTTCGTGCTCGCCCTGCCCGTGGGGATCCTGCTTTCCTGGACTTGCGCGCGAGCCTGGGCGGCGCGTTGGATTCCCGGCGCGGCCCAGGTTCGGGCCGGGGCGCCTCTTTGGGGCTATGCGCTGTTCGGGCTGTTCGTCTTTGCCGTCGTGCCGCTCGCCTGGCTGGGGACCGCCCGGTTCGGCGGCGCCGTTCCCGCACCGGGGATCGTTTCGGCCAACTTTTTACTTCACTCGCCGTTGGACCAGACGTTGCAGCCGATCGACGAGACCGAGGGCGACCGGGCCTTCGACAGCCGGCGTAACTTCGAACGGCTGCGCGCCCGGAGCTTCGTCCCGCTCCTCTTCCTCTATCCCGGAGCGGAGCTTTTCGCATGTCTGGTGGCCGTGGCGTTGGCGATTTCGGTGGGTACGCTGGTCCGGACGCGCCGGCAGGAAAAGGCGGGGGCGGTGCCCCCACCCTGATCGATCTCAGGCGCCGGAAACCGCCAGCTCTTTTTCGCCGAACAGGCGCTCTGCGGTGATGCCGTGGTCGCGGCAGTCTTGGATCAGCTTGTCCGACGCGATGATCGGATCGGAATCGGCCGCGTATTCCTTGGCCATGATGTAGCGCAGCCAGGGTTCCATGCCCATCGCGTAGACGTAGGCCTCGCGGCAATTGAAGCTCTTGACGATCTCGATGCCGCGCTCGTAGTTCGAGCCGGACAGGCGGCGCGAGTGATCCATTTTGCGATCGACCGGCTTGGTGATCAGCGGACCATAAAGCCAAGAAAGCGGAGCGCCGTCGCACTCCATGCCGAGGAACAGGACGTCGACGTCGCCGGTGATCGCCCGGACGTGCTCGTAGACCCGCGGCTCGACGTTGCACGAGTCGGCGGCGAGGATCAGGCTCCCCTGCTCGGTCCTCACCATGTAGGCCGTCTTGGTGAGGATGTTCAGGTCCGAGTGCTCGCCGAGGAACGGGATGCCGGTGATCGTGCCGCCGTCCATCTCGATCGTTTCCATCTCGTCGATCTCGTAGACGTTCTTGAACCCGACCTTCTGCAGGAACAGCTTGAGCGACGGGTCGGCGAGATAGCCGCCGCCGCTTCGCGGCACGATGATGTTCTTCACCTTGTGCCGCAGCTGAAGCATCGATTCGAGCAGGATGTGGTCCTGGTGATTGTGGGTGATCACCACGTAGTCGATCTCGTCCGGCAGATCGGCATAAGTGTAGCGCGGCAGGCCCTCGTGCTCGTCGTAGGCGATGACCGGATCGGAGAGGATCGAAAAACCCGGCGCCTCGACCAGGATGCAGGCGTGGCCGAAGTAGCGGGTGCGCAACTTGGTCCCCTCATAGCGCCGATAGGGGGCGGGCTCTTCGGTGGTGAGGAAGGTCCGGAAGCGCTCGTCCAGCTCGTCGGGCAGGCCGAGCATCTCCTTGATGAAGCCGAAGGTTTGCGGCGCCCGCTTCATCTTGAACAGCTCGTCGATCGCCGGGCTCATGAATGGGATCTGAAGCCGGACCGTCTCCGGCCCCGCGAGGTTCGGCGTCGAGAGCACGAACGGCCGGTCCTGCTCGTTGTCCATCAGGCGCAGCGACAGCTCCTGGTAATCGGTACGGTAATACTTGCTCGAATAAAGCAGCCGCTCGATCAGCCGGAACGACGGGTTGTTGTTGAGATCGTAGAGCAGCTCGACGTAACCGCGTAGCGGCTCGGGCACCCGCGGGTAGAGAGGCTCAAGCGAAAAGCCCTTGGCCTCGTTGCGCAGCATCTCGTCGAGCTCTTTGATCGCCTTGGCGAGCACGATCAGCTCGGCCTGCTCACGTTGCGTCCATTCGACCAGCGCCTTGACCTCGTTCGCGCGATTCGGCGGGTAATTGACGAACGGCCCGCCCAGCATCGCCGGGTTTTTCACCGCCGCCCAGTGGACCATCGGCGCCTGGACGTACGACCTCATGATCGACAGGTGGCGTTCGAGAACGTTCAAGCTGTAGGTGGCCGGCGGCAGCAGGTGCGGCCAGGCATACCAGCTGCCGACCAAGGGCTCGGCCAGCACGTTCGGTTTGAGGTAGTACTTCTCGTTGTGCAACGCGGATTCCTCCAAGGCGATCGGGACCGGGCGGTTGGATGCGGCAGGTAAGGAACGGACCAGGGGCGCACGCACCCTGCCTTTAAGTGCCGTGGCGGGTTCCAGACGAGACAGACGATCACCGACACGCCGGGTAGGGGCGGCCCCCCGTGGCCGCC
>DASYKS010000019.1:0-78736 GCA_035995205.1 Thermoanaerobaculia bacterium
GCTCGATGTCCGTCACCTTCCAAGGGGCTTCGATGCCGAGGATCTTGGAGTACAGCTCCTTGTCGTGCATGCCTCAAGGATATCGCTCCGCCCCCCAGGCCGGGCCAGCTACCCACACAAAGAGGCGAAGCCCCAAAAGAATTATGCGCATTCAGATTAACTCAGTCGGCTTGATCTTCTCGTTTGCCCTACTTTGGGTAGGATTTCAGGCTGCCCTCAATCCGGAAAGGTTCCGGCTGAAGTTTATCGAGTCCTACAGAAAGTTCCCTCGCATACACGAGGCGTTTCTTGCCGGGAATTGGCTCGCCTCGAGACCTCGATTTCACCGCGGCATGATTGTGTGCTTTTCGTTGCTCATCATTCTTTTTGGCTTCGTCTTCTTTTTCTTCTCAATCTTCAGTGAGTCTCCTTGACAGGAGGCTCGACAGCCACTTGGGTGATGATCGAGCGTCCCCAACAACTCGGAGGGATTGCATGGCTGGCTACGCCGAAGCGCCCGGGTCGTAGGCGGTTCAGTCCTGTTCCCTGGTTGGCCCGCTACCGCAACGCCCCGGTGATCCACGCCCCTCCGAGGACGCGGGTGCCGTCGTAGAACACCGCCGCTTGGCCGGGGGCCACGCCGCGCTGGGGGGTCTCGAAATCGACTTCCGCCAGGCCGCCGGGAAGCGAGCGGATACGCGCCGCGACTCCGGGGTGGCGGGAGCGAATCTTCACGGTCGCTTCGACCCCTCGGTCGCTTCCGTCGGGCGGCGGGCCGATCCAGTGCAGCCGCTCGGCGGATAGACCGGGCGCGAACAGCTCATCGTCTCCCCCGACAACCACCCGGTTCGCCTCTGGCTCGATGCGTAGAACATATAGCCGATTCGCCGAGGCGAGCCCCAGACCTCGCCGCTGGCCTACGGTGTAGCGGTAGTAGGGTTCGCCATGGCCGAGCTCGTTGCCCTCGGAGTCAACCAGTAGGGCGGGGGTACCGAGATCTCCGGCTCCGTCGCGATCCGAGAGGATCTTGAACCGCTCCGGCGCGGCCGCCGCTTCGCTCTCGACGAACTCGCGCACCCCTCCGGCGACGAAGCAGACCTCCATGCTCTCGCCTTTTTCGGCGACCGCGAGGCCCGCTTCACGCGCCAGCTCACGCACCCGGGTCTTGGTCAACCCGCCGAGGGGAAACTGCGAGGCAGCCAGCTGCTCGGCCGAAAGCTCGAACAGGTAGTAGCTCTGGTCCTTCTCCGGGTTCGTCGCGGTGTGCAGCTCCGGACCTTCCGGCCCCGCGATGATCCGCGCGTAGTGGCCGGTCGCGAGCTTCTCCGCTCCGAAGGCGCGCGCCTTCTGCCAGAGCAGGTCGAACTTGATCCAGGTGTTGCAGGCCACGCACGGGCTCGGCGTCTTCCCCGCAAGGTAGTCGCCGACGAACGGATCGACCACCTTCTCGCGGAACTCCTGGTCCATCCGCAGCGTGTAGTGGGGAATGCCCGCCTGCTGCGCCACCCTCTTGGCGTCGCCTAGATCGAGCGCGCCGCAGCAGCGGCCGTTCGAAGCTTCCTCCGAGCGGTCCCAAAGCAGCATCGACAGGCCGACCACCGGCCGCCCCTCCTGCGCGAGCAGCCAGGCGACGACCGAAGAGTCGAGCCCGCCGCTCATTGCGATCGCGGTCAGGCCAGCCGAATTCTCCAAGGGAGCGCTCATCGCGACACCGGAACCGGGGCGAGCCGGCGGAGAGCAGCCACCTCGCGCGCGAGCGCCCCGAGGAAAGCGTCGATCTCCGCCTCGGTATTGGTTATGCCGACGCTCACGCGGAGCGACGAAAGTGCCTCTTCGGACGAAAATCCGGCCGCGAGCATTCCCTTGCTCGGCTCGACCGTGCCGGAGGAGCAGGCGGAACCGGTCGAGACCGCGAACCCGGCGAGGTCGAGGCGGATCAACAGCGCCTCTCCCTCCACCCCGGAAAACGCGATGTGCGTCGTGTTCGGCAGGCGCAGCCGGTCCGCGCAGTGGATGCGGGCCTCCGGGATCTCCGCACCCTCCGAGAGACCGCGCTCGATCCGGTCGCGCAGCGCGGCGAGATGACGGTGCCGCTCGGGAAGCTCTCGCGCGGCGATCTCCGCCGCCGCGCCGAGCCCGACGATCGCGGGGACGTTTTCGGTACTCGCCCGGCGGCGCCGCTCCTGGCTGCCGCCGACCAGGTAGCCGTGCAGGTCGAAGCTCTTCCGCAACCAGAGCGCCGCGGCGCCGAGCGGGCCGTGGAACTTGTGCCCGCCGAGAACCAGCGCGTCGACGTCAAGATCGACGACCGATACCGGCATCTTGCCGACCGCCTGGACCGCGTCGCAGAGCACGGGCACGCCGAGCGCACGGGCGGCGTAGGCGACTTGACCCACCGGCTGGATCGTGCCCAGCTCGTTGTTGGCGAGCATCAGCGCCACGAGGCTCGCGGGCGGGCGATTCGGGCGGGCTTCGAGGGCGGCGATCATCTCGTCGGCGTCCACCGTGCCGCCGCGCGGCGCGATCCGGTCGATCTCGAAGCCCCGCTCCCCCAGCCGGTTCGCCGCCTCGCGCACCGAGGGGTGCTCGAAACCGGAGGTCACGATCCGCCCCGGAGTCGCTCGCGAACCGGCGGCGAACGCGAGGTCGAACAGCACCGCGTTGTTCGCTTCGGTGCCCGAGGCGCAGAACACGATCTCGGGCGGGCGGGCGCCGAGCAGGGCCGCGACCTTCTCGCGCGCCTCTTCGACCGCGTTCTTCGCGGCCTGGCCGAAAGCATGCAAGGACGACGGGTTGCCGTGCCGCTCCCCGAGCCATGGGAGCATCGCCTCCCGGACCCTCGGGTCGAGCGGCGTCGTCGCGTTGTGATCGAGGTAGACAGCGGCCATGGAATCGGTATTGTAACCGGTGCCGTCCACCGGGGTGGGCGATTGAGCCCCCCACCGAGGACGGTTTTACGAAAGCGGGGCTTCATGCGTCGAATCCAGCGGACGGTCGCTCTCCTCTTCCTCGCCGGAGCGCTCGGGTCTTCAGTCTTCGCCTCCCCCGCCCGCGCGGACGATCCAAAGGCTCCCACCGCTCCCCCCGACCCTGCCGCGCCGCCGGCCGCTCCCGCAATCGCTCCGACCGCCGCTCCAGCCGCCGGCCCAACCGCCGCTCCGACGACGCCTTCCGCCGCCGACCCGAAGACTGTGCTCCCACCGCCGAAAAAGAAGAAGCTCGACCGGTCGACCCAGAAGAAGCTGATCGCCGCGCTCTCCGAGGAATACCGCGCCTGGTTCGAAGAGGTGACGATCCTCCTCTCCGACGAGGAGAAGGCGGCGTTTTTGACCCTGGACAAGGACTACCAGCGCGACGCGTTCATCAAGCGCTTCTGGGCGGTCCGCGATCCGTACCCGGAAACCGCGAAGAACGAATTCAAGGACCGCTGGCAGGCGACGATCGAACAGGCGCGCGCGAGCTTCGGCAACCTGGCCGACGACCGCTCCCGGCTGATGCTCTTGAACGGCCCTCCCGACGGCCGGATCACCTCGCGCTGCACCACCGTGCTCTGGCCCTTGGAGGTTTGGTTCTACGGCCGCGGCAACCGTCTGCGGGAAGAATTCGTCCTGGTCTTCTACCAGCGGTGGGGGGCAGGCCAGTACCGCCTCTGGGCGCCCGGCGAGGGGCTCGACGTCCTGTTCATCGAAGGTACCTCCGGGGCTTCGCTGGAGCGGGTGGCGAACGAATGCCGCGATGGCGACCAGCTCGCCGGCGGGATCAACTGGGTCGCGCGCCAGGGGCTCGGCTACATGACGCTCCAGCTGCAGATCGAAACGCCGCCCAAGGGGCCGAGCGGCGAATGGGTGGCGACCTTCAACTCCTACTCGACCGATGTGCCGCCAGACGCGCCGGGCTTCCCCGCGAAGCTCGACCTCGCGTTCCCCGGCAAGCGGCAGAACCGCACGGTCGTCCAAGGGGTGTTCTCGATCAATCCCGGAGACATCGGCCAGGCGAAGCTCGGCGAGCACCGCTCGTACAACCTGCAGATGACCGGCGAGATCCTGGAGGGGCACGAGCTGTTCGACAGTTTCCGCTACAAGTTCGACTTCCCCGGCGAGCTCCCCGCGCAGGCGACGCTGCCGCTGGTGTTCCAACGCTACCTGCGCCCCGGGCGCTACAAGATGGTGGTCAAGATCGAGGACATCAACGGCGGCAAGTTCCACCGCTCGGAGCGCGATCTGATCGTGCCGCAGGTGGAGCGCGACGAGCCGGCGCCGCCCCCGGAGGACGCCGCCTCCGCCAGCCTGCTCGCCGAGGCGAACGCGGCGATCCGCCGGGCGGAGAACACGCTCCAGATCATCCCGCCGACCGGCGAGCTGCAGACCGGCATGCTCCGCTTCGACACCTTGACCACCGGGCCGGACATCACCAAGGTCACGTTCGGGCTGGACGGCAAGCCGTTGCTGACCAAGACCAAGCCGCCTTATAGCGTCGAGCTCGATCTCGGCACCCTGCCGCGCTCGCGCCAATTGACCGCGGTCGCCCTCGACGCCTCGGGCAAGGAACTGGCGAGCGACTCGGTCGCGCTCAACTCGGCGGGCCAGCGGTTCCGCGTCCGCCTGACCGAGCCGGAGCGGGGCAAGCGCTACGTCAAGAGCCTGACCGCCAACGCCGAGGTCCAGGTGCCGGACGGCGAGGCGGTCGAACGGGTCGAGCTGTTCTTGAACGAGGACCGGGTGGCGACCCTCTACCAGCCGCCCTACACCCAGCCGATCGTGCTGCCCAAGGAGCTGGATCTCGGCTACGTCCGCGCGGTGGCGTATTTGACCGACGGCAATTCGACCGAGGACGTCGCGTTCGTCAACGCGCCGGACGACTTCCAGCAGCTGAAGGTGCAATACGTCGAGCTGTACACCAGCGTGCTCGATCGCGCTGGGCGGCCGGTCGAGGGGCTGGAGCAGAAGGATTTCTCGATCTCCGAGGACGGCGTGGCCCAGGAGATCAACCGCTTCGAGCGGGTGACCGATCTGCCGATCCACGCCGCGATCCTACTCGACACCTCGGCCTCGATGGAGCCGAACATCGCGGCGGCCCGCTCGGCGGCGCTCGAATTCCTGGAGAAGCGGATCCAGCCGAAGGACCGGGCGGCGGTGATCACGTTCAACGACCGGCCGAACCTGACCGCAAAATTCACCAAGGATCTGGGGGTCCTCGCGGGCGGCCTCGCAGGCATCAAGGCCGAACGCGGCACCGCGCTCTACGACAGCCTGGTCTTTTCGCTCTACTACTTCAATGGAATCAAGGGGCAGCGGGCGATTCTGCTGCTCTCGGACGGCAAGGACGAGAACAGCAAGTTCAGCTTCGAGGACGCGCTCGACTACGCCCGGCGCGCCGGGGTGACGATCTACTCGATTGGCCTGGGCAAGGATCTCGACAAGCGCAAGCTGACCAAGCTCGCCGAGGAGACCGGCGGCCGGTCGTTCTTCGTCCAGAAACCGGAAGAGCTGTCGGCGATCTATTCCGCCATCGAGCAAGAGCTGCGCTCGCAATACCTGCTCGCCTATCAGTCGACCAACAGCGCGGATGACACGGAGTTCCGCACCATCGAATGCAAGGTCGGCAAGCCGGGCCTGGAGGCGAAGACGCTGCGTGGCTATTATCCGTAGGCCAGGGCGGACACATAGATCCGCCCCTACAAAGCGGTCGTCACCCCAGGCCAGGGGTAGGGGCGGACCTATGTGTCCGCCCGGTTTCTTTCCAGCCCGCTTTCCGGTCGTTTCGTCCCACACCGTTGTCGGCGTCGAGCCGGGCGCGTAGGATCGCCCGACGATGCCGAGGTTCGGTCGCGGTTCAGCAGGCTTCCTGGTCGCAGGGGTACTCGCTTGGGGAGCGGCGGGCGCCTTGGGCATCCCGGGCACCGCGCGGGCCGCGAAGCCCCCCGTTCCGGAGTCTCCCGCGATCGGCGCCGAGCTTTCCCCGCGCCACAAACAGTGGCTCGAAGACGTGGCGCTCCTGATCTCGCCGCCCGAGACCGCGGCGTTTCTCGCGCTCAAGCAGGACTACCAGCGCGACTCGTTCATCCGGCGCTTCTGGCAGGTGCGCGATCCCTACCCCGAGACCGGCCGGAACGAGCTCGAAGACCGCTGGAAGGAACGTTCCGAGATCGCCCGTCAACGCTACGGCAACCTGACCGAAGACCGGGCGAAGATGATGCTCTGGAACGGTGTGCCCGCCAAGACCGAGGATTTCCGCTGTCCCGAGGCGATGCTGCCGATCGAGGTCTGGTCCTATACGAGCAACGAATTGATCCACGGCTTTTTCAATCTGGTCTTCTATCAGCCGACCGGCGGCGTTCGCGGCGCCTATCGCCTCTGGTATCCGACCGAAGGACCCTCGCGCCTGCTCAGCCTCTCGGCCTCCGCGGTGCCGCCGAGCCAACTTGGTACCCCCGGCGACGCCGAATCGGCCGCGGCGCGCGCGATCTCCTCCTGCCCGCGCGGGGACTCGATCATCACCGCGCTCTCCCAGTCGATCGATTGGTCCCAGGCCGAAGCGAAGCTGTCGCTGGTGCCGAAACCGGGTGACGAGTGGCTGAAGAGCTTCCTCTCGCGCTCGACCGATCTGCCCGAGGGGGCAGGCCTGCTGCCGGCCCGGCTCGATCTCGCCTTCCCTGCCCGCCGGCAGAACCGCACGATCGTCCAAGGGCAGCTCGCGGTCGCCAAAGCGGACGCCGGACTGGCGAAAGTGGGCGATCGGGCCTCTTACGATTTCGTGGTCGACGGCGAGGTGCTGCGCGAGGGAGAGCTGTTCGACCAGTTCCGCTACCGCTTCAGCCTACCCGAGAGCGATGCGCGCGGGGCAGACATCCCCCTGGTCTTCGAGCGGACGCTCCGCCCGGGCACCTATCGCCTGATCGTGCGGGTGGAGGACGCCGGGGGCAAGCGCTATTTCCGCGACGAGCGCGAGCTGGCCGTGCCGGGAGTCCCCGACGCGGCGAGTCCGGTCGTGTCGAGCGCGCCCGCCATCGCACCCGACCCGCGGCTCGCCGAAGCGAACGCCGCGATCCCGGCCGGAGAGCAGACCGTGCGCATCCTCGCCCCGACGCCGGGCTTGAAGACCGGCACCGCGCGGGTCGAGGCGATCACCACGGGAGAGGGGATCGCCAAGCTCTCCTTCGAGCTGAACGGCCGGCCGATCCTCGCCAAGGCGCGCCCACCGTGGAGCGTCGATCTGCCGCTCGGCAACCAGCCGCGCGCCCACCAGCTGCGCGTCCGCGCGCTCGACGCCCAGGGCAACCAGCTCGCGAGCGACGAGATCCTGTTGAACGCGGGGCCGCACCGTTTCTCGGTCCGCCTGGTCGAACCGCAGCCGGGCAAGAGCTACCGGTCGAGCCTGCGCGCCCAGGTCCAGGTGGAGGTGCCGCAAGGGGACGATCTCGACCGGGTGGAGATGTTCCTCGACGAGACCCGCGTGGCCACCCTCTACCAGGAACCGTTCGTGCAGCCGATTCTGCTCCCCGAGGGCGATCGGGTGAGCTACGTGCGCGCGGTCGCCTACCTGCGAGACGGCAACTCGGCCGAGGACACGGTGCTGATCAACGCGCCGGAATCCGCTGAGGTGGACGTCGATTTCGTCGAGCTCTACACCTCGGTCATCGACCGCAAGGGTCGGCCCGTCGACGGCCTCGACAAGAAGGATTTCAAAGTTACCGAGGATGGCGTCGAGCAATCGATCGTCCGATTCGAAAAGGTCAACGACCTGCCGATCTACGCGGGCGTCCTGCTCGACACCTCGGCCTCCATGTCCGAGGAGTTGAACGACGCGGTGCAAGGAGCGCTCCGCTTCTTCGAGACCGTGATCACGCCGAAGGATCGGGCGATGGTGCTCACCTTCAGCGACAAGCCGACCGTCGTGGTGCCGTTTACCAACGACAAGGAAGTGCTCGCCGGAGGGCTGGCCAACTTGGTCGCCGAAGGCAACACCGCCCTTTACGACAGCATCATCCAAGCGCTGTTCGATTTCGGCGGCCTCCGGGGCAAACGGGCGATCCTGCTCCTTTCCGACGGCCGCGACGAGGGGAGCCACTACACCTACTCCGACGCGCTCGAATACGCCAAGCGCTCGGGCGTCGCGATCTATTCGGTTGGCATCCACCTCTCGACCAAAGACGCCGACGTGCGCCTGAAGCTCCTCCAGCTCGCCGAGCAGACGGGAGGCCACTTCTACTTCGTCGACAAGGCGAAAGACCTCGAAGGGGTCTACAAGTCGATCGAGGAAGAGGTGCGCACGCAGTACCTGCTCGCCTACCAGTCCTCCCAAAGCGGTAGCGGTAACCGCGACAAGTTCCGCCAGGTCGAGATCAAACTCCAGCGCCCCGGCCTCGAAGCGAAATCGATCCCGGGCTACTATCCTTAGATCTTGGCCGCGAACCCGCTTCCACCCCTCGTCCTAGCCTCCGCCTCCCCCCGCCGCCGCGAGCTGCTCCAGGGACTCGGCCTCGCCTTCACCATCCGCCCCGCGGATCTCGACGAGACGCCGTTCCCCAACGAGCAACCCGGTCCCTACGTCCTCCGCCTCGCCCGAGCCAAAGCCGCAGCCGTGGTGCAACCGGGAGAGATCGCTTTGGCGGCCGACACGGTGGTCGTCCTCGACGGAGAGCTGCTCGGCAAACCAACCGACGCCCAAGACGCGGAAAGGATGCTGGCGAAGATCGCCGGCCGCGAGCACCATGTCTACACGGGAGTGGCGCTCCACCACGCGGCCGAGCCGACTCTTCGAGAAGCCTCAAGCCTCCATATCTCGAAAGTCCGCATGGCGAAGTTGGACCCCAAGACGATCGCTTGGTATGTGGCCACGGGCGAGCCGATGGACAAAGCCGGTTCCTATGCCGTCCAAGGCTTGGGGGCGCTGTTCGTCGAAGCGATCGATGGGAACTACACGAACGTAGTGGGCCTGCCGTTGCCGACGGTGCGGGGCTTGTTTGGGGAGTTGGGGTGGGGGGTGCTGGATTGGGTGGCGGGGCGGTAGGGCGGCGATCTTTCGCCAGAGGGCTTCTCCCCGGGATCGCCGAGCACCAGCTCGGCTGCTTTTTATCCGCCGGAAACAGGAGCCCCTACGTTTAAGCGCAAAAGGCCGCTCGGCGACCGGGCCGAGCTGGTGCTCGGCGGTCCCGGGAAAAACTGCGCTCGTGCAACCTCTAGCTTCTGCCAAGGCTTCGACAATCGGTAAGATAAACCAGGCCTCATTCTTGGCCCGTGGACCGATGATTCCTCAGCCAATCCCGGAAACCCTCAAGGTCATAGTGCTGCAAATCTTCTCGCATCGCAGCATGAATCAATCGGTGGCAATTGGCGCAAAGCAATACGAAATCCTTGAGTCGAGATGTTGTCACCACAACTTGAAAGAGTGGTACCAAGTGGTGCGCCTCGAACATTGAATGTCCGACAGAATCAGAGGAAAGCGCGGATTCCTGACATGCTTCGCATACGACTCGTCCGTATAACTTGGTCACTCGCCGAACGACACGGATTCGGAATCCACGATTTCGCTCCCGAATCCGATGCACCCGCGCCAAGATCGAACCTTCGCGCGCCTGGAAATCTTCATCTATCGTTCTTTCCGGTTCTTCCTTCAAGATGTCTGCACCCAATACAATTTGCTTAGCCAGTGCTCCGACACCCCCGAGATCGCTCGAAAATCTTTCCCACACTAAGCGGTCAGTTTTGCTGAACCGCAGCCCTTTGGGTTCTCCCTCCTTAATGCGAAGTGCTGCCAGGTTCTGCAGCTTCAGGTAGACCCCGTCAGCGTTACGGAAGCGCTCGTTCTTGCTCTTTTCGGGGTGAAGGTTCAGGCGATGGAGGAGATCCGACAGTTCCCCCACTTCAGAACTTCTGGGTCCCGGAATCTTTGGCCAGAATCTCTGGAGGAGGTCCAGCGCGAGAACAGTCTCCTCCCAAGTCCAATCCGGATTGCCTTGTCCTCGTGTTAGGGGCATCTGAGGCTCACGAGAAGGATCGTCAACAGCGGCTCGCTTCAAACTCGGCGATCATTTCGTCGATGTCCGCGGTGGGTGCTGAGAGCGATGCCAGTCGAGCGAGCGGAGTTTCGAACGACAAGCCATTTCGTCCGGAGACCGTATCGACGGAACCGACGATCTCTTCTGGAACCCCGACCGCCGATCTCGACATAACGGTATCCTAGATCGATTCTCCCTTTGGGGCGCAAGAATGGCAACTTGGTTCGCCACGGTTCGCCACGCGCCGGGCGTGCTAGCCTCCTCGACACACTTGCAGGGTGAGTCCAGCGCCCCTGCACGGAAGCGTGATTATGAAGAAGAAGGCAGCTGACGCCGAGGACGAGCTTCGCGTCGAGTACCCAACCGATTCGCAGAGCACATGGGCGCAGACTCCATAGCGGTCGTCCTCGATCCTGATGTGGCTGCCGTCTTCCGCTCGTCGGAGCAGGTCAACCAACTGCTTCGTTCCGTGATCTCGGCGCTACCCGAATCGGCGCTCGTTCCCGAACCGCGGAAAAAGCGCGCGAGTTGAACACCAACCGACCTCCATCCTGACCTTCCCCGGGCCCCAACCCTTCCGCTTACCTTCCCCTCCCGCCTTTGCCTTCTTGGCCCGCTTCTTCGGGGTGCGGGGTTCGATGCCGAAGGAGATGAGGGTGGGGTGGTCGAAGCCGAAGTGGGCTTTGAGGTAGGCGGCGGGGGCGGCGGCGACCATCGGACGGCTCTCTTCTCCCGCCTCTACCCGCCGAATTTGATCGGGTCGCCGAGCTCGTCGAGGGAGAAGTTGGCCATGATCTGGTGGCCGTTGAAGTCGAGGACCCGGATGTCTTCTTCGTGCTCCAGATCCTTGAGGATGTTGGCGAAGGAATGCTCGTAGCGCGCTTCGACGGCGTCGCGGTCAACCTCGTAGGCGATGAACTTGTCGATTCCCTTGTAGCGGAGCTTCGAGACCAGGCGCTCGTCGGTCAGCTTGGGGTAGGTCGACAGGACGAGGATCGGCCCGGTGCCGGTAAAGATGATGTAGGCGCGTAGCGTCGACTTGGGCATTCCGGACTCCCTCTCGTGATGAATGTACGGCCAACGTAACCGCCCGTGGGCGGGCTGTCAATGGTGCGCTGCGAGATACCCGGCCACCAGGCGCGACATCGCGCGAATCCCCACCGGGACCGCTC
Source organism: Thermoanaerobaculia bacterium (assembly GCA_035995205.1). GTDB lineage: Bacteria > Acidobacteriota > Thermoanaerobaculia > Multivoradales > UBA5704 > DASYKS01. The sequence goes on from DASYKS010000019.1 coordinate 11,149, forward strand.
CGTCGTCGCCGCGAAACGTGGGGGTGTGGAGCCCTCCCGAGGTGGAGCCTGCTCCGAGCGTACCGAGACGGTAATAGAAGCTCGGTACCGCGTTGGCGAAGAAGGCGAAATCTTCGCCCCCCATGGTCGGCTCGGAGACGACGTAGTTGTCGGCGCCGAGGGCCTTTTCCAGGATCGCGCGCGATTCCGCGGTGAGCGCGGGATCGTTCACGGTCGGCGGAGCGGTCCGCTGGTAGTCGAGCTCGTACGAGCCGCCCCCGGCTTTCGTGGTGCCGTCGAGGATCTCGCGCATCCGCCGTTCCACCAGATCGTGGACCTCCGCGGTGTAGGTGCGGACCGTTCCTTCGAGCCGCACTTCGCCGGGGATGATGTTGAACCGGTCGCCGCCGCGGATGATGCCCACGGTCACCACCGCCGTTTCGAGCGGCGGCACGTTGCGGGAGCGGATCGTCTGGAGCGCCATCACGGCTTGCGCGGCGATCACCACCGGATCGACCCCCTGGTGCGGATAGGCGCCGTGCGACTGCTTGCCGATGATCTTGGCGACGAAATGATCGACCGCCGCCCAAGTGGGGCCGGGGTTCGCGGCGATCTTGCCGACGGGCAGCTCGGGGTAGGAGTGGAGCGCGAAGATCGCGACCGGTTTCAGATCCTTGAAGATCCCCTCTTCGAGCATCACGTCCGCTCCGCCGCGCTCTCCCGGCGGGGGCCCTTCCTCGGCGGGCTGGAAGATGAACATCACCGTGCCGGGCAGATCGGCTTTCACCGCGGCGAGCACTTCGGCCACGCCAAGCTGCACCGAGGTGTGGATGTCGTGGCCGCAGGCGTGGGCGATGCCCACCTCCTGCCCATCGTAAGTACCGCGCTTGGTCGATTTGAACGGCAGATCGCTGATCTCGGTGACCGGCAGCGCGTCGATATCGGCGCGCACCCCGACCACCGGACCAGGCTTGCCACCCCGGAGAATGCCGACTACCCCCGTCTTCGCGATCCCTGTCTTCACCTCGAACCCAAGCGCGCGCAGGCGCTCCGCGACCAAGGCTGCCGTTTCCACCTCGCGGTTGCCGAGCTCCGGGTTCGCGTGGATTCGATGACGGATCTCGGTCATCTCGGGCGTCACCCGCGCCACTTCGCGATCGATCCGGGCGCCGAGATCGGTTGCGTTCGATGCGGCCTTGGCGGCGAAAGCGGGAACGGAGAAAGCGGCGAGGAGCAGGAGCGAGAGGGCGGCTTTGGCGGGAATGGTCATCGCGCGATCTTATCCCGTTGCCGTGTACGGTTTCCCTACGGTTTCGGCGCCCCATTCCCGCGGAAACCTCGCGGATCCCGCGCGAACGCCCGCAGCTGACCGCAGGCGGCGCTTACGTCGTCGCCGCGGGTTTTTCGCACCGTGGCGGTATAGCCGTGGCGGTAGAGGCGCTCTTGAAACGCGGCGGTCTGCTCGGGGGTGGAGGGGATCATGGTGGGGCCGAGCACCGCGTCCGGATTGGTCGGGATCAGGTTGATCTTGCAGGCGAAACCCTGAAGCAGCCCGGCGAGCCGGTCGGCTTGGGCGAGCGAATCGTTGACGTCCCGGATCAGGATGTATTCGAACGTGATCCGCCGCCGGGGTTCGAGCGGGAACCGGCGCAGCGCGTCGAGCAGATCGGCGAGCGGGTAGCTCTTATTGATCGGCATGATCCGGGAGCGAAGCTCGTCGTCCGGCGCGTGGAGCGAGACCGCGAGGTTCGGCCTTCTCTTCCAGCGGGCGATTTCGTCGATACCGGGAATCACTCCCGCGGTCGAGACCGTGATCCGGCGGAGCGAGATGTGCTCGGCGAGGATCTCGATCGCCGCGCCGACGTTGTCCAGGTTGAGCAGCGGCTCGCCCATGCCCATGAAGACGAGATTCAGACCGTCGGCCGGATGGTCGCGGTCCTGTTTGATCGTGTGGACCTGGGCGACGATCTCGCCGGCCGAGAGATTTCTGCCCGCGCCCCAATAGCCCGTGACGCAGAACGAGCAGGCGAGCGCGCAGCCGGCCTGGCTCGACAGGCAGAGCGTGCGCCGATCGCCGTCGGGGATGTCGACCGCCTCGATCGAAGCGCCGTCGATCAGGCGGAACAGGTACTTCGCGGTGCCGTCTTCGGAGATCTCGCGCGAAGCGATCTCGGGGCGCTCGATCCGGAAGTGCGCGGCCAACGTCGCGCGCAGATCCTTGCCGAGGTCGGTCGCCGCGTCGAAATCCGCGAGACCACGGGAATGGATCGCGTCGTAGAGCTGGCGCACGCGGAACGGCCGGTCGATCCACGGCGCGAGGGTGCTCGCCAGCTGGTCACGGGTGAGGCCGAGAAGATCCGGGTGGGGCGCCGGGGTCATTTCTTGCGCCGCAGGCGGCGGGTCGGATCGATGCCGATCGAGCGCAGGAAGCTCAGGTCCCGGCCGTCGATCTGGAACGCGGGCTCAGGGCTGGGGACCAGCGCGTTGCTTTCAGGCTTCGGGCTCTTCACGGTCCTGGCAAGCTTTTCGGGCAGCGGATCGGCGAGCACCGCGGCGCGGGAGGCCGGAACCAGCGGCGGCTCCTCGTCTCCATCCCGCTTGCAGTCGAGGTGGAGGACCATCGCGTAGCCCTCTTCGCGGATCCGCCGCAGCGAGCGCGACACGTCGGACGATTCCGAGATCGCCTCGGCGAGGGCGCGGCGCAGGTCGCGAATCAGGGGCTTCAGTCTCTCGTCCAGAGCTCGTTCCTCCGTCCTTCGGCACCGCCGAAACCGTCGCAAAAGCTCCCGGCGAAACCTGCCCGGGAAATTCGTGGCGACAGCTGCGGTCTCGGACCGACCGGCGGATTATCGCTGCCGACCCCCGGGGTGTCAAACGGGAAAATCCCGGTCGTTGTTGGCTTTTCGCCATCCCGTTCGCGAGTTTTTGCCGACCCGCGCGGCCGTGTTACTCTGTTGCGCCGCCCCCGCTTTTTGGCCCTGATTTTGGCCGCGCGCGTCGATCGATTCCAACCCCCTCTCGATGAACTTTTCCGATCTCGCGCCTTGGCTCGCCGCACGAGGGTTTACTCCCGAGCGGATCGAGCCGCTGCCGGGAGACGTCTCGCCGCGCCGCTATGGGCGGGTCCGCCTCGCAGGCGGTGCGGGTGCGATCCTCGCGTACTACCCGGAAGAGATTCGCGAGGTCGCGAGCCGTTTCCTGCGCACGACCGAGTTGCTCCAAAGCGTCCAAGTCCCGGTGCCGCGGGTGCTCACCGTGGATCTCGCCCGCGGCTGGATGCTGATCGAGGATCTCGGGGAACAGACGCTCGCCGAGCGGCGCGATCTGGACGACGATGCGATCGAACCGTACTTTCGCCACGCCGCGAAGCTCGGCCGGCGGATTGCGAGGTTGCCCCTCTCGGCCCTGCTCGACGACGTGACGAACCAGCCGTGGAATCCGCCGCTCGACGGGCCTCTGCTGCGCCGCGAGCTGCGGCAAACGTGGGACGCGTTCTTGCTACCGCGCGGTCTGCTCGGATACGGGGAACAGAGCCGCGCGATCGAGGCGCTGTTCGACGAGATCTGCGCTCGCCTCGGAGCGGAGGCCGCGGTACCCTGCCATCGCGATTTCATGGCGCGCAATCTGATTCCCCGGTCGAGCGAAGAGGTCGCGGTGATCGATCATCAGGATCTGCGCCTCGGGCCGCCGCGTTACGATCTCGCCTCTCTGCTCAACGACACCCGTTTCCCTTCCCCCCGGCTCGAAGCGGAGCTTTTGGCCGAGACCCTCGGCGGCGAAGCGGAGATCGAGAGCTACCACCGCGCGGCGGCCCAGCGGACGCTCAAGGCGGCGGGCACTTACGCGAAGTTCGCCGAGCGCGGCGCTCCGCGCCATCTGCCGCTGATCCCTACGACGCTTGCGCGAGCGCTGGGCCATCTGGCGCGGATTCCGGAGGGTGCGGAGATCGCTCCCGATCTCACCCGGCTGTGGGGTCCCGCACTAGAAGCACCGGCGCACTGATCTGCTATGCTCCGGCAAGGAGCCGGATCGCACTCGGCCGTCCTTTGCGTGACGCTCCCCTTGGAGACAAGACCATGCCCAACCTTGGCGTTCCCGAGCTGCTTATCATCTTTGTCATCATCATCGTTCTCTTCGGCGCGACCCGGCTGCCGAACATCGGGCGGGGTCTCGGCGAGGGCATCCGCAACTTCAAGAAGGGGCTCAAGGGCGTCGACGAGCCGGAGCAAATCCCCGGCAAGACCGACACCCGGTAGGGCACCCGCTCCAACCGACCGTTGAGGAGCCAATCCGGCTCCATTTCGGGCCGTTTTGGCGCAGGGCGAGATCAAGAGAGGCTCCGGGCGGTTCGATCCGCCGGAGCCTCTTTTCGTTCGTCTGGGGTTGTGGGGGAGCTATCTCGCGATCGCGACGAGCGCGTCGGCGATCTCGGCATGCGGCACGACGTCCGAAGTACCGAGGGTGCCGGAGTCGCGGGATTCGCCGTGCCACAACTGCCGGTGGAGCCCCAGGTAGCGCTCTTGGACGCGGCGAACGTAGGACCGCGTCTCGCGAAACGGCGGCACGCCCTTCCACCGGTCGACCATGCCGGGACCCGCGTTGTAGGCCGCCAAAGCGCGTTCGAGGTCTCCGTCGTAGCGGTCGAGCAGACTGTCGAGGTAGCGGCTGCCGGCTTCCAGATTGGCTTTCGGATCGGTCAGGTCGCGGTTTTTCGGTACTCCCGAACCGTTCGGCCGGACTTGCATCAAGCCGACCGCGCCTCGCGGCGAGACCGCGTTGGCGGCAAACCCCGACTCCATCTCGACCACCGCGGCGATCAACAGGCCGTCGACCCCGGTACGGTCGGAGACCTCGACGATCGAATGGCCGTAGGGAAGCGATTCCAGGTATTCGCGCTGCGCTTCGTGGCCGGATGCGGGGGCGGAAGGGGCGGCGGCGGACGGCGGAGACAGCGGCCCGAGGGCCGAGCGGGGCGGAGCGGTTTCGAGGTCGGAAAGCGTCGGGATCGACGAGACGGAGGGACTGGAGGTGAAGGTCAAAATCAAGAAAACCGCAAAGGACACCACCAGGACAGGCCGGTGCCAGGTCGTTCGTAGTTCGGTTCGTTGCATGAGGGAACGGCTCCCTTTTGAATCCGTTGGGGCGTAGGACCGACTCTTCTCGAACATTTTCGAAAGAAGCCAGGGACGCGAGAACGGCACACGCCAAGCCCGGGAGCCCGGGATGGCGCCGCGAAATCGTAAGGTTAGCTAGTGCTAGATCTGTGCCAGGAGTTGAAGGCTCGACCGGTCGGCCGCCGCGGAGGGGCGCCGATTTTCAGGTGACCGGATCTTTTCGCCGCTGTGCGCGGCGCCGATCGTAATCCTCGGAGTGGATCCCGAGGGTGGAGACCTTGTTGCGTAACGTGTTGCGATGGACGCCGAGCGAACGAGCCGAACGGCAGAAGTTGCCGGAGTTGGACTGGAGAGAGGCAAGGATGAACTGACGCTCGAACTCGCGCCGCGCTTGCTCCAGGGTCACGCCGCGGCGAACCAGCTCATCGACGATGAGGAAAAGGCGCCCATTCAAATTCTGGTCGGCCAAGGTCGATTCTCCGGTGGAAAGGGGGCTCAAAAGCTGAGTCCAAGGATACCACACGCTCAAGGGCTCACCCAACGCAAGACCCCTCCTCGATCGTCGATCTCGCGGTTCCCGGGGGAGTGTTCTAGACTGTCGCCCTTCGGCGGAGCCCTGGCGGGCGACATGCACGACCGTAGTCGAGCTTGTCCCAGCCGGTGGCGAACCGCCGAGACCGACCGAGCCAACCCCCCAACACAGGAGATCGCGATGGCCGAAAGAAAGCCCAACGAGCAGTTCATGAAGCCGCTGCAGCCTTCCGAGTCGCTCGCGGCAGTCGTCGGCAGCGCCCCGCTGCCGCGCACCGAAGTGACCAAGAAGGTCTGGGAGTACATCAAGAAGCACAACCTACAGGACCCCGCAAACAAGAGAAACATCGTCGCAGACGACAAGCTCAAGGCGGTCTTTGCCGGCAAGGGCACGGTCACGATGTTCGAAATGACCAAGCTGATCAACGCGCATTTGAAGGACCCGAAGTAGCAGCCGCCCGCGCGGAGCGGCGCGTCCGTACCAGCCACGGGCGCCGCCGCTTCGACAAGGCGGCTTGAACGTCGCCTCCCGCGTTTCGAGATCTTTCCGTCGTGACCGCCCACGCCCAGCTCGGAACCCCGCTCCTCTGGGGCGGATTCCTCGCGCTCGTTTTCGCTCTCTTGGCACTCGATCTCGGGGTGTTCAATCGCAAGGAGCATCGCGTCGAGCTGCGCGAAGCGATCGTCTGGAGCGTGGTCTGGACGCTGGTGGCGTTCGGGTTCAACGCTTGGGTCTATCTGCATTTCGGTCACGGTCCGGGGGTCGAGTTTCTGACCGCCTACGTGATCGAACGTAGCTTGAGCTTTGACAACATCTTCGTCTTCATCGTCATCTTCAACTATTTCGCGGTGCCCGAGGAGCTCCATCATAGGGTGCTGTTCTGGGGCATCCTCGGCGCGCTCATCGCCCGCGGTCTGTTCATCGGTCTCGGCGTCGCGCTGCTGGCGAAATTCTCCTGGTTGATCTATCTGTTCGGCGCGTTCCTGATCTACACCGGATGGAAAGTCCTGCGCGATCATGAGACGAAGATCGAACCGGAGAGGAACCCGGTGGTCAAGCTGTTCCGCCGCCTGTTCCGGATCACCGAGGGCTACTGTGGAAAAAACTTCTGGTCGCGCGAAAACGGCGTGCTCTACGCGACTCCGCTGCTGCTCGTCCTGGTGGTTATCGAGGCGAGCGACATCCTGTTCGCGGTCGATTCGATCCCCGCGGTGTTCGGCGTCACGCGCGACGCGTTCATCGCGTTCACCTCGAACATCTTCGCGATCTTGGGGCTGCGCGCGCTTTACTTTCTGCTCGCCGGGCTGATGCACAAGTTCGGCTATCTGAGCTACGGCCTTGGCCTGGTTTTGATCTTCATCGGCGGCAAGATGGTCGTCCACCCGTGGCTTGAAATCCCGATCGAGCTGTCGCTCGGCCTAGTGATCGCCCTGCTCGCGGGTTCCGTCGTGCTCTCGCTTCTGCGCCCACCAAAAGTGCCGCCGGTCGTTGCGGAAACCGAGACCGGCGCGGGCCTTCGTGAACCCGCGCCCGAGACACACGCCGACTAGCGCCGCACGACACCCTGCACCTTTGGAGGTTCTCGATGAAACGGCCCACCGCCTTTCTCCTCCTCGTTTCCCTGCTCCTTCTCGGCGGACCGTTGCCGTGCGCTTTCGAGCCCGCGCCGATCGGCCGCGCCGGGGCTGTCGCAGCGAATGACCGGCGGGCGACCGCGGTCGGCCTGGAAATTCTGAAGTCGGGCGGCAACGCGGTGGATGCGGCGATAGCGACCGCTCTGGCGCTCGCCGTGGTCTTCCCCGAAGCGGGCAACCTGGCGGGAGGCGGTTTTGCCGTGGTGCGCCGGAACGGCACGTTTGCCGCGCTCGATTTTCGCGAGATCGCGCCGGCCGCGGCGAGCCGCGACATGTACCTCGACGAAAAGGGCGAACCGGGAAAGGGTGCCTCGACCGTCGGGCCGCTCGCCGCCGGGGTGCCGGGCTCGCCCGCCGGGCTCTGGGAGCTGCACAAGAAGTACGGCAAGCTTCCCTGGGCGCGCCTGGTCGAGCCGGCCGAGCGCCTGGCGCGCGAAGGGTTCACGGTTGATCGCCACCTGCAAGAGCGGCTGATCCATCCGGATCAAAAACGCCTCGCTCAGTTCCCCGAGACCGTGGCCTTGTGGCGGGTCGGGGCGGAGAATCCGCTCCCGATCGGCGCCGTGATCCAACAACCGGCGCTCGCCCGCACCCTCGCCGCCTATCGAACCTTGGGGCCGGAAGGGATCACCCAGGGACCCGTCGCCGCGGCGGTCGAGGCGGCGTCGAAAGCGCACGGCGGGGTGCTCACGGCCGCCGATCTCGCCGCCTATCGCCCGGCCTGGCGCGAGCCGCTCCGGTTCGAAGCGTTCGGCTGGCAGATCGCGACGATGCCTTTGCCTTCCTCCGGCGGCCTGATCTTGGCCGAGACGTTCGGTCAGTTGGAACGACTCGGTTGGCCGAAGCTACCGCGCTTCGGCGCCGATCGCGCCCATTTTCTAGCCGAGGCATTGCGGCGCGCGTTCGCCGATCGCTACCTTCTGGGCGACCCGAAAACCACCCGCGCCGACGCGGGCCAACTGCTCGATCCCGCTTGGCTCGACCGCCGTGCCGCCTCGATCGATCGCGCCAAGGCGTCTCCCTCAAAAGGGATCTTCCCCTGGCCGGGCGACGCGCCGCCGATCGAGAAGCCGGAAACCACGCACATTTCGGTGATCGACGCGGAAGGCAACCTGGTCGCGCTCACCACCACGCTGAACGATCTGTTCGGCTGCGGCCTTTACGTGCCCGAGATCGGCTTTCTCAACAACGAGATGGACGACTTCGCGACCGCGCCGGGACGGCCGAACCTATTCGGGCTGATCCAGGGCGAGGCGAACGCCGTGGCGCCGGGCAAGAAGATGCTCTCCTCGATGGCGCCCACGCTCGCCTGGCGCATGACGCCGCAGGGCGAAGAATCGATCGCGCTCGGTGGGCGCGGCGGCTCGCGCATCCCAACCCACGTGATCCAGGTGCTGCTCAATATGATGGTCGACGGCGATTCGCTCGCCGAAGCGCTCGGCCGGCCGCGCCTGCATCATCAATGGCTGCCCGACCAGATCGAAATCGAGCCGGACACGTTCTCGCCCGAGACGCGCGGCGAGCTGGAACGGCGCGGCCATTCCATCCAACCCGCGATCCAGAGCGCCCGGGTGTTCGCCATCCACCGTCTGCCCGACGGCCGGATTGAAGCCGCGGGCGATCCGCGCGGGCCGAACGGCGGCGCGGTGGTAGAGCCGGAGCGGTAGCGAGGCTCTTTCCAGGTAAACTCCGGCCCGTTTTTCTTCGTCGAGTAAGGGAGTCCGAGCATGGTGCAGGTGCTGGTGCCCAAAGAGCGCCGATCCGGCGAAACGCGCGTCGCCGCGACGCCGGAGACGGTCAAGAAGATGGTCAAGGAAGGGCTCGCCGTCTCGGTCGAACGAGGCGCCGGCGAGGCCGCGTATTTTTCCGACGCGGACTACGAAGCGGCGGGTGCCGTGCTCTCCGACGCCCCCGATTGGTCGGCGGCCGACGTGGTCTTGAAAGTCGCCCCGTTCGCCGAGAACGAATCTCCCAAGTCCGGCGCGCTCGCAATCGGCCTGTTCGCCCCCCACGGACCGCTCGACCGCGTCCGCCGCCTGGTCGCGGGCAACGTCACGACGCTCTCGATGGAGCTGGTGCCGCGCATCACCCGCGCGCAGGGGATGGATGCCCTCTCGTCGCAAGCGTCGATCGCCGGCTACAAGGCGGTCCTGCTCGCGGCGGTCCACCTGCCGAAATATCTCCCCCTCCTGATGACCGCCGCGGGCACGATCAAGCCGGCGAAGATCGTCATCATGGGGGCAGGAGTCGCGGGCCTCCAGGCGATCGGCACCGCCCGCCGCCTCGGCGCGGTGGTCGAAGTCTCGGACGTCCGGCCGGAAGTGAAAGAGCAGGTCGAATCGCTCGGCGCCCGCTTCATCGAGCTGCCGATGCTCGAACAAGAGAGCGGCGCGGGAACCGGCGGCTACGCCCGCCAGATGGGCGAGGACTTCCTCCGCCGCCAGCGCGAGATCGTCCGCGACCGTCTGACGACGGCGGATGCCGCGATCACCACGGCCCTAGTACCCGGCAGGAAAGCCCCCACCCTGCTCACCCGCGAAATGGTCGAAGCCATGCGCCCCGGCTCCGTGATCATCGATCTCGCGGTCGAACAGGGAGGCAACTGCGAGCTATCCCAAGCCGATCAGGAAGTCGTCCATCAAGGCGTCCGCATCCTAGGTCCCTCCAACCTCCCCGCCACCCTGCCACACGACGCGAGCACCCTCTACGCGAGGAACGTCCTCGCGCTGCTGCTCCATGTAACGAAAAAGGGCGAGATGGCACTCGATCCGGAGGAGGAGATCGTGAAGGCGACCTTGCTCACTCACGCTGGGGGTGTCGTGCACGCTCCGACGGCGGAGCGGCTGGCGAGCGAAACCGAGTCCTGAAGAGCAAACCGCCGCGTCGCGAACGCAAAACGGTCCGGTTGCGACGCAATGCGTAGTGCTCGGCGTCCGACGAACCGGATATTGAACGCAAAGCCCCGGTTTGCGAACGCCCGGAGTCACTTCCTGGACTCCCCGCCCCAACGCAAAAAAGTGGTACGCGGACGCTACGCACAACTGCGCGAACGCTACGCAGGGACCGTCGGACGCCAGGAACAGGTTTTGGAACGCAACATTCCACTGACCGGACGCAAACGAGCACAACGCGAACGCACGAAACCGCAGCGCGGACCCCGGTGAGCGCAACGCGGACGCCGGAACGAGCTCGTCCGCCCTTCGCGCCACGCTCTGTTGCGTCCCCAAATCACTTTCTAGCGTTCGCGCCGTCGTGCATAGCGTCCGCGCAGTTGTGCGCAGCGTCCGCGCACCACTTTTTTGCGTCACAACCTCGGGGTTTTGCGTTCGAAAAGCGGGTCCGGGTATTCGCGTAGCGCTTCTTGTGCTCGCCCCACCGGTGCCGGGTGCCCGCGAAGCCCGGCCGAGAAGCGAATCAGGAGTGCGCGCGCTCGGAGAACCAGAATCTCGCGTCCGACCGCCGGGGACCGAGCTTGGGGCTTCTCTGCTCGCCTTCGCTCGGGTGGTCCGCAGGGGCTAAAACGAGATCACGGCTCCGCCAGAACCTCGACCGAGGAAGAAGCCACCGAGGCTCGTCGCAACCAAAGTCCCAACTGTTCAAGATCCTGGCAACTCAGAAGGGGCGACATGTGCCCGAAGCACGTAGTCGAGCTCGGTCTGCTGATCGGCGTGGCGCACCTCCGACGGCGACGCTTCCATCCGTCGGCCACCGATGATCTCGTCCCGGGTGACCTCCGGCTCGACCAGATGATCGTCCACGTGCGGGAACGAGCCGCGGCCTGGCAAACGCATCGCCGAGCCCGTCCCGTCCGGCCCGGGCGCTTTGAAGCTGTAAGCCCTGCGGTTCTCGTCCATCCGCCAGATAATAACCGACTGCCAGAAACCCGCTCGGTTAGTCTCTCGCCACGCACCCGCCGAAAGAGGGTACTGTCTCTCTAAAGAGGGTACAAAAGAGGGTATTGTTCGCCCATGAGCTCGTTCCGCGGGGACTTCCTGCGCCGTTTGCCGATTCCGATGAGCGCGGCCTGGCTGCTTTCGGACATCGCCGAGGCCAAGGGTCGGCAGGATTCGATCCGCGCGGCGCCGCAGGTGCTCTCGACCCTCCGCGAGACGGCTCTGGTCCAGAGCGTTGAGTCCTCGAACCGGATCGAAGGCATCACCGTAGCGCCTGGCCGCCTGCGGCCCCTGGTGCTCGGAGAAGACAGACCGCGCGATCGATCGGAGGAGGAGATCCTCGGCTACCGCCGGGCGCTCGAAAGGGTTCATCTCCACGCGCGCGACTTGGCGATCGATCCGCGCCTGTTGCTCGACCTCCACGGTTTGGTTCAGGAGGGAGCCGGCGACGCCGGGCAGGGGAAGCGGGTAGACAACGAGATCGTCGAGATCCTGAGCGGCGAAGCGCCGCGAGTCCGCTTCCGGCCGAGCGAGCTCGAAACCCGGGTCGGAGATTCCGCCCCTTCCCCGCGAGGCGCCAAGACCGCGCAGATCGAAGCCGCGATCGCGCGATTCCCGGGAGACTTCACGCTCGGAGACCTCGAACGGGCCTGCCCGGGAGCTAGCCGCGAGCTTGCGCGCCGGGTCCTCCGCAGGCTGAGCGACGCCGGTCAGGTCGAGAGCCTCGGCCGTGGACCGGGAGCGCGTTGGCGGCGGCACGGAGGGCCGGCATAGGCTTGTGGAGTCACCTACCCCGCCGAACCTCGGATTCGGGACCCAGGCCGATAGCCTGGGCTTCGGAAAAGCACGCGGCCCTTCAGGCCGCAAAATACGGACGCGGTGCCTTTTGCGGCGAAGGGCCGCGTTCCGTTAGCCCAGACTGAAGGCCTGGGTGGGCTCCTGGAGCGTTGCCTCAGGCTAAGTTTGGTCGCGCCGTTGGCGCTCAGGCTTCGATGCCGGAGGATCCACCAAGGGCGACGGATACGATGCCTCCCGGCTCCTGATGTCACGAATGATCGCCTCGAAATCGTAGTGAAATCGCTCCATGTACTCTTCGCGCTGCTTGTGGAGGCGCTCGACAATCGGGTCAATTATCATTGGCAACTCCTAGGAGTTCTTCGGGAGTACAGATGATCGGGAGCATGAGACCCTGTCCCGCGCAGAGGCGCGCAATGCGAGGCAGAACCTCCTGATTGGCGATGTGCTTACAGTTCCAGGTTAAAAGGTAGTCAACCTGGTGAACGGTGGCGATAGCGATGTGAAGTGCATCGGGCAAAGCTTTCTGAGGTAAAAATCCTTTGAGAAGGATGTTGGTAGCCAAAGTCACAGCTTGGTCTGTGACCAGAAGACGAGGCAGATCGGCCACAACCGTCACTCGATTCTTTGCCAAAGAAGGTTCTCCCACCTGAATCTCGTCGATAACGATCTGGGAGACTACAAGGTCGAAATCTCGTCGTCGCCGAGACCACCACTCGATCGTGATTTGTTGGTGTGCAGCCGCGATAGGGTCCCTGCTCTCTCGAGGAACCGCGGTCAGGTAGCTGATGAACGAGGTCTCCAAGTAGACGCGGGCCATTGCTGAAGCATCCTACGCTCACTTGCGTAAGGCAAGCGCTGGGTAGGCAGAACCACGGCCTCCCCGCTGATAATTGCCTCCCCCTACCCCCCGCACCCCAACCGAACCCGCTTCTTCTCCGCCCGATGCTCCGCTAGCGACAGCTCTTTGAAGGCCGGAAAATCCGCCGGTTCTACAAAGCGACTGCGGGTCTCGGCCGTGCGTTCAAGGATTGCGAGACCGTCTTCGAAACGGAGGGTCTGGCGGAAACTGCCGAGCGCGTTTTCGGTCATGGTGTCTTGGGGTTCGAGTTTGCAGGCGGCTTCGGGGAGGTGGAAGCGCCAGATGGTTTTGGCGGTTCCGGGGGAGAGGACGACCGGGATCGGGTTCGTGGCCCGGTTGTCGAGCACGCCGGACGAGGGGGTTGCCGAGAGCGAGATGGCTTGGAAAGAGCGCGAGGCGTTGCCGAGCAGGCCGGGCAGGACGATCTGTGCCGTGGCCGTGGCGTGGGGCAGCCCTTCGCGCTCGGGTTGCCAGGTGAGACGGCCGAGGGTGGCTCCCGGAAACAGGTCGGCGAAGATTCCTCGGAGAGTGGTGTCGATCTCGTTCGGCTGCTTGTCCGCGAGTGTTTCGACCAGCCAGGCCGCCTGCCAGCCGGATAGGTCGAGTCGCGCTTGGCCCTGGGCGTCGCCGGTTGCGGGCTCCGGGGTCGAGGCGACGCTCAGGTCAATCGTCAGGGTGCGCGCCTCTCCGGTTGGGAGGGTCGGCGTTCGGACCAGCACGCTGTCCTTGCCTTGATCCCCGCGAACGATGAGGGCATCCTGGTCCTGGACGTGCGGCGCAAGCCAGACCAGCGAGGCTCCGATCTCCTGGGTCGCGTCGACGAAAAGGTAACCTCCGGCGACCGGCGCGCTCGGTGGCAGATCGATCGCCTGATTGGGACCTGCGACGGGAAGCGCCACGATCGCGTGGTTGAAGTCGAACGGCGAGGGGAAGTCGCGGTCGATCCGGCCGGTTCGGTCGAGGCGGATTAGCACCGGATAGGCCTCGAGGCCGGCCGCGGCGAGCAGATCGACGAGCAGCACCGCCTTGTCCTTGCAGTCGCCATATTTCTTGCCGATCGACTCGGCCGGCGCGTGCGGCCGGTAGCCGCCGAACCCGACCTCGATCGCCACATAGCGGACATCGCGCTGGGCGTAGCGGATCAACGCCGCGAGCTTCTCCTGTTTGGAGGGCGCGCCGCCCAAACCGCGGACAATCCGATCCGCCTCGGCGCGCACCTCGGGGGTGCCGCGCGGCACGGAGCGGAGCAGGTCCGCCCACCAGGCGGCGACGCCGACCCAGTCGGATGCCCCGCCCCAGGCGAAGCGCAGGGTGGGTCCCGGATCGGTAGGCGTCGAGTCGAGCGTGCGATCGGCGGGCAGATCGTGGCCGGTGATCCGCACTCCCCCCGCGAGCGGCTCGATTTGAAGACCCGCGGCCGGGCCGGAGACGTGAAAACGAAAGCCCGGCCCCGCGCCGCGCACTTCGACCGACAGCGCGGTCACCCGGTCGCGGCCGGGAGAGAGATCGATCCGGCTGCCGGGGTAGTAGGGCTGCTCGGAGAGAACCGATTCGACCTCCAGGGTCGAGCCGACCGGCGCCGCGGGGAAGGTCACGGAGCGGACCTTGACGCCGCTGTGCAGAACCCCCGCCGAGCTGACCTCGGCGGTGTCGATGGCCTTCCGGCCCGCTTCGACCACCTGGCCGTCGGGCTTGACCGTCCGCGCTTCGAGCCGCTCGATCTTGGCGTTCTCGTCGTAGGCCAGGGGGTAGGGCGACCAGGCGGCGAAATCTTCGGCCGCTTCGAGACGGACGCGGAGTTTCTCCGTGGTGCGCATCGAGCCGTCCGGGCGCACTTCGACGGCCACCGAGCGTTCGAGCACGGTCGCGGCGTGCGCCGGGGTCGTCGGGGTCGCCACGATCCCGAGGATCGCGGCGATTGGAAGAAGCAGGGCGGTCGGCGCGAGGCGCCGCGGCCTACCGGCGGACGAGGACGAGGGCTTGGGCATCGCTCTTGGCCGCCGCGGCGAACAGGGTGCGCGCCAGCTCGCACTCTTCGCGGGTCGAAAGTTGCTTTTGGCGCAGATCGAACGCGCGGTGAATCGTGACCTTCTTTGTCGCGTCGTCGATCTGGATCGACAGAGCGAACGCTCCCGCAGCGCTCTCGCTCTTCGTGGTGTGGGGCGCGGATTCGACGTGCCACCCCTCGGGCCAGATGACTTCGAAATCGACCTGCTCGGAATAGGGAAAGTCGAACAGGATCGGCGAACGACGCTGCGCGGAAGAGGCCGAGAACGGCTCCGTCTGCGGTCCGAGCGGCCGGCTCGCGGCGAGCGACACCTCGTCGCCCAAGGCTTCTTCCTCCTTTTGCGTCATCGTCCAGGTCACGTCAAGGGTGCGTTCTTCGACCGACTCACGGACGACCAGGTCGGTGAAGGTGTACCCCTCGAAACGCTCGACGAGCCAATCGTGCCAGGCCTCGGTCGTCTTCTCCGGCGTTTCGCGCCAGCGCAGTTTGTCCGTGGCCGAAAGCCCGGTGAGCCGGAGCTTGCCGGTTCCGGCAAGACGCCCGCCTTCATCGACCTGAAGCGTCACAGTCGCCTTTTCGACGTTCTGGTCGGCGGGGCTCTGGGCGAGCACCACCCCTTCGGGCTTCTTCGGGTCGGGCAGGAGGGCGGCGGTCCCCTCGTAATCGGCGTCGAGCCGGCCGAAGCCGAGCCGCCGATCGGTCGGGTCGAGATAGATCCGGCCGTCTTGGCCGCCGAGCTCGACCGCGATCAGCACGCGATCGAACCAGGCGGGGTTGGCCACCTGGGCGTCGATCAGGCCGCTGCTGCGCGGGGTCGCCCAGACCGGTTTGGCGTCGAGCTTCGCCGCGTCGAGCATCGCTTCGAGCAGCAACGCCTTCTCTGCCGGGGTGCCGTGCCCCGCGCGGAGGACCGCGTCGGCCGAGGGCTCCGAGCCGGTGAGGAAAACGCCGGTTCCATCGTCGTCGAACGCGATTTCGTCGCGAACGAAGGCGTAGATCGCCGAGGCCTGATCGCGCCGGTTGGCGCCCGCCTTCTGGGCCAGCGCCTGCGCCCTCTTGCCCGAATCGCCGCCCCGGCGCCGCGCTTTTTCCCAAGACTCTCCCAACAGGGCGGAGGTCGCGGCCCAACTCTCCATCAGCCGCTGGTGGACGGTCCCCTCGTCGAACACGGTCGGAACCAGCATGATCTGGGTCGCGAGGTCCGCGAACGGCAGGCCGTACGGCTCGTCCAGGATCGGCGGCAGATTCTCGGCCCAGGCGCGCAGGGTGCGCCGGTCTCGTTCGCGTCCCTTCTCGCTCTTCACGCCGATCTGGAACGGGTCGCGCATCCAGGTCTGGACCCCGAGCGAGTTGGGGATCAGATAGCGGATCTCGGCCGAGCGGACCGGGATATCGGAGGAAAAGTAGAACGGTTCCAGGTAGAAGATGTTGTCGAAGCGCAGCTCGTACTCGGCGTCGAGAATCGCGCCCACCTCGACGTTGGGAAAGGCGATCGAGGTGACGTAGTACTTCCGGCTCTTCGACAACTTGCGCTCGAACCTGGCGTCTTTCGCCAGCTCGACCACCCGGCCGTCGGGGAGCACCGTGCGAGCCGAGAGGCTGTAGAGCCGGACGAACGACGAGTGGAAGAGCTGGATCTCGCCCCGATCTTTCCCCTGCTCGGTGAGGATCTTCACCCGTTCGCGGAGGGTCAGACGGGAGGAGATGTCGCTGCTCGCCCAGTCCATCATGCGAAACTCGGCTTTGCGAAACAGCACGACGGCGCGGGCGTTGGGCGCCCCGGCCACCTCTTTGAGCGCCTGTTCTTCCGGCGAGATCGGCGGAAACTCAGCCCGGGCGGCGGCCGGCAGCGCGATGGCCGCAACGAGCGTAACCAGCGCGAGGAGGCTGAGACGGGGTAGCGACGGGGCGATTCGAGACATCGGTCCTCCGAGGTCGGGTCGAGAAGGTAGAGCGCGATCCGGCATGCTAACAGCGAGCCGCAAGCTCCTAGGACACCGCCGAACCGCTTTCGTGGGGAATCGTCACGAAGTCGTCATCCAAACCGGCAGGGCTCGCGTAGAGGGTTTGAAGCGAGCGGACCGAAGGGTTCGGGAACCGCCCGGGAAACGTAGCTCGAAACCAGGAGGTCTTGGGGTGTCGCAAGCGCTGCCGGTCGGTCAATGGTTCGGTTGGGGGCCGGCAGCCGGCAACGGCGGAACGCTTCGCCCTGGCATATATTCCGCGGAGACATCTTCCGCCCGAGAGACCTTCCGATTGAGCCCCCGTACCACTGACGCCGAAGATTCGGCCCTGCTCGCCGCGATCGCGCGAGGCGAGATCAACGCCTTCCAGGCCTTCTACGATCGTTACGCCGCGCGCGTCACGTCCTACGTGCGGCAGTTGAGCCGCGACCGGGAATCGATCGAGGATCTGGTCCAGGAGGTCTTCGTCTCGGTCTGGCGCAAGGCGGCGAGCTACAGCCCGGACCGCGGAGACGCGGCGGGCTGGCTGTATACGATGACCCGCAACAAGCTGGTCGACCAATGGCGCCGGGTGCGCGAGAAAGCGGTCGAGCTCGACGCCCTGCAATCTTGGGAGATGCCGGCGGTCGCGGCGCTCGAGGAGGATCTCTTCCTTTCCGTCCGCCAGGCGCTGTTCCAGGTCGCCCCGGATCAGCGCGAGGCGATCGAGATGGCCTATTTCGGCGGCCTCACCTACGAGGAGACGGCGGTTCGTCTCGATCTTCCCGTGGGTACTTTGAAATCCAGAATTCGCGCCGGGTTGCGCTCTTTGCGCTCGGTGCTCGAAGCGGGGTAAATGCCGTGCATCCTTCCGAAGAAATCCTCCTCACGTTCGTTTCGGGCGAAGCCGACCTCGCCCGGCGGGCATTGATCGAAGGGCACCTCGGCGGCTGCCCCGAATGCCGCGCGTCCGTCCGTTCGCTCTCCGCGCCGGGCTCGCGCCTGCTCGCCGGACTGCCGGGTGCCGACCTCGACGCTCCCGGCTTGGCGGGCTCCCCGGGACTGTGGGACCGCCTGCGCGCCCGCGTGGCGGAGATCGGCCCGCCGCCGACGTTCGAAGCGTCCCCCCTGGCCAAATATCCGGTGCCGGCCGGAGCGTTGCGCGAGCTTGGCGACCGGAGCGGGATCGAGCCGCACTGGCGCTTCGCGGGAACGATCGGCGCCGCGTTCGCCATACTCTCCCGCGACGTCCGGACCGGCGCCCTGCTCATGCTCGGCCGAATGAAGCCCGCGAAGTTCTTTCCCGAGCACCGCCATCTCGGGTTGGAGGAGATCTTGATCCTTCGCGGCGGCTTCGAGGACCAATACGGCGACTTCACGGCCGGCATGTACACCACCTACGAGGCGGGAACCGTCCATCGGCCATGGATCGACGAGCAGGAGCCTTGCTGGACGCTCAGCCGGCTGGAAAAGCCGGTCGAGTTTCTCGGCTGGCGCGGCGTAGCGCAGAAGCTGATGGGGAAGTAGGGCTTCCGGCCGAAACGTTTACAAGATCCGGACAGCCGTCTAGGCTCTGCGCGTACGTACCCCCGGAGGGGGAGATCCGTGACCGACGACGAGCCGATCGAGCCGCCCGAACGGAAACGCTCGAACGCCAAGGCGCCCGAGATCTCGCCGGCCCTGCTCGGCTGGTTTCGCCGCTATGCCGAGCGCCATCTGGCGCGTCACTTTCACGCCATCCGCCTCGCCCGCTCCGGTTACGATCCGGCCCAGTTGCCCGCGGGCCGGCCGCTGGTGGTCTATCTCAACCATCCCGCCTGGTGGGATCCTCTCCTCGGCTTGGCGCTCGCGTTCGACCGCTTCGGCCGGCGGCACCACTATGCGCCGATCGACGCGACCGCCCTGGCCCGTTATCGCCTGCTCGGCCGGCTCGGCTTTTTCCCCGTGGAGCTCGGCACCCGTCGGGGGGCGGCCGGATTTCTCGCCACGGCGCGGGCGATCCTGAAAGATCCGACCGCCGCGATCTGGATGACTCCGGGCGGCCGCTTCGCCGACCCGCGCGAGCGTCCGGTCGAGCTGCAGTCGGGGCTCGGCCATCTGGCGGCGAAGGTGCCGACCGCGATCTTTCTGCCACTCGCGGTCGAATATCCGTTCTGGGAAGAGCGGACCCCCGAGGCGCTCGCGCGCTTCGGCAAGCCGCTCGACGCCTCCGAAGCCCGGCTCGGCCCGGGCGAGTGGACGGTGCTGCTCGCCCAGCGCCTGGAGGCAACGCAGGACGCCTTGGCCGCCGACGCGATTTCGCGCGACCCCGCGCGGTTCGAGATCGTGGCCCACGGCAAGGCCAAGGCGGGCAGCGCCTACGACGCCTGGCGGCGGCTCACCGCGCGCCTGCGGGGCGAGAAGCTCGATCGTCGACCCGGCCGGAAGGGGGAGTGAAACCGCGGTTCCTCTGACTCCCTACAACCAGCGAATCGCCCCGCCCTGAATCGCCCGCGTCTTTGGGTCTTGCACTAAGACGGCGACCCCGAGCTTGCGGCCGGTTGAGGCTTCTCCTAGGGGAAAGTCGACCGCGCCGGTTCGACCTCCGGGTGCTGCTCCGAGCGCGAAGGCCTTTTGCAGACGTCGGACCACTGCGTCGTTTTTCAGCGTCCGGCCGCCGTTTTCGCCTTTGCCGACTTTGGTAACCAGGCCGTTTTCGATCAGCGCCACGAGCACGTCCGCGTCGCGCGGCAGCGCTTCGGCGTGGGTCGCCGTGACTTTCGCCCGCAAGCCCCCCGGCAGCGTCTCGACGGTGAGAGCCAGATCGACCGCCGGTTTTTCCGCGAGCGCCTTGGCGATCGCCGCCCGGACCTTCCGCTCTTCCGAGCCGGTCATCTCGGCGGTGCCGTTGATCACGACTTGCGGCGTGTAGATCCGGTTCGTGTTGTACGCCTGCGCGTATTGCTTCTGGCGGGCGGACCAGTCGGCCGACGAGAAAGGGTCGGTCCAGCCGATGTAGTCCCAATAGTCGACGTGATAGGCGAGCGGCACCACCCGTCCGGCGGTTTTCGGATCGGCCGCGATGGCAGAGAGCAGCCGATCGGCGGGAGGGCAGCTCGAACAGCCCTGCGAGGTGAACAGCTCGACCACCACGATGCTGCCCTCGGCGGGCGGAGCGGCGGCGGGCGGCGGAGCCGGGGTCGTCGAGCGGAGCATCAGAAAAGCGGCGAGAGCCAAAGCACCGAGCGCGAGCGCCGGGATCAGGCGCGCATTGGAAGTTTGGGAGTTTTCAAGCATCGTGGACCTCCTGCCGTTGATCCGAGCGCCCCGGAGAGCTTGGATTCATGCCGATCGCTCCAACCGGTAGCGCCATGATTCGAGACGGCCGGGCTCGCGCCGGAGTCGGAAACGATGGCCGAGCGCCGCCGATTCGATCCAGCCTTCGGCATCGACCAGCACCGCGCGAAGCTCGCCATCGACGAGAGCCAAGATCGAAAACGCCGGATCCGCGCCGCGCGCGTCGATCCGCCAGAGCTCGGCGACCTTCGCCTGGGCATAAAGCGGCGGCGGCCGTTCGAGATCCTTCCGTTCGGAGCCGTCGGAAACGATCTCGATCACCACGTCCGGCCCGCCTTCGATCTCGGTGAAGCGCCCTTTGGCGCGGCTCGCCGCCGGGACCAGCCGGCAACGTCCCGCCTCCAGCGAACGCCAGAGCACGACCACGACATCCGGCTCGGCCGAAGGCCCAACTCCGGCGCGGTGACTCGTAAGCGACCGACGAATACGATCCCGAGATCCGCCTCGGCGATCAGAAAATGGAGCGAAGCCGCAACCGCCGCGGTGGGGCGGAAGCATGTCGAACCTCCTGTGGTGAACCCTAGCACGCACCCCTAACGCGCGCAGTTCCGCCCGCCGGGACGGATTTCGGAGCGGAAGAGGATCGTCCCTTCGGTGTCGAGGAAATCGATCGCGATCCGTTCGGCGTTCGCGTCGAGCACGGCGAAGCCGGGCTTCAATCCCGCCGCCCAGGCGACGCAGGGCGATTGGACGTTCACCGCCCGCTGCTCGTGCCCCCCGGCACCGGAGATGACGAACGTGACGCCCCCTTCCGGGCGTTGCACCTCCATGTGGTGATCGTGGCCGGCGAGGTAGAGGGCGACGTGGTGTTTCTCGAACAGCGGCAACAGCTTCGCTTGCTCCGGCGATCCGCCGTGTCCGACGCCCGAGGAGTAGATCGGATGATGGCCGTACGCCACTTTCCACCGCGCCGTGCTCTTTGCCAGCTCCCGGTCGAGCCAGGAGAGCTGCTCGGTGACGTCCTCTTTTCGCTCGATCGGGTCGGTGTCGAGCGCGAAGAACTGCACCGGCCCGGCCATGAACGTGTAGTAGGGGCGCGGCAGGCACCAAGAGGAGCTCTTGCCCGAGCGCGCCATCTCCGCCGCGGGGCTCCTCGGGTCTTCGCGGTCGTGGTTGCCCAGCGAGGCGTAGAGGCGCACGCCGAGCGGGCCGTAGGGCTGCTCCCATTCGCTTTCCCAGCGCGGCGAGGCAGGATCGGCCAGCCCTTCCGGATAGAAGTTGTCGCCGAGCGTGACGCCGAAATCGAACGGCTTGCTCTCGTCGTACTTCGCCATCGCACGGGCGACTTGCCTCTGGATCTCGCCGCCATCGCCGAAATCGCCAAAGGCGACGAACCGAACGGCCGCATCGGCCGGACGGATCTCCGGAGCCGCCGCACCGGAGAGAAGCCCGGGGCAGACGTCGACCGGTGCCGCGATCAGAGGAGACCCCACCACCTCCGGGCTTTTCCCTGCGGGACGAGAAGCCTTGGGCGCGCTGTCCGGCGGCCCCGATTTGCAAGCGCAGGAGAGCGCCAAGACCGAGACGAAAAGAAGCGTGCGAGGGACCGTCCCCGTCGTAGTTTTCATTGGGCGAGCTTATCCGATCGATTCGGCGCCAGTCGCTGCGGCGCAAACGAAACCACTACCAACTGCCGACCAGAAAGCGCGCGAGCGGCTCCCAGCGCTCGGGCCGGGGACGAAGGCCCGGCGGCACCACGCGCGGGTGCTCCGGCCGTCTCCTTGGGGGGGAACCTGCACTCGCGGGGAAGGCCCTGTTTCGCTCGGCGGGCGAAAGCAGCCAGATCTTCACTTTCGTCGGCTCGTCTTGCGCGATCAATTGGCCGGAGCGGATCGCGCGGATCACCTCGGCGCCCCGCCCGTGCCCGCGCCGGACCAGGATCGCGGAGCGATTCGCCGGCCAATTCTCACCCAGGCGGCGGAACGAGCCGTCGAGCGAGATCAGCGGGAGCACCGGCCGCGGCCGTCTCGGCGATTCCTCGATCGCCCGGCCGAGATAGTGGCCGAGGCTGATCTCGGTCGAAGCGTTGAGCGCAAACACCGGCTCACCCCGGCGCGCGGAAGCTACGATCACCCGCGCGGCCCACAGCCAGTCGGAGCGGTGCGCGTAGTCCCAAACGATGCCGGTTGCCGAGGCAAGCACGAATGCCCCCAAGGCCACGATCTGTACCTCCAGCCGGAGCGCCGGCCGGAGCGAAAGTGCGCGTATCCGCCGGCAGATGTCGGCCAACCCGAGCCCGAGCAGCACGGCGAGGAACAGCCAGCCGATCAGCATGTAGCGCGCTTCGCTCCAATGCCCGGAGCGTTGGAGCAGGATCTCGACCCCGACGGTTCCGGAGACCGCGCCCACCAAAACGGTCCGCCCCTCCGCGCTCCGCGCGGCGCGCCAGACGCCAAATCCCACGAGGACGAGCGCGAGCAGTCCCGTCCAACCCAGGACGTGAGAGTCGGTGCCGAAGGTCAGCTCGTGCCATCGCTCGATCAGGGTGCCCGCTCGCCAACGGGTCGGCGGCCGCTGCATCTTCTGGTGACGCGCGTTGAGTATCACGGAGAGCCAAGGCGCATAGGCGAGGAACCAGCCGAGCGCGAAGAGGGGCGCCACGACGAGCAGGCGGCGGGCGCTTCGGCGCGCTTCTCCCTCTGGATCGAACGCCCGCTCGATCGCGAGCCAGGCGAGCGGGGCGAGGATCGCGACCGAGAGGTAATGGGTGTAGAGCGTCGCGAGCACGGCAAAGAAAAGCCCAGCGATGCGCACCGGGTCTACCGAATCGAGCAGACGGTCCGCCGCCGACAACGAGAGCGCCGCGCAGAAGAGGGCGAGCGAATAAGGACGCAGCTCTTGGGAGTAGTGGACGTGAAACGGCGCGAGGGCCATCGCGACCCCGACGAACAGGCCTTCGGTCCGGCCGAACCGGCGGGCGGCCCAGCGGGCGAGGATCAGGATCGTGCCGATGCCGAACGCGATCGGGATCAGCCGCCGCGCCGTCTCGCCGAGACCGGCGTGCAGCCCGAGCCAGGCGATCACCCCTTCGAGCGGCGGATGGACCGCGTCGGCCCGCAACAAGGCGAGCATCCCGCCGAAGGAATCGCTCGCTTGATTCGTCTCGATGATCTCGTCGAGCCAGAGCGAAAAGCTGCCGAGATTCGCAATCCGGGGCACCAACGCCAGCAGAGCGAGACACACCAATGGCCCTGCCGAAAGAACTCGATTGCGAACGCGCATACCCTGTTATCGGTTAGGGACCCTGTCCGTGTTTAGCCCCGGGGGACCAATCCCGCCCGGCAAGGGGCCAACGTCCGGCCAGCTGCCAGGAAGCAACGGCGCCTCTCGTGCCACAATCGGTTCGCCGTGACCGACTCGACACCGATATCCGCAGTCCGTCCCACCCTCGCCGCCCGCGTACCTTCCGGCGGCACCAGCGATCCGGACGAGATCCTCAGCCGCTTCATCGATTGGGCGGCCGAGGCCGGCTACGAGCTGTACCCGGCGCAGGAAGAGGCGCTTTTGGAGCTGATGGCGGGCAAGCACGTGATCCTCAACACGCCGACGGGATCGGGTAAATCGCTGGTCGCCCTCGGGCTCCACTTCAAGGCGATGTGCGAGGGGCAGATCTCCTATTACACCAGCCCGATCAAGGCGCTCGCCTCGGAGAAGTTCTTCTCGCTGTGCAACGACTTCGGCCCCGAAAACGTCGGCATGTTGACCGGCGACGCGAGCATCAACCCGACCGCCCGGGTGCTCTGCTGCACGGCGGAGGTGCTCTCGAACATGGCGCTCCGCCAAGGCGAGACGCTGGATGCGCCGTACGTCGTGATGGACGAGTTCCACTACTACTCGGACGTCGAGCGCGGCATCGCCTGGCAGGTCCCCCTGCTGGTGCTCCCCTACACCCGCTTCCTGCTCATGTCGGCCACCCTGGGCGACATCTCCGCGATCGCCGAGCAGATCAAGAAGCGCACCGGCGGCGAGGTCGCCCACGTGGTCTCGGACCACCGGCCGGTGCCGCTCGACTTCGAGTACCGCGAGACGCCGCTCCACGAGACGATCGAGGTGCTGCTCGAACAGGGCCGCTCCCCGATCTACATCGTCAACTTCACCCAGCGCGAATGCGCCGAGCTTGCCCAGTCGCTCACCAGCATGAAGACCTCGACGCGCGAGGAGCGCGAGAAGATCCGCGACCTGATCGCGGGCGCCCGGCTCGATACGCCGTATGGCAAGGAGTTCCGGCGCTTCCTCTCCTTCGGCATCGGCGTCCACCACGCGGGGCTGCTGCCGAAATATCGCCTGCTGGTCGAGCAGTTGGCCCAGCAAGGATTGTTGCGCGTGATCTCGGGCACCGACACGCTCGGCGTGGGAGTGAACATCCCGATCCGCACCGTCCTGTTCACCAAGCTCGCGAAGTTCGACGGCAAGAAGGTGGCCACCCTTTCCGTGCGCGACTTCAAGCAGATCGCCGGCCGCGCCGGCCGCAAAGGTTTCGACACCCGAGGCAGCGTCGTCGCCCAGGCGCCGGAGCACATCATCGAGCAGCGGATGCGCGAGCGGAAATCGAGCGGCGGCGGCAAGAAATCGAAGGCCCCTTTACGAGGCCCCGCCAAGGGTGAAGTTTCGTGGAGCGAAGAGACGTTCCAGCGGCTGATTCAAAAACCGCCCGAGACGCTACGCTCCCGCTTTCGCATCACCCACGGCATGGTGCTCAATCTGCTCCAGCGCGACGCCGAGATCAACGATCCGAACCGGCCGAACTTCGCCTCGCTCCGCGAGCTGATCGAGCGCTCGCACGAGGACGAGGCGAGCAAGGCGAAATGGTTGCAGTTCTCGGCGATCATCGTCCGCTCGCTCTACCGGGCGGACGTACTGCGCGTGACGAAAGATACCCGGCGCGAGTACTACTGGGTGGTGATCTCGGAAGATCTTCAGTGGGATTTCTCGCTCCACCACGTGCTGTCGCTGTTCCTGGTCGAAACGCTCGGCCAACTCGATCCGGATTCCGAGACCTACGCGCCCGACCTGATCACGCTGGTCGAATCGATCCTGGAAAACCCGGAAGCGGTCCTTCGCCGCCAGGTCGACAAGCTCAAGACGGTCTTGATCACCCAGCTCAAAGCCCAGGGGATCGAGTACGACGAGCGGATGGAGCGGCTGGAAGAGGTCACCCATCCGCAGCCGATGGCGGATTTCCTCCAGCACCACTTCCTCCGCTTTCGCCGCGATCACCCTTGGGTCGGCAACCGCGACATCGCGCCGAAATCGATCGGCCGCGAGATGCTCGAAGGATTCTTCGGCTTCTCCGACTACGTGCGCCAGTACGGCCTCCAGCGCAGCGAAGGGGTTCTCCTGCGCTATATCTCGCAGCTCTACAAGACCCTGGAGCAGAGCGTGCCCGAGCTAGCCAAAAGCCCCGAGGTCTACGACGGCATCGGCTTCTTCCGCGCGCTCCTCCAGCACACCGACACCAGCCTGATCGAAGAATGGGAAAGCCGGCTCCACCCCGAGCTGCTGCTCGAAAAGCCGGAAGAGAGCGAACGGGACCGCCGCGAGCTACGCGTCAAAGAGCTGCTCGGCAACCCGATGGCCTTCGGAGCCCGGGTCCGCGCGGAGCTTCACCTCCTGCTCCGCGCACTCGCCAACCGCGACTGGGAAGAGGCCGCCGCCTCGATCCTTCCCGCGCCCGACGACCCCGAAGGCCCCTGGACCCCGGAGCGCTTCGAAGCCGCGCTCGCCCCGTTCCTCGCCGAATACGGAGATCTCACCTTCGGCCCCGAGGCCCGCCGCCACCAGTGGACGACGATCAAAAAGACCGGCAACCGCACCTGGGAGGTCTCCCAGACCCTCCTCGACCCCCAAGGCGACAACCTCTGGGCGGCGCGAGGCACTATTGACCTCACCGACCCGAGCGTCCTGGAAGGCCCTCTTGTGCACTTGGAGCGGATCGGGCCGTAGAGGGAGGGGGCGGTGAATGGGCGTAGGTGGTTGAAAATTGACCACTAGGTGGTTGAAGTTTGACCACCTGGTGGTTGATTTCTGACCACTAGCCGATCCGCGAGGGCAGCACCTATACTGCGGCTGAGGAAGACTCGCCATGCTCGGATTCGATCGCATCACCTTTGATCCCGCCGTGATGGCAGGGCGGGCGTGCATTCGGGGCCAGCGGGTGACGGTCTCGTTGCTCGTCAATCTGACGGCAAACGGCATGTCTCCCGACGAGATCGTGGCCGAGTATCCCTACGTCGAGGTCGAGGACGTGCGGCAGGCCTTGCAGTACGCAGCCTGGCTTGCCGAGGAGGCATTGCTTCCGGCGTCGGCATCGTGAATCTCTCCGCGATCGGGAGTCTAGCGCTAGCTACCTCGGTAGGGTGACGAGATCAACTAGTCTAGTGGGTCCTAAAACCCTTTCGCTCACCTGCCAAGGCTCAATCGATGAGGCTCTCTGGGAAATTTCACGACCTTCGACTTTGCGCTCACGATACCGGGCCGGAGAGATTAGCTTGCCGATTCTGGCAACAGTAGGCTTATGACGCCAGTATTCGCCATGCCCCAAGTGGGTATCCGACGTTATGGGCCGCCATCTGCCAATGGGTTTGCCGCAACGCCCCACAGCTTCCCTGCCATCCTCTGGCAGGTCCCCGGCCATCGCCTGGCCTGGCATAAAAAATAGCTGAAGGACCCTATCTCTCGAAGAGTAGAGCGCCTGCTCACTCCAGCGCGAAAACCATTGAGAGAAAGCCCTCGGTTTGGTACATAGTCCCGCGGGTACGGCAGCTGCCATTAGGAGTAGGTCCTCAACCTCGATGTGATCCATAGCACCATGTAGTTGTGCCAGCGCCTCAAGTACCACTCGACAGCCTAAAGAGTGAGCGACGAATCGGAGTCTTACCTTCTGGCCATCTGGGCTACGGAGACGCTTCAAGTAATCTGCCAGTTTCTCGGCAGTTTTCTTGGCTGCCTTTATCATCAAAGAATAGAACGGCGCCGATAGTAGACGGTAGCGCCCAACATCGCCTGGCCAGTAGAAGAGGACTACCTTCCGCAAATCGTGATTACTTGCTCCGTCACTCACGAGTAGCTGAAGAGTTTGCAGCCAGACGTCTTCGGCCTTCGACATGATGTTGTTGTAGCCGTGGACGAAAAAGATCAGTTCTGTGTGCTGTTCGGCAGCCGGGTCGCTGCCGCCCGGGAACTTGGGTTTTACATCCTGAACACCCATCCCCCAGGAATTCTTGCGAGCACTAAGCTGGTACGGATCGGCCATGAGATAAACTCAACCTACCCTCGCCACTTTTCGATTCCTGCGACGATGTCTCGCCCTAACCAGGCGAAGAATCCACCCCAGACGAAAGTTGTAAGAAAGACGGTGAGCTTTATCTCCGCCTGAGTTTGCACCAGCAGCAAAGACCCCAGTCCAATCCCACCGGCAATCAGCGATGCTTCCAAACGTAATCTATAACGCCAACGACTAGTGAGCTCGATCTGAAGAGAATCTAATCCTTGCTCGATTGCTTGGCGCAAGTAGGCGTGATTCTCGCCGAGAGCCGACTCGTTCGGTTCATCTAATTGGCGAATTTCGACTATATTCTCGGCGGCACTGAGCGCTCGGGGGCCTCCAAGCTGTTCGATGAGTTTTCCAAATTCCGCGGGATTCATGATGGCCCGCTCAGCTGCGGCGCTGAGAAGAGCAACAACCTGTTCAAGGGGGATGTCTAGGCGCGTGATCAGCCGGCGAGAACTTTGGAAGCCAAGTAGTGGAAGCAGCCTCCGATCGAACCTCGAGAGAAGCTCGCGCCGATGGAAGTATCCTCGCGTACGCCCCAGGCGCTTTCTCACCTCCACAACTGCCATACTCGCAATTCCTGCGACAAGAGAAATGCCAAGGAGATTCCATGCACCGGTACTGGCCGAGCGAAGCTGCTCAACCGGAAGCCTCTTTGGGTTTTGGGAGAACGAGACGAGCATGGACACGAAAGAAACAGCTAAACCTAGCGATAGTATCGAAAACATGCTGTAATACAGGCGCTCAATCATGGAGACCGAAGTTTTTCTTGACGTTCTTGGCATGGCGCGCCGCTCCTCCTCGAAAGACACACGTCCACCTTGACTGACGTCTCGTTAGACGGACGCGCTCGAACCCCAGAGGCTTCTGCTACTTTAGATCCTGTAAGTCAATAATAGAGGAGTCGCGCGCGCGGTGCAAGCTCAGCCCTTCTCCGGAAACACTTCGCGGTGGGTTGGTCGACCCCGGTGCATGGAGGCGTCCCCGCTGCTGACCGAATCGACTAGGCGTTTCGCCTATGGCTCCGCGCGATCAGCTCGCGGACCTGGCACCAGCTCGACCGGAACGTCCATCATCGTATGCGTCGTGGACTCATACGCCGCCTCGTCCTCGGCCACCGCTTCACCTTTGGACTGGCGCTCGTAGTGATCGAGGATCCTACGAACGCGGGCTTCATCCCAAGCGGGGGGGAACTTGGTCTCCATGTTCGAGGTATAAACCATCGCCATGGAAAACGCCACCCTAGTCGCCGCCGATCTGCTCGTCGAACGGGATCTCGAAACCAAGTTCGGCACTTGGACCGAGCACCTCTTCCGCTATGCCGATCACGACATCGTCGTCCTGTCCTTTGGGGCGTGGCGCGATCAAGAGAACGTCCTGGTTCGCACCCATTCGGCCTGCTTGGGCGGGCATTATTTCTGGAGCGTCGAGTGCGACTGCCGGGAGCAGCTGGAGGCGGCGTTCGAGCGGATCGTGGCCGACGGCGCGGGTCTCATCGTATTGCTCGACCAGGAGGGGCGAGGCAATGGGCATGCCGCCGTAATGCGGGTGGCGCCTTACGCTCGCGCCTATGGTTGTTCCCATTCTGTGGCCTATCGCGCGCTCGGCTATCCGGAGGACGGGCGCTCCTATCTAGGGGCCGCGGTCGTGCTGCGGAAGCTCGGGGTGACCTCCGTTCGGTTGATGACCGACAACCCCGCGAAGATTTCGACTCTCGCGAGCCACGGGCTTTCGGTAGTTTCCGCGGAGTGAAGAACCCGAAGCCATTTTTCGAAGCGAGCGAACCGGCGCGAGAGTGCGACGAGATCGTCGGTTTGATCCTCGCCGATCGTTTCGACCCGGCGGGCGTATCGTTCGGTTCGTATCTGGATTGGCTGGGAGAGCACGGGCTGGACGGCTCGGGCGTCGCGATCGGGGTGGTCGACAGCGGAGTCGCCACGGACCATCCTTCTCTCGCGGGCCGAGTCCGCGATCTGGCGGGCAAGAGCTCCTGGCACGGAACGGCGATGGCGGCGCTCGCCGCAGGGAACGATCTTTCGGAGCGCGATGAGCGGGGCTTTCATTACGGTCTGGGCGTCGCGCCGAAGGCGGAGATCCTGGCGCAGGATCGTTTTCTTTCTCCTCCTGAGGTGTGCCGGCAGACGGCGATCGAGTCGAGCCCCTCGGGGTGGCGCGTTTCGATCCAGAGCAACTCGTTCGGCAAGGGCACTTGCGACCCGATGGACTACGGCGCGGAGGAGGCCCTCTACGACCGCCTGGCGCGCAACGCTGACCCGGGCAGCCCGGAGCCTCGCTCGTTCCTGCTCTGTTTCGCGGCCGGCAACGAGGGGGAGAAGGGGCTCACCCGCCCTGCCGGGGCGAAGAACGTGCTCGTGGTGGGCAACACCCCCGTCCATCGGCCGCGCGATGGGGGCATCGAGGCCGAGCGCATCGACCGGGTTCACAGGGGCTCCTACGACACGCGACATTCGGCAAGCGGGATCGGCAACTGCGGCGATGGTCGAATCCGGCCGCACCTCGTGGCGCCCGGGCAATGGGCCGCCTCGGCGAACCACGGCGCCCAGCCGGGCGAGCGGAAGTACCTCTCTCCCCTCTACACCTGGGCCGGCGGTACATCGGCCGCGACCGCCGTAGCGGCCGGTGCCGCTGCGCTTCTCGTTCAATGGTTCCGGCGCGAGGCGGGGGCCGACCCTTCGCCCGCGCTATTGCGCGCCATGCTGGTGAACGGTGCGGTGGATCTCGGCGACGAGGGTCCGATCCCCAACCGGCGCCAAGGCTGGGGGCGGATCTCGCTGGAAAACATCGTCCGCCCAGGGCTCGCCCGGGCTTACGTCGACCAGGGCGAGATCCTCACACACGCGGGCGAGGCGCGCCGCTGGAAGGTCCGAATCGCCGACTCCGCCCTTCCTCTCAAGGTAACGCTCGCGTGGACCGATCCCCCGGGCGTTCCCGGCTGCGGCACCGCCGAGCGCCCGGCTCTCGTCCATCGGCTGCTGCTCCGCGTCGAACAGGGCGGCGAGGTCTTCTTCGGCAATGGCTTCGTGGCGGGCTGGTCGGTCCCCGCCGAGGCGGAACCGGAGGTCCGGGACAATCTGCAGAACGTCTACCTGCGTCCCGGACGCGAAGGTACGGCGTGGATCTCAGTCATCGCGCTCGGGGTCGAGGTGGACGCATTGACCCTCGCGGTCGAGCCGCCGCGGCAGGATTTCGCGCTCTGGATTTCGAACGGATTACCGGAAGGTGAAGAACGGCGGAGAGCGGAAGTCGTTCCGCTCCCCGCCGGAGGAGTCGAGGCTCAAGCCCTCGGGTGAGGGGGAAACTGGATCATCGGGCAGATGGTCAGGTCGTAGGGTCCAGCCTCCGTGCTGGGTTTGAACCTCACACCCGGGCAGAGGGGTCGGTTTTCACCCGATGCCTCGCCGTTCGGTCGAAAGATCACTGGCGGGCAAAGGGTATCGGTGAGGCCTGCCTCCTCACTCGGCGCGAACCTCACGCCCGGGCAGATCGGCCGGCTTTCGATCGCGGCCTCGCCGCTTGGCCGGAAGATCACTGATGGGCAATAGGGATCGCCGCCCGCTTCCTGACTCGGCGCGAAGGTGACCGGCGGACACTTCGGATTGGACGCCGCCGCCTCAGCGCTCGGGTTTAGCACGACCGAATTGCATTCGACGCCCGCCCCGCCGGCCTCGCGGCTCGGCCCAAATTCGGTGCCCGGGCAGATTGGCCGAGACGAAGCCGCGGCCTCTTCCGTCGGCCGGTAGCTGGTCGGCGGGCAGTTGACTCCCTGACCCCCGGCCTCCTCGCTCGGTGAATAATGCGTTCCCGAGCAGGGCTTCTCGCGGATTCCCGCGGCGACGCTCGGCGCCTCGGCGGGCTGTGCATCGTGCAACCGCGCCCAGGCGGCAGCGGCTCGGATCGGCAGCCGGAACGGTTTCGGCGCGTCCTTGGCGACGAGATAGTTGAGCTCGAAGTCCCAATCGACGTCGGGATCTCCGGGCTTGGCCGACATCAGATCCATCGGCGGCTGGTTTTCGATCACGATCTCGACCCGCTCGCCGTCGGCCGGACGCAGGACGATCCCCTGGCCGCGCTGGCGCGAGAAGATCTCGACCTCGGCGGCCTCGATCTCGGTCTCGAAGAACGTTCGCGACGCGATCCGCTGGCGGTAGAGAGTTGGGTTCCCCGTGAACATGTACTCGTCGGACGAGACGTAGCGACCGTCGGCACCGTCCCAGACGCCGAGCGTTCCGGCCTGCAGACGGAGCCGGCCGACCAGGCCGGCGTCGGCCAGGCGGACCAGATCGCTCGACAGGCATTCGTCGCGCACCGAGACCCCGTCGGTTTCCGGATAGATCACCCTCATGCTCGGAACCAGGTCGAAGTCCCGGGTCGGATGCTGGCGCAGAACGACGAGCGGCCGGTCGGGAAGCGGCTTGCCGTTCGCCAGGATCTGGAGGTCGTCGCCGTTCAGGTACCACTGGCCGCGCGGCACGGGGTCCTGGCTCGAATACTCGATGCGATGCGCGGGCTGTTTGGCCCCGGGGGCCAGATCGGCGAGCGGGAAGCGGATGCTCGCAATGTGAGAGACCTGGCCGTCGCCGTTCGAAGCGACGCCGGGCGCCCGCGCGTCGATCATCAAAACGCGCACGCCCTTGCTCTCCTCGGTATTGGGCACGAAGACGCAAAGGCCGTCAAAGAGGATGCGGAGAGTAAATGCCATGGCCGTTTTCCTCTCAGGCGTCGAATTCCGGGTTGAAGATGATCGGAGAGCAAGTTCCGCCCCGGGCGTTGGCTTCTCCGCTCGGGCGGAAAAGCACAGGCGAGCACGGGGGAGAGCCGCCGAGAGCCTCGTCGCTCGGGCGGAAGAGAGTCGGCGAGCAGGGCGGGGCGGCGTTCAGCGCCTCGGCGCTCGGGGCATCGGCCGAGGTCTGAGGAAGGGTGGACGGCACTCGGGAGGGAGGGACTCTGGAGGCAGGCTCGGGAGAGACATGGCGACACTCCTTAGGACGACCGGGCGGTCGGAGCGGCCGCTCGTCGCCCAGGAGTGTGCGCGGCCTCCGCGCGCCGCGGCTATCGAAATCTTGAGCGGTTTTGTCGCCCTCGGAACCCGCTTCGAGCTGACCCGAGAGATTCTCAGGCCGGCGGTGTCTCCGTCTTCGGCGCCCGCTTCCCCTTGCGCCGCCGGCTCCAATCCTCCGCCCGGATGCCGAAGGTCTCCAAAACCGGGTTGCCGAATCCGAGATGCCCCCGCGTGATCGACGCGAGGCGGCGCATGAGCCGTTCGGTCTCCAGGCTGAGCTGGCGGCGAACCCGAACGATCTCTTTCCGCCTACCCTCCATCTGCACCAGCGTCGCATGCGCCTGGGCCAGATCGTCGACCATCTCTTTCACCTCGGCGTACACCTGGTCGGCTTCAGGAATCGCGTGTATCGCCGCCGCCAAGTTGTTCACTGTGGACTGCCACCGGTCAATCTTTGCGGCGTACGACTTGTCGCCCATAACGACCTCCTGTTTTATGGCTTCCGGGTACGGCGACGGATCTTACACGTAACTCGCTGGGAGAAATAGGGATACATACGATCCACGCAACCGGTGCGTCGGGAGAAAACACCTGTTCGAAGCTCCAGCTCACCACTCCGCTGGCCTGGGGGAGTGGTGAACTGGAACAAAACACCACTCCCCTAGACCGGGGGAGCGGTGCGCAGGAAGAAAACACCACTCCCCCGGACCAGGGGAGTGGTACGCAGGAGAAAATCACCACTCCCCCGGACCAGGGGAGTGGTGCACAGGAGAAAAACACCACTCCCCCAGCTCAGCGGAGTGGTGCGCGGAAGCTGAACACTGCTCCCCAAGCTTGGGGGAGTGGTGCTCTGAAGCACGCCACAACTCCCCCGACCCAGCGGAGTGGTGGCCGGAATGGGCACACCGTTCCGCCGTTCCTGTGAAGTGGTGCGGTGAATGTGACCACCGTTCCCCCGATCCTAGGGAGTGGTGATCCGGATGAAAACGCCGCTCCTCCTGTCGCGCGGAGTGGTGGTCCCGGTCCGATCACTACGTACCTGCGCCTACGAAGCGGTGTTCGGGTCGGGAACACCACATTTCCCGTCCGGAGAAGCGGTGTCCCGCCTCCGCGATGAGGTTTTCGGGCTCGGTGGACCCGTGGTCGCGCTCCGCAAACGGCTGTTGGGAAAGGGAGAAGCGGTGGCAGCGGAGGAAGCGGCCCCAGCGTCAAGTGCGAAAGAGCAGATGAGGTAGGCTGAAGTCCTGAAATGCTTTGACTTGGAAATAACTCCGGGGAGTGCGTATGACATCCGCAAGGATCAAGCTCTTTCTTCCCCGAGGCGACGCCAAAAGTCTGCGGACGGCAGAGATCTCCAACTGGACTGGGAAAGCTGTCGCCGCGCCGGACTGGATGGCGGCTCAGCCGAGAACGGTGGAGAGGCGAGGTGGATGGATGAGCAACGACTGCGCGAGGTCGAGAGCTTGGGTGGTGCTGGCCGTCCTGTCGCTCTCCGGCTGGGGTGCCCAAGCTCAAGCGCCTGCGGGGAAACCGAAGGATTCCGACCTTGTGGCCGAGTTCGATCAGGCGGTCAAGGTCTTCATGGACGAGTACCGCGCGGCGGACGAGAAGGCTCGCGAGGCGATGCTCGCCGATCCGGTCCGGGAGCCGCGCCATCGCTTCACTCCCCTTTTCCGGGCCGCCGCCGAGCGTCACCGAGGGACGCCCGAAGCTCTCCCCTACTGGTCTTGGTTGGTCGACAACGGCTCGATCGTCGACCCGGAAATCGGAGAGCTCGCCGTCCGGCGGCTCCTCGCCGACCATCTCGCGGACCCGGGGCTCGCTCCGGCCGTCCGTGCCATTTGGCGTGCCGCCGACCGTCGAGGGGTTGAGAAAACGATCGATGACTTGACGCGGATCGTGGATCGCTCCCCGCATCCGGAAGTTCGGGCCGAGGCTCTCTATCAACGCGCGCGCCTGCGGCAAAAGGCCGGATCGAAGGAGGCGCGAAAGGATTTCGAGCGCGCGATCGCGGAAGCGCCCACCTCTTCGGCGGGTCACCGAGCCGCTGAAGAGCTTGAGGCTTTGAGCGTGCTCAGAGTCGGCGGCCAGGCGCCGGAGTTGGCAGGAACGACGCTCGACGGCAAGCCCGTCACCCTCGCCGGTCTGCGCGGGCGCGTGGTTCTGGTCGACTTCTGGGGGATGTGGTGCGGTCCCTGCGTGGCCCAGCTACCGAAACTGAAAGAGCTGCGCCGCCAGTTCAAGGGTCAAGCCTTTGATCTCCTTGGAGTCAACAGCGACGAGGACGCCGAGAAGTTGCGCCAGTTCCTGAGCGCGAATCAGATCGATTGGACACAGCTTCTCGACCAGAGCACCACCGGACCGATCTCCAGGAGGTGGCGGATCAGCGCCTGGCCGGCGAGCTTTCTCATCGACCCCAAAGGCGTGATTCGAGGGGTCAATCTCGATTTCGACGCACTGGCAACTCAGATCGCCGGGCTGCTGAGAAAGCCGTAACGGATCGAGCTGTCGGACCTAGTTCTGCCGCAGCGCCTCAGACGGGTTGACCCGGCTCGCCCGACGGGCGGGCAGCCAGCAGGCTAGCCCGGAGATCGCGAGCAGAAAACCGCCGGTACCGAGCAGCATCGCGAGCTCGCTCCCTCCAATACCAACCCACAACGTCTGCAGGCTCGCGATCCCGCGGCTCCCCGCGACCGCCAGGATTGCGCCGAGCGCTACCCCGAAGAGCGCGAGGGACAGGCCGCGGCGGAGGACCAGGGCGAGAAGCTCCCGGCGACTCGCGCCGAGCGCGGCGCGCACGCCGATCTCGCGGGTTCGGAGGCGCACCGAGAAAGAGAGCACGCCGTAGATTCCGACCGCGGCGAGGAGGAGGGCCAGCGCTCCGAAGGTTGCCGAGAGCAGGGCGTTGAAGCGCGACTTGGCGAGCGGCGTCGCTTCGGCCAGCCGCTGCTCGAAGGAGAGGAGCCGGGAGACCGGAAGATCGCGATCGAGCGTGCGCACCGCGTCCCGGACCGGTCCGGCGAGGGCGATCGGATCGCCCGAGGTCCGCACGACGATCGACAGCCCGCGGAGATAGCCGACCGGAACCGGCTCCTGATCGAACGCCAGGTAGACCCTAGGCGACGCCTCCTCGTCCGGACGGCGGAGAGCGGGGGCGATGCCCACGATGTCGTAGGCCTCATGGTTGAAGCGGAGGCGGCGTCCGATCGCGGGCTTGCCGCCCAGCAGATCGCGCGCGGCGGTCGCGTCGAGCAGCGTCACGCGCCGGCCTCCCGCACGATCGCTCTTGCCAATCGTCTCGCCTGACCCGCGACTTGCGCCGAGCGCTTCGAAATAGCCCGGCGTGACCAGCTGCCAGCCCGCGCTTGCCCCTTCAGGAGTCGGCTCGCCTTCGATCTCAGGCGCGAAGCTCCAGGGCTCGGCGGGTGGAATCTCCTTGGCTCCGCCTACGGCGACCACGCCGGGCAGCGTGCCGATCCGGTCGAGCAGGTCGCGGTAGAAGGCACGAACCCGCGGCGCGTCCGGATAGCGCGATTCCGGCAGCGTCAGGTCGAACGTCAGCGCGCGCTCCGGCCGGTAGCCGAGATCTTGATCGAGCAGATTGCGGAAGCTCCGCACCAGGAGTCCCGCGCCGGCAAGCAGCACGAACGCGAGGGCGACCTCGGCGATCACCAGACCGCCGTGCAGGCGCTCCCGGCCGGGATCGGTTCCGGCGGTCCCTGGGCGGTCGATCAGACCGGGGCCGGTCTTCCGCCCGGCCCGCCAGAGGGCCGGCAGAACGGCGAGCAGAGCGCTCCCGATC
The DNA here is from genome assembly GCA_035995205.1 of Thermoanaerobaculia bacterium. Lineage (GTDB taxonomy): Bacteria > Acidobacteriota > Thermoanaerobaculia > Multivoradales > UBA5704 > DASYKS01. Next base: position 47,337 of record DASYKS010000019.1, read on the forward strand.
GTGGCCGCCGCGGCGAACGCGAGGCCCGAAGCCCCGAGCGCGAGAGGCAGGCTCTTCGGCAGGTAGACGCCGCGCGGATCGGGCAGCGTCCGAAGCGCAATCTCGGCGAGCAGCAGGGCGAGCGCTCCGGCCGCCGCTGCGTAGAGCAGGCTCTCGACCACAAGCTGGCGGACAATGCGCCCGGTCGAAGCGCCGAGCGCGCGGCGCACGGCAAGCTCCCGCTCGCGCGCTACGGCGCGGACCAGATGGAGGCTCGCGACGTTGACCGCGGCAAGCAGCAGCACCAAGCTGACCGCCCCGAAGATCGCCCAGAGCCCCGTCCGCGCGCTCTGGGCGTAGCGCTCGCCGAGCGGCTCCACCCGGACCGCGAGGTCGTTTTCGGATTCGGAGCCCGCTCCTTTGCGGATCAGGGCGTGCGCGAGGCCCGACAGCTCCACCTCCGCCCGTTCCGGTGTCACGCCTGGCCGCAGGCGCCCGAGCCCGCCGAGATAGGCGGACTCGCGATCCTCCGCCGCGCCGGCCGGAAAGACCAGCGGCAACACCATGTCGGGATCGCCTCCCGGCAGACGGAACGTCGCGGGAAGCACTCCCACCACTTCGTACAGCTCGCCGTCGAGCGCCAGATTGCGGCCCACGATCGAGGGATCTCCGCTGAAGCGAGAGCGCCAAAGACGGTGGCTGATCGCCACCACCCGCGGTGCTCCGGAGCGATAGTCGGATGGCACGAAGAGTTGTCCCGCCGAAGGGCGCAAGGCGAGCGATTCGAGGGCACCTTCCGAGACCAGGAATCGCGGCAACCGGACGGGATCTCCCTCTCCCGCGAGGTCGAGGGTGCCGAACGGCACATAGGCACCGAAGGTCGAAAACGAACGGTTCGCCGCGCGCAGGGCGAGGAAGTCAGCCGGCGAAAGCGACATCGTCTCGGGACCGCGCGAAGGATGGAGCGCGAGGACGCTCGCGATCCGCTCCGGCTCCGGATAAGGGGCCGGTCGCAGGACGGCGGCATCGAGCACCGCGAAGATCGCCACGCAGGCGCCGATTCCCAACGCGAGCGTCACGATCAGGGCGGCGGAAAACGCCGGCCGTTGCATGATCGAACGCAGCGACCCCCGAACGTCTCCGAGCAGGTCCGTCATGGCGCTTTTCCTCCGGTAGGCTTTCAAACGGTGGCATTCTATGGATTCGGCCTCTTGAAGTGAGTCTGTACGGCGTAGGGTCCCTCCCTCCCGGTCCCACAGGGAGAGGGGAACAAACAAGAACGTCCTTGGCCTGTTGACCCACCCTCAAGCCACTTCCTGCGCATTGGGCGTCGGACCTGTAGAATCCGCCGCCGTGAGAAAAATCACCCGGGAAGACGCTCTCGACTACCACTCCCAAGGGCGTAAGGGGAAGATCGAGGTCGTCCCTACCAAGCCGACCGCGACGCAACGCGATCTCTCCCTCGCCTACAGCCCCGGCGTCGCCTATCCCTGCCAAGAGATTCAGGCCGACCCGCTGCTCGCTTATGAGTACACCAACAAGGGGAATCTGGTCGCGGTAATCAGCAACGGCACCGCGGTGCTCGGATTGGGCAACATCGGAGCGTTGGCGGGCAAGCCGGTGATGGAAGGCAAGGGCGTCCTGTTCAAGCGGTTCGCCGACATCGACGTGTTCGATCTGGAAGTGGCGACCGAAGATCCAGACGAGTTCGTGCGGACCGTCACGCTGCTCGAACCGAGCTTTGGCGGCATCAACCTCGAAGACATTCGCGCGCCGGAGTGTTTCGAGATCGAGCGGCGTCTGAAGGCGGCGATGAGCATTCCGGTCTTCCACGACGACCAGCACGGCACCGCGATCATCTCGGGCGCCGCGCTGTTGAACGCCCTGGAAGTCGCGGGCAAGACGATCGAAGAGGCGCGGATCGTCTTTTCCGGCGCGGGTGCCGCAGCGCTTTCGTGCGCGGCGCTCTATTTGGAGCTCGGCGCGCGGCGCGAGAACATCAAGATCTGCGATCGCCACGGCGTGGTCTATGCCGGGCGGTCGGAGGAGATGGACCCCTACAAGGCCGCGTTCGCTTGCGAGACCTCCCTGCGCACGCTGGCCGAAGCGCTGGTCTCCGCCGACGTCTTCGTCGGCCTCTCGGTCGGCGGGGTGGTGACGCGGGCGATGATCGCCGGGATGGCGCCCGATCCGATTGTCTTCGCGATGGCGAATCCCGACCCGGAGATCACCTACGACGACGTGCGGGCGGAGCGGCCGGACGCAATCGTCGCGACCGGCCGGAGCGACTATCCGAACCAGGTCAACAACGTCCTCGGCTTCCCGTTCCTGTTCCGCGGCGCGCTCGACGTCCGGGCGACCGACATCAACCTGCCGATGAAGCTCGCCGCGGTCCGCGCTCTGGCGGCACTCGCCCGCGAGGACGTGCCGGACTCGGTGCTCAAAGCCTACGGTTTGGAGGCGCTCCGCTTCGGCCGCGACTATCTGATCCCCAAACCGCTCGATCATCGCGTGCTTCTCGCCGTCCCGCCCGCGGTGGCCGCGGCGGCGATGGAAAGCGGGGTCGCCCGCGTGCCGATTCCGGATTTCGACGCCTACCGGCGGCGCCTGGAGACCTTGATCTCCCGCCGGTTGGAGCTGATGCGCGGTTTGATCGACCAGGCCAAGCGCAAGCCGAAGCGGATAGTTTTTCCCGAGGGCGAGCACGAGAAGATCCTCCGCGCCGCGAAGATCCTGGTCGACGAAGGGATCGCGCACCCGATCCTGTTCGCCCGGCGCGAGGTGATCGCCCCGCGTCTCGCCGAGCTCGACCTGGCTGAAGACCGGCTGACCATCCTCCACAGCGAAAGCTCGGACCTCTTCGTGCCCTACGCCGCGCGCTATCACGAGCTGCGCCGCCGCGAGGGGATCACGCGGGAGGAGGCTCTGAAGTGGATGCGCCAGCGCAACTACTTCGGAGCCATGATGGTCGAGCAGGGAGACGCCGACGGCATGATTTCCGGCCTGACCCAGTCGTATCCGGAGACGATCCGCCCGGCGCTCCAGATCATCGACCTGCGCCCGGGCGTCAAACGCATCTGCGGCGCCTACCTCTTGATCCTCAAAGACCGGGTGTTCGTCTTTGCCGACACGACGGTCAACATCGACCCGACCGCCGAAGAGCTGGCCGAGATCGCCCGGTTGACGGTCGAGTTCGCGCGCCGTTTCCAGATTGAGCCGCGGGTCGCCATGCTTTCGTTCTCGAACTTCGGCTCGAATTCCCATGCCGCGGCGCGCAAGGTCCGCCGGGCGGTGGAGATCCTGCGCGAGGAGTCGCCGGAGCTGGAGGTCGACGGAGAGATGCAGGCGGACACCGCGATCCTTCCCGAGATCCTGTCCGAGATCTACCCCTGGAGCCGGTTGTCGAAGCCGGCGAACATCCTGATCTTCCCCGAGCTTCAATCGGCCAATATCGCCTACAAGCTGGTCTGGCGGCTGGCGGGAGCGGAGGCGATCGGTCCGGTCCTGCTCGGCCTGGCGCGGCCGGTCCACGTGCTGCAGCCGGGCCTGGAAGTTCAGGATATCGTCAACATGGCGGCGATCTGCGTGGTCGACGCCCAAGAGCGGGAAGCGGCGCTTCGCCCCGCATTCGACAGCTTCTGAGAGGGCGAAAAACGCGCTAGAATCAGCCCTGTAACGTTTCGCCAGCACGTCGAGCCTATAGGGGGAAGTCTCTCCAGGTCTGCTCGATTGAGGGCGATCAAAACGGGTCCTCCCCAAAGGGGACCGCTCCTTTGAAGGAGGTCATCGAAAATGAAGCGCATGTCTCTGTGGTTCGTCGGTGCACTGGTCGCTGCCGTGATCGCGCCCACCCTCGTCTCGGCGGCCGACAGCACCAAGCCGAAGATCGCGGTTCTGGAATTCAAGAACAAGGCCGACAACCAGTGGTGGTTCAGCGGCGGCGCCGAAGCGGCTCAGGACGTCTTCGTCACCGAGCTGGTCAAGAGCGGCAAGTTCCGGGTCGTCGAGCGCGAGCAGCTCGAAGCGATTATGCAGGAGAAGAACCTCACCCTCTCCGGCGATGTCGACCCGAAGCAGGCGATCAAAGTCGGCAAGCTTCTCGGCGTGAAATACCTCCTGACCGGCGCGGTCACGGAGTACGGCACGACCGACAAGGGCGCCCACGGACCCGGCATCGGCGGGCTGCCCAGCTTCTCGGTCGGCAAGCGAACCTTCGTCGCGGCGATGAACGCCCGCCTGATCGACACCGAGACCGGTGAAATCGCCTGGGCCGACGAAGCGCGCGCCGAAGAGTCGAGCTCGAAGGTGAACGTCGGCGGTTTCGGCGGTGGAGTGGACGACAACCGGATGTTCGACAAAGTCATGAAGCCCTGCATCCAACAGCTCACGGCGAGCCTCAAGGCCGCCGACCTGTAAGAACCGCGAAATCGTCCGTTTTACCCGAGAGGCCCGGCGACGCGAGTCGTCGGGCCTCTTTGCTTGTGGGCTGCGGCGACAACCGACCGTTTACCTTAAAGATTTGCCGATTCTCGATTTGTCGGCGGCCCAGTAGATGTAGAGCAGGCGAGCGGTAGCTCCAAAACGATCACACGCCCTCCGGCCCGTAGCCAAGGATCTCGTCTTGCTCCTCCTGGCTGATCGGACGACCTCGGTATTCCGGCAGAACCTGGGGCCAGACCTCTTCTCTGAGCTATCGCATCAACTCCTCGGTGCGATCGTCGCGGACGATCTGTGGCCGCGCCTTGCGCTCTTCGATCGTTTTTCGGATCGCCTCGGTCTTGGTCTCTCCTGGCTTTCTTTTCCTCGGCGGAAAGCTTACCGCACCCGCCAAACCACCACCCCCGCCCCCCGTTGAACCGGGACGAGCCACGGTGCCGGAGGCTCCGGACCGAGGAGGCTTCTCGGCCGGTCCCGGAGGTCGAGCTTCCCCATTACCAGGTAGGTGATCCGCTCGGTGCGGACGATGTGCTCAAGCCGATCGAGGTAGAGGCGCGGCTCGCGCAGCTCGGGGCCGAAGGCGTCGGGGATTGCGACGTAGGGATGGGCGAGATAGCGGTCCAGAAACGGCGACGTCCCGCCGAGCCGAGTACCGGGGGGGAGCGAGTTTTCAATCCTGCGGAGGGTTGCGACTTCGAGGTAAGGATGCCGGTCGACGAATGCGGGGAGGCGGCGGAACGCGGTTTTCACGCCGAGCGATAGGACGAGGACTGCGGCGAGACCGAGCGCGAGCTTCCGCGGGAGCGGCCATCTCAAACCCGGTCTCGCTGATGTAGGGGCGGAGCTTGCCTCCGCCCGCGGAAATTGACGGCGGGGGGCGGAGGCAAGCTCCGCCCCTACGGAGATCGACAAGAGCGCCGCGAAAGCCACTGCGTTCGCCGTGGGTAACAGACAGAGCAGGAGCCGTCCCCAGGTGAAGAATGAGAAGGCGACGGCGAAAAGAAATAGGAAGCCCGCGCCGAGCAGCCAGATGGCCGCGCGATCCTTTCGAAAGATCAGCCAGAGCCCGGCGGCGACGAATAGGGCGGCGTGGAGCGGCGTGCCCACCAGTTGAGCGAGGCCGCTTGTTGCGAAACGGCCAAGCTCAGAAAAGCCTCCCCGCAGGATTCCGAGCGGATCAGCGCGGACGATCTCGCCGAGGCCGTGGAACGGGACACGATCGAGGTACGACCAATCGGGATAGCCGTAGAGCTTCCACGCCACGTTCTTCCAGTTTTCGTCGTGGAATGGATCGCCGAATGCGGAGAAGCGCCAGGCCCAGAGAGCGGCGTAGCCGGGAAGCGCGGCGAGGCCGCTATATAGAAGGTGGCGTAGCCGAGGGCCGAACGGTTTTCCGGCGAGCAGAAACGAGAGCAGCAGGCCGGGGAGGAGGAAGATCGCGTTGCCCCGGGTGAACGCCGCGAGACCGAGCAGGGCGCCCGCGATCCATGCCGGGCGTGGGCCGGGGCGCTTCAGATAGATCAAACCGGCAAGCAGGGCGCCTGCCGCGAGCGCTCCGAAGGTCATGTCGGTCGTCGTGTGCTGGCCGATGATCCAGAGGTTCGGGTTGACCGCGGTCGCCGCGAAGGCCCAAGCGCCTATAGCGTCGCCGGTCGATTCACCGTTCGAGCCTCCGGCTTCCTTTCCTCCCAGCTCGCGACCGGTGCGCCAGGCGATCCAGGCGAGGCAGGCGGCGGCCAAGTTCGAAATCAGCCGCGCGGCAGCGAACGGATCGCCGATCGCGCCTCCGAGCCCCGCGGTGAGCAGGGGATAGAACGGCGGGCGGAAGGGGTCTTTCGGCAACTCGCCCGCGAGCAGTTGTTCGGCTTGGGAAACGTAGCCGTCGCGCTCCGCGGTGCCCGCCTCTTCCATCCAGTGGTAGTGCGCACCGAATAGCGCGAGCCCGATGAAGAGGAGGGCCGCGGCGAGCGCCGCGCGGCGGGATGCTGCCGAAGCTCGATCGGGCCGGGTGGCCACCAGGGGCACCCGGATCACTCGGGAAGGGGAGGGGCGTCGGAAGGGGGGAGCACGATCGGCGCGGGCGGTTTCGCCCGCCGGGCGGCCGGACGTCGCGGAGCCTCCTCGACCGACGCCGGAGCGCCGAGCGGATCGAGCGCGATCAGCGGTGCGGAGGACACGGCGGGAACCGCGACCGGAACCGGCATCGGCAGCTCGATGATCACGTCCTTCGGCCGCACGAAGCCGAGCTCTTCCCGCGCCAGGCGTTCGAGCAAGCCGGGGTCGCTCCGCAGACGTTCAATGCGATTGCGCAGGGAATCGATCTGGTCGTGAGTCTCGATGATCCGGGTTTCGAGCTTGCGCTCGCGCTCGTGGGCCGACGCCAGATCGCGCAGGCTCTTGGCTCCCGCGAGCCCTCCGAGCAGGAGCAGCAGTGCGGCGAGAGCGGCACCGATCAGGGGCAGGCGCCACCCGGTCGTTTCGGGGGGAGTCAAGGGCGCCAGCGCGGGAAGGCGGCGGCGCCGGGATAGAACGCGGCCGCTTCCAGCTCCTCCTCGATGCGGAGCAGGCGGTTGTATTTGGCGACCCGGTCGCTCCGGCAGGGCGCGCCGGTCTTGATCTGGCCGGCGCGGGTCGCGACGGCGAGGTCGGCGATCGTCGTGTCCTCGGTCTCGCCGGAGCGATGGCTGATGATGTTGGCGTAAGAATGGGTCTTCGCCAGCTCGACCGCCGCCAAGGTTTCCGACAGCGTGCCGATCTGGTTGACCTTCACCAAGAGGGCGTTGGCCAGGCCGTCGGCGATTCCGGCGGAAAGAATCTCCGGGTTGGTGACGAACAGATCGTCGCCCACCAGTTGCACCCGGCTACCCAGCTCGGCGGTCAGCTCGCGCCAGCCGTCGCGGTCGTCTTCAGCCAGGCCGTCCTCGATCGAAATCAAAGGATAGGCGCCGATCCAATCGCGGTAGAGGGCGATCAGGTCGGAGCTGGCAAGGCCTTTCTTTCCTTCCCCCGCGAGCTCATAGACGGTCGGAGCGGCCTTGGCGCCGCGGGCCGGTTTGGCTTTGGGTTTGGCGGTTTTGTCCACCAGCTCGCTCGCCGCGACATCCAGCGCGAGGGCGATCTGGCGGCCCGGCTCGTACCCGGCCTTGGCGATCGCGATCATCAGCAGGTCGAGCGCCTCGCGGTTGCTTTTCAAGTTTGGCGCGAAGCCCCCCTCGTCGCCGACGCCGGTCATCAGGCCGCGCTCGGCGAGCACCTTCTTGAGCGTGTGGTAGATCTCGACCCCGGCGCGGAGCCCCTCGGAGAAGCTGGAAAATCCGATCGGCACCAGCATGAACTCCTGGATGTCGACCGAATTGTCGGCATGCGCGCCACCGTTCAAAACGTTGAGCATCGGCACCGGCAAGACGTTCGCCGACGGTCCGCCGAGATAGGCATAGAGCGGCAGCTGCGCCGCTTCGGCGGCAGCCTTGGCGACCGCGAGGGAGGTGCCGAGAAGGGCGTTGGCGCCCAGTCGGCTCTTGGTCGCGGTGCCGTCCAGATCGATCAGCGTGCGGTCGATCAACGCCTGGGCTCGCGCGTCTTGGCCCTTCAGCTTGGGCGCGATGTGGGCGATCACGTTGCGCACGGCCTTGGCGACCCCTTTGCCCTGGTAGCGCTTGCCGCCGTCGCGCAACTCCAGCGCCTCGCGGCTGCCGGTCGAAGCGCCTGAAGGAACGGCCGCCCGGCCCCCCGCTCCGCCGTCGAGTAGGCAGTCGACCTCGAGGGTCGGATTGCCGCGGGAGTCGAGGATCTCGCGGGCCACGATGTCTTCGATGACGAACATGCCTTTCCTCCAGGGAATCCGGGGCGCTGCCGATTTCATTCAAAGGTTAGCCGTAAAGTGCGGTGATCTCAAGCTTTTTCCCGCGATTCCACTACGGGCCCCCCGTCGAACCAGGCATGGCTTGAACGTATGCGCGGACGCCGACGACGAGCTCGGGCACGACCCGCGCGAGTCGTTCGAGCAACTCCTCGAAAGAGACGGGCGGTTTTAGGAGATCGGCCGCTTGCTCGCGGAGCATCCAGACGAAGCTCTCGGGATCTAGGTCGAAGAGGTTACAGAGGAACTCGTCAGGCGACTGCGCTTCGAGTCCATCAGGGAGGGGCGCGAAATCCTTGAGGTTCGACGTGGAGATCACCTGGGCGCCGGCCTTCACGGCGGTGGCGACGACATGGCGGTCTTTCTCGTCATTCTGCAATCCGGCGATCAGCGGCTCATATCCGATGACCTCCGCTTCGGGAAAATGCAGCTCCATCATGGCGCGTAGCCTCGCGGCTTTATCGGCGGGCATTGTGGCCGTCGATACGAGGTTCCGCTCCATTTCGTCGAGAATCTTGGCGCTCCATCGGAGCTGGTAAAAGCCGGCGGCAGCAGCACGCAGAACGGTGTCCCGGAGCGTGAGGGGGAAGAAAACGTTCGCGTCGACGACGACGATGAAGGGCGCCGGAATCATGGAACGAGCTGAGTTTCTACGACTTCAGCTCGGAATCGTAGCCGCCCAGTTCCTGCGTCATCCGGGAAAGCTCGCGCAAACCGGCACAGCGTTCCTGGTCGCGCTTTTCTTTGAACTGGAGCACGTCCTCGATCCGCAGGCGGCGATGCTTGCCGGTCTTGCGGAAGGCGATACGACCCTCGTCGAGAAGTCGCACGAGGTACTGGCGCGACACGTTGAGGAGATCGGCCGCTTGCTGTGAGGTCACCTCCCGGCCGACCGGTACGACGGTGATCGAGTCACCGCGCGCCAGCACCTCCGCGACTCGCTCGAGAACGTAGAACACCGATTCTGGGAGAGCGATGCTCTCCCCCTCCGGACCGACGAGCCGGCACTTGGGCGCTCGCCGCTTCGGGGGATGGACCATGCCCTCGAGCGCTCTGGACAGCGCGGCCACCTGAGCCTGCTGCTCGGGCGGAGCAGATACCGGCGTCATCCGGCGGAGTTGGTCTTCCATTGTGTGGGCGGCGGCGATTTCCATGGCGGAGCCTCCATCGGAAGGGTAGCGTTTAAACGACCCAAACGCAACCTGCCACACCCCGGCACAACTCCCGATTCGGCTCCCGGCAGGGAGGGCGATCTTGGCGGGCGCCTGGCCTCTCCCTGTAGGGCAGGTGTTAGCATCCGCCGACCATGGCGGCAAAACTGGGCGGGGCCGAAGACTCCGAGAGCGCGGACGTGCTGTCCGAAGTTCGGCCGGGCCCTGCCGCGATGCGCCTCGCGCGGTTCTTCGCCGCGTTCGCCATGACCGCTCTGGTCGTGGCCGCGCTCTGCGGGTTCGGCTGGTGGCGGGCGGCGCGGGGGCGGACCGATCTCGAATCCTTGTCGGCCGCGGCGCGCGAGAAGCTGTTCGACGAGGCGCTGCACGACAACCCGGGCGCTTTCGTTCCCGCCTGGTACGCCCCGGGAATCGGCTACACCCTCCGCCTGCGGCAGCGGATCTCCGCCTGGGACGATACCTTCACGGCCAACGCGCTGGGGTACCGCACCGGCCCGCCGCCCAAACCTTCCGGCACGTTCCGCGTCGTCTTCGTCGGCGACTCGTGGACGTTCGGAATGGGGATCAAGGAGCAGGAGTCGTTCCCGCGCCAGTTCCAGGCGTTGGCCAAGGAGCTCGGCGCTTCGCCGGGGCATCCGGTCGAGGCTTGGACGCTCGCGCTGCCTGGCTACAACACGCTGAACGAGATCGCCGCGCTCGAATACTTCTATCCACGCCTGGCACCGGACGCGGTGGTCCTCGCCCCGTGCAGCAACGACATGGACACCTCGGGCGTCGTCCTGCCGAACGGCTCGCTCGCCCGGTCGCAAGCGGAGCGGGACGAATTCGGCGACGACCACTCCCGCGTCTATCGCAATCACCAGATGGCCTCGTTCACCTTCCTGTCGCGCTGGCAGACCTGCTTTCGCGCGATCCGGGCCGAAGAGCAGCGCCTCGGAGCGCGGAAGGTTCCGTTCCTCCTGTTCTTCACCGCGATCTGGGAGGAGCCGTTCGTCCACCGGCTGATCGGAGAGTCCGGTGTGCGAGCACCCTACGTGGTCACCCCGAAATTTTTCACCACCGGGCGCTGGCGGAACCCTCCGCCCTATCGGCATGGCACGCCGGAAGCCAATCGGATCTATGCCCGGATGGTCTACCGCGGAATGGCCGATACGCTCGGTTGGCCGGCCGCGCCGGCCGCCGGAGACGAGAGCGACGTGCAGGTCCATCGGCAGGTGCCGCCGGGCGACTGGGTGGCCGAGAGCGATCGCCTTTTGATGGCGGAGACCGCGAAGACGATCCCCGAGGAGTACGAGCCCGGTGCGGGCCGCGACGACCAGTGCGTGGGACCGATGGACTGCGCGACGGGTCTGGTCGGTAGGGCGACCACGGTGCTCGTCCGCCGCCGCGCCGGGGCCAGTCGATTGATCGTGGTCCTACGCCGGTTGCCAGAGGTCTCGTTCCTCTACCCGCTGGCGGTCGAGCTGAGCGTCCCTTCGCCCTCCGGCGGCACGCGATCCGCGGTCGTGCTCCCGGCGGACGGCGCCGAGACTCAGAGCTTCCCGCTCGACCTGCCGGCCGATCTGCCTGTCGGGGCGGCGCTTGACGTCGTCGTCCGTACTGCTGGGGTGGGCATCGCGCCGGACGGTTTCTCCGGCCGGTCGCTGCGGATCGTGCGCATCGACCAGGAGTAAAGCCGCCTCAGTGGCCGAGCGCCTGATCGATCGCCGCGCGAATGCGCTCTTCGAGGTCCGCGGCGGTGGGTGTGGGGATCTCATCCGCCGGGGGAGTTTGCGGCGCGCCGACCCGCTCCTGGAGGCGGTCGTTCAGGCGCGGTCCCCCCGAACCCGACGGAGGCGGGGGAAACAGTGCGCCGAAATAGAGGTGTGTCGGAACCTCGAGTTGGCGCAAGGCCTCTAGCAGGAGCTGGAGAGTGAGCTCCTCGCGCTCTTCGAGCGCTTCGCCCAAGCCGCGCAAGCGGCTCGACCGGGCCTGGAGGGAAGCGGCGGTCTGCCCGGAGGAGCGGATCAGGGCATCCAGTAGGCGGGTCGCCCGAGAAGCATCGTCGTCGAACATGGACGGATTCTAGCAGCCGCGCGCCCGCGGACCCCTCGTTTCGACGACGAAAAACGCCTTGCCGTTTTAGGCATGGGTGTGTAGAGTGCAGTTACGGTTTCATATATCAATAGGCGTATTCCCGCCTTGACACCGGTGCTTTTTGCTGGTAGCTTCCAGTGAAGCTTTAACCCTTTCTTCGTAACCGGCCTTGTACAAAGGGCTTTTGGGGGCAACCGCGGTGTTCTTCTCGCGCTCGAAGGGTGTCGTGGGGCTCGACATCGGAAGCTCGGCCATTAAATTGGTCGAGTTGAAAGAACGCAAGGCCGGCGAGTTCCACCTCCAGCGTTTGGGGGTCGAGCCCTTGTCTCCGGAGGCGATCGTCGACGGCTCGGTCATGGACTCGGCGCTGGTCGTCGACGCCATCCACCGGCTCAACGATCAGACCAAGGTCAAGAACACCAACTACGCCACCTCGCTCTCCGGTCACTCGGTCATCATCAAGAAGATCCAGCTGCCCGCGATGCCGCGGGAAGAGCTGGCCGAGTCGATCCAGTGGGAAGCGGAACAGTACATCCCGTTCGACATCAACGACGTCCGCCTCGACTACGTCGTGCTCTCCGAGGGCGAGCCGGGGCGGGACCAGATGGACGTGCTGCTGGTCGCGGTCAAGCTCGACAAGATCAACGACTACGTCTCGGTCGTCCGCCAGACCGGCAAGGTGCCGTCGCTGATCGACGTCGACGCGTTCGCCGTGCAGAACTGCTACGAGGTCAACTACGACCTCGATTCCCGGAAGACCGTCGCCCTGATCAACATGGGCGCCGCGGTCACCAACATCAACATCCTGTCGCGCGGCACCACCGTGTTCTGGCGCGACATCTCGTTCGGCGGCAACCAGTTCAGCGAATCGCTCCAGCGCGATCTGAACCTCTCGTTCGATCAATCCGAGAGCCTGAAACGCGGCCAGCCGGTCGATCGCTACGCCCCGGGCGATGCGCGGACCGTGCTCGACAACGTCTCCGGCGACATGGCGAGCGAGATCCGGAAGACCTTCGACTTCTTTTCGGCCACCTCCTCCGAGGGGCCGGTGGACGAGCTGATGCTGTCGGGGGGGTGCGCTCTCACGCCGAACCTGGCGCAGGTGCTGCGCGAGCGGTTCTCGGTGCCGGTGGAAATCCTCAATCCGTTTCGCCGCGTTCGTTTCAACGAGAAGGATTTCGACGCGGCTTGGTTGCAGTCCGTAGCCCCGATGATGGCCATCTCGGTCGGGTTGGCGATCCGCAAGCTGGGAGACTAGCGCGATGATCAAGATCAACCTGATCGCCGAGGGGAAGCGGCCGACCTCGGTTCGCAAGATCAAGCCGGTCCTCGAAGGCAAAGATCTCGCGCAGTGGGCGCTGGTCGCTTCGATCATCGCCTGTCTGCTCGCCTTCGGCGTCTGGTGGTGGCTCCTGCACCGGCAGATCGCGATCCAGGAAGTCAAAATCGAAGAGGCGGAGCGGAAGGTGGAAGAGCTCGCCCCGGTGATCCGCCAGGTCGAAGACTTCAAGAAGAAGAAGGCGGAGATCGAACGCAAGCTCGGCGTGATCGAAGACTTGAAGCGCGCGCAGCAGGGGCCGGTCCACGTGATGGACGACATCTCGCGCGCCTTGCCGGAGCTGCTCTGGCTCGACCGCTTGAAGATGACCTCCTCCAACATCGAGCTCGAAGGCCGCGCGTTCAACACCAACGCGGTGGCCAACTTCATCGAGAACCTCGACAAGATGCCGGCGTTCGAAGAGCCGACGCTCCGCTCCACCGAGGAACAGCCCGGCGGGGTGTATCACTTCATCCTCGACTTCAACTATTCGTTCGCGCAGAAGGCCCCGGCCGAGCCTCCTCCGGCCGCCGGCGCCCTGCCGAGCCCGACCCAGACCCCGCCCGCCCCGGCGACCGGGCCCGCGAGCTAAGGGAGAACCGTGAAAACCGGACTCGAAGGTAAGCCCTGGTTCTACGGCTTCGGCGTCGGCTTGCTGGTCGGCGCCGTCCTGCTGCTCGCCGGTTACTTCCTCAAGCTGGCGCCGATGAAGGAAGAGATCGAATCGAACGCGGCGCAGCTGACCGAGCTGCAACGGAAGATCACCGAGGGCTTGACCTTCCAGGCCGATCTGCCGCGGCTGCAGGAGGACGTCCGCAATCTGGAGCTCGAGCTCGACAAGTCGTTGCGCATCCTGCCCGCGCGGCGCAATACGCCCGACCTGCTGCGGAAGATCCGGTCGCTCGCCGAGGCGGGCGATTTCGACCTCAAGCGCTTCACTCCGGGCGCGCTTTCCGACAAAGACTTCTACAGCGAATGGCCGATCTCGGTCAGCGTCGAAGGCGGGTACCACAGTCTGGCCCTGTTCTTCGACAAGATCAGCAACTTCTCGCGGATCATCAACGTCGAGAACCTGCAGATCGACGCGTTCAGCGCGGCGAAGAACCCGCACACGATCAACGCGAACTTCACCGCGAAGACCTTCGTCTACAAGGAAACGCCTCCGGCCCCCGCGCCTCCGGCCGGCCCGGCCGGCGGGCTTGCCAATCCGGCCGCGGCGGGTCCGGCGGACCCCAATGCTCCGGCCAGCGGACCGCCGCTGTCGAAGTCCTCGCTCGGAAGTCGGGGAGGGAGCCCGGAATGAAGCCGCGCGCGATCTTCGTTTTGCCGGCGCTGCTCGCCCTGGTCGCGGGCCTCGCGGTCACGGCGCAGACGACGAATCCCCCTCCCGCCTCGCCGCCCGCCGGGGAAGCGGCCGGGGCGGACGTCTCGAGCGAAAACTCGGATCTGGGCGGCAGCATCGACCAGATCCTGGAGGGGGAGGAAGAGGTTCTGTCGGGCGGCGGCTATTCGTACGACCCGGGCAACCGCCGCGACCCCTTCAAGTCGCTGTTGGCCAAGCCGGACCGCCTGGAGCTGCGCGGACCGCGACCGGAAGGGATTCCCGGGCTGCTGATCGACGAGGTCGACCTGACCGGAATCTTCAAGACCAAGAAGGGATTCGTGGCTCAGGTCAAAGCCGCAAACCAGAACAAGAGCTACCTGCTTCGCGTAGGCGACCAGCTTTATGACGGCGACGTCGTCGAGATCCGCCCTAACGAAGTGGTATTCAAACAGATCGTCCAGGATCCGACCGCGCTCAAGCCGTTCCGCGAGGTCGTCAAGACGCTGGGACCCTGACCGGTTCAAGCGTCCGCGTTTCGAGATCCGTGACGGAGGCGAGTGCCATGGGAGATGTACTGATGAGAACGCTGGGTTGCAGAGGGCGACGCTTCGGCGTGCCGCTCGCGATCGGGGTCCTGGCCCTAGGCCTCGGGTGTACCTCCTCGAAACCTGCTCGGGTGGTCGAGGCCGCTCCGACCGATTCGACGCGATCGGGATCGCCCGCCGCCGTCGAAGTGCCGACTTCCGGGACCGCGAGCGAAGTGCGCTCGATGGAGGTGCGGGAGGGTGCTCCAGAAACCTACTTGGAGCTCGGAGCGAGCGCGCCGCTGGTCTGGACCAGCTTTCGCAATGCCGACGGCCAGGTGGTCTTGGAGCTGCCCAACTCCAAGCCCGGTCCCGATCTCGCGGACCTCGCGCCGAGCTCCGGCTTGATCTCGTCGGTGCGCATCGAGCGCGACAGCCAAGGAACGCGGCCGCTGATGCGGCTCATCCTGCAGACCCGCCAGGAGGTAGAGCATTCGGTCAGCGCCGAGGGCAGCGGCTTGCGCTTGAAGCTGATGCCGGTCGAGAGCGCCGACACCCAGGTCGCCGCGGCTCCGGCGCCCGCGGAGAATCTCGCGTTCGAATCGGTCACCGAAGAGCCACAGGCCGAGGAGCCCGCCGTGGCCGCCACCGCGCAGCAGGCCGCGGCCGAAGCATCCTCCGAGCCCGCCGCATCCACGGGTCTCGGCACGCCCGACGCTCCCGTCTCGGCACCCGCGCCGACCGGCACCCGGGCCACCCGGCTCGAAGACATCGTGGTCGTTCCGGGCGCGGACACGGCGACGATCCGGCTGGCCGGCAACGGCGAGTTCCCTTATACGTCGTTTGTGCTCGACGCTCCGAAGCGCTTCGTGCTCGACCTGCCCGGGGTCACCAATCACTCCCCGCGCTCTTCGATCGTGGCCGGCGGGCCGGTCGGTCGGGTGCGCGTGGCGCAATTTCGTTCCGCGCCGGACGCGGTTGCCCGCGTGGTGTTCGATCTGAACGCCGATGCCATCCCGAGGATCGAGCGGCTCGGCAATACGCTGGTCGTCACGTTCGGCGAGGAAACCGCGAGCGCGAGCTACGAGCCTCCCGTACGGACCTCGTCGATCGCGCCTCCTCCGCCCCCGCCGGCCGCTGAAATCGCGGCCCCGGCGGCCTCGGCGCCTCCGGTGGATATCCGTAAAGAGACCGGCGGCGAGACGCAAGCCACCGCGGTCTACGCGGCGCCCGCCGCCCAGCGCCCGCCCGCCGCCACCGGGCCGAGCGATCTCGATCTCGCCGCCCGGCCCACGACGGTGACCGCGCCCAGGAAAGAAGCCCCGATCGTGCGCGCCGCTCCGGAGCCGCGCAAGCCCGGCAGCGTCGAAGAGGCCGGGACCACCTCGACGCCCGGAGCGGTCTCCGATTGCATCGGCGGCGGAACCGAAGAGCGCAAATACGTCGGCGATCCGATCGACTTGAAGGTCACCAACGCCGACGTCACGGACGTCCTGCGCACGTTCGCCCAGATCAGCGGCCTGAACATCGTGGTCCAGCCGGGCGTCAACGGACAGGTCACCGCCGAGCTGGAGAACGTGCCTTGGGACCAGGCGCTCGCCCAGGTGCTGAAGATCAACGGTCTGGGCTGCGAGCTCGAAGGCAACGTCATGCGCATCGCGCCGACCAGCGTGCTGCAAAAGGAGGCGCGCGACCGCCAGGAGCTGTCCAACGCCCGCGCTCTCGCCGTGCCGCTGCGCACGGTGCTCAAGCGCTTGTCCTACGCCACGGCGCAAAACGTCGCCACGGTGCTCAAGTCGGGAACCTCGGGAATCCTTTCCCAGCGCGGCTCGGTGTTGGTCGACGACCGGACCAACACGCTGATCATCAAGGAGCTGCCGAGCTATCTCGACACGGTGATCGCGGTGATCGAGAATCTCGACACCCCCGAGCCGCAAGTCATGATCGAGGCCCGGATCATCGAGACGACGAAGCGTTTCTCGCGCTCGCTCGGCATCGACTGGGGCTTCGACACGGTGGCGGACGCCGCCCATGGAAACACGACCGGCCTGATCTTCCCGAACAACATCCGGGGCGGCGGCGACGTCAACCTGGCGACCGGCGGCAACAACGGCTCGATCGACCTTCGCCTGGGTAACGTGCTCAACACCTTCACCCTCGATCTGTCGCTCCAGGCGGCGGAGAGCGACGGCCTGATCAACATCCTATCGGCGCCGAAGGTGGCGACGCTCAACAACCAGCGCGCCTCGATCCAGAGCGGCGTCCAGATCCCGATCCAGACCATCGCGAACAACACGGTCACGGTTCAGTTCGTCAACGCGACGATGCGCCTGGACGTGGTGCCCCAGATCACCGCCGAGGGTACGATCCTGATGGACATCGACATCTCCAAGCGCGAGCCGCAGCTCGGCTTCCTGGTTCCGGGAGCGGCGAACGCGCCGATCTCGACCAAGGACGCGAGCACCCGGGTGATCGTTCGCGACGGCGGCACGGCGGTGATCGGCGGGATCTACAAGATCTCCAACAACGACGGCAACGCGCGGGTGCCCGGGTTGGCCAACATCCCGCTGCTCGGCTACCTGTTCCGAAACAAGACCGTGAGCAACGAGAACGAAGAGCTGCTCATCTTCATCACGCCGCGGATCATCAAGCTTTAGACATCGGCTGGAGCGCTCAATGACCATCAAGTTTCGACTCGCCGCCCTTTCCCTCCTGGTCCTCGCCGGGATGTCGTGCAACTCGCGCACGGACCGCAGCGAAGGGTCCGTCCTCCTGACCGTCAGCACCTTCAACGGGGTGCCGGTCAGCGTCTCGGTCACGAGCGGGCCGACCCAGGTGGACAGCATCACCCTGCGCAGCGTCGCCCTGGATCCCTCGGGCACGACCAGCAGCCTCCAGGACATCCAAATGCGCTCGTACGAGGTGCGCTACGCGCGGCGCGATACGGGCACGCGTCTGCCGCAACCGCTCGTCGAATCGCTGTTCGGAAACGTCGCGGTGAACGCGACGACGGTCTTCAACAACCTGGTCTTCCTGCGGACGGCACAACTCTCCTCGCCGCCGCTCTCGGACCTGGCCAACTTCGGCACCGACCAACAGACCGGCAGCACGGTGATTCCGCTGCGGGTCACGCTACGATTCTTCGGTCGCACACTTTCGGGGACCGACATCGTTTCCGATCCGGTTTCTTTCGACGTCGAAGTCGTCCCCTGACGTAGGAGCTCAGACAATGAACCCGTCGCGCAAGTCCCTGTTCGGTTTGCTTTCGGCCGCCCTCCTGGCGCTGGCCGCCTGCACTTCGAATTCTCCGTCCGAGCCCAAGCAAGACCCCATTCCCCCGGTGCCGCCGGCGCCCCAGATCACCTTCAACGTCACGGTCACGGCGAACCCGACGACGCTCGCGATCGGCAGCGGCCAATCGAGCACGATCACGGTTCGTGCGGTCCGAGCCGATACCGGGCAGCCGCCGGCCAATCTGACCCCGATCACGGTCGTGACCTCGCTCGGTACCTTCGGTACGGCGGGCGGCCCAAATCAGATCACGCTCCAACTGACCAACGGCTCGGCGCAGACTGTGCTATTTCCCGGCGCGGACTCAGGGGTAGCCACGGTGCGGGCGACGATTGATCGGAGCGAAGGCTTCGCCAATGTCCAGATCGGCGCGGGCGCCACGTTCTTCGTCGCGTTCGTCCAGCCTTCGGTGATCGATCCCCAGGGCGGCGAGACTGTGACGATCCAGGGCGCCGGCTTCGAGGGCCCGGTGCGTGTCTTGATCGGCAACGCCAACGTCCAAGTGCTCTCCGTGGCGTCGGATCGCATCCGGGTCGTCACGCCTTCCGCGGTCCAGGCGGGAGTCACAGTGGCCCCCGGCCAGGCCGTGCCGGTCAACGTCGGCGTCACGATCAACGTCAACGAGCCGGAGCAGAAATCCGACACGCTGGCCTCCGGAGTCACCTACGCGACGGGCGGCGGCGGCGGAATCCAACCGACCATCGTCTCGGTCACCCCCTCGTCCGGCAGCAACGACGGCGGCACTCGAATCACGATCAACGGCAGCGGCTTCCAGTCGCCGGTCCAGGTGTTCTTCGAAGGCGGCAGCCCGCGCATCTCGGTGGAAGCCCCGGTCGAATCGGCGACCGCCAACCGGGTGATCGTGCTCTCGCCCGCCGCCCGCGGTTTCGGTCAGGGCCTGCAGAACCAGAGCGTCGACATCCGGGTCAAGAACATCAACAGCGGCTTCGAAGGCTCGACCTCGGGCGGCTTCCGCTACGGCTCGAACGTTTTGATCACGGCCGTCGGGCCCAACGAGGTCGCGGCGAGCAAGTCCGTGCCGGTGGTCATCCAGGGCCAAGGGTTCGACGACCCGGTGGCGGTCGCTTTGGGCGGCTTCGGCGCCGTGGTGCAATCGGTGACCGGGACCCGCATCGTGGTCCAGTCGCCGCTCGTCACGATCACGAACTGCGCCAATGTGAGCGGCTCGCCGATGGCGAGCGTCACGAACATCGAGACCGGGGACGGCAGTACCGCCGCCGGAACTTTCCTCTTCCGCCCGGTCAAGCCGGTGATCACGGGGATCGCGCGCGATCCCTTAGGACCCGCCGAAGGACCGGAAGGTGGCGGAACAACGCTCAAGATCTCCGGAGCGATGGGCACGTTCAGCGGCTTCGAGAACCCGGTCAAAGTCACCGTCGGCGGCCAGATCGCGCCTGTGGTGGGTGGCAGTGCCGCGTCTGACTTGGTGAGGGTTACGACGCCTCCGTTCACCGGCACGTTCCCGACCGGGCCCTGCACCGTAGGTACCCAAACCGGGACGCACAAGCTACCCGCGCGGGTCGATGTCGTCGTCCAGAACCTGAGCACCGGATGCACCGACACGATCGTCAACGGTTTCTCCTATCTGCCAGATCCCGGCGAAAACCCTTGCGTTGTACCGCCCCCGGCGGTTCCGGTCGCGAGCTTCTCGGTGACCAAAGCTGCTCTGCAAGGGAACTTCATCGACACTTCGACCGGAAATCCGGCCTCTTGGACGTGGAACTTCGGTGACCCCGCCTCGGGTGCGGCGAACACGAGCACTCTGCAGAATCCGGTCCATGTTTTCAGCGCCGCCGGTCTCTACACCGTGACCCTTACGGTCATCGCTCCTGGAGGAACCGACTCGGTGTCGACTCCCCTCACGTTCCCGTAGCCGTAGTCGGCAGTCCTTCTGTCCCACCACCATTCGGGGCGGTCGCCTGGACGGGCGACCGCCTCGGTTCGTATACTGAGGCGCCATGAAAAGCCGCTCGCCCCTCGTTCTGCTCGCCCTTCTTGCCCTCCTCGCCGTCGCGCTCGGCCTCGCTTGCGGTAAGGCGAGCCCCACCGCGCCGAGCGGTACGCTTCTTACGATCAGCGCCTCGCCCACCCGCATAGGGGTCAACGGCACGTCGACGATCTCGATCATCGGCCGCACCGCGACCGGTACTCCCTTGCGTAGCGGCACGGAGCTCCGCTTGGCGACGAGCCTGGGCTCGATCGAGCCGCTGGTGACGACGAACGGCAACGGCGAGGCGACCGCGACACTTCGGGCCGACGGCCGCCAAGGAACCGCGACGGTCGAGGTGACGACCGGAGTAGCGGCCCCACCGCCGATGACGAGCAACCTGGAGCCGGTCGGCAACGCGTCGGGTTCCGGCAGCGCCACGGTCACGGTCCAGATCGGCGAATCGAGCTCGACCCAGCCGACCCTGCTGGTATCGGTCAATCCGAGCAACATCCCGGTCTCGGCTTCGGGCAGCTCTTCAACCGCGACGATCACGGTGATCGCCCGCAACCCCGACAACACGCCGGTCGGGGCGGGACAGACGGTGATTCTGTTCACCACCCTCGGATCGTTGGTCGATTCACGACCGGAGACCGACGCGAGCGGCATCGCGACGACCCGGATCAACGCGGGCAGTCAAGCCGGCGACGCGACGATCACCGCGATTCTGGGCTCCAGCGCTCCGGCGACGACGATGCTCACGATCCGCGACTCTCCGACCGATATCGTCCTGACGGCGCAGCCGCGCCAAATCCAGCGGGAGGACGGCACCATCGAGCTGGTGGCGAACGTGATCAATTCCCAGGGCCAGCCGATCTCCAGCGTCCAGGTGATCTTCATCCCAAGTCGGGGAGTGGGTACCTTCGACCCCTCCGACCGCGTCTTCACCAATTCGACCGGAGCCGCGAGCACCGAGCTCAACGTCAAGGAGGCTCAGTTGCCCCAGCCGGGCGGAAGTTTCACCATCACCGCCCAGGTCGCCGCAGGCAATGGGCAGTTCCTCACCTCGGACCCGGTGACGATCACCGTCCAATGAGACCTTGGCGCCGCCCGGCTCGAGCTCGGGCGGCGCTTTACCTCATCCCGCCGCTTCCCGCCTGTGGACCGGGTGCCGTCGGGCGCCCCAAACCTGCTATGATTCTTGTGTTTAGGTCAAATCGGCAGCCATGCTACGCGCTCGACGCAAGAGCCTCGACACTCGCCTCCTATTGTTGACGCCATCGCGATGACTGACCAGCCGTTTCCCGATCGTGTGACCCAGCTGCGGCGCCGGTGGGAAGCCGACCGAACCTCGCGGCTGTTCTTGCAGCTCGCCGAGGAATATCGCCAGCTCGGTCGCCTGCGCGAGTCGGTCGAGGTGCTCGATGCCGGCTTGGTCGAGCATCCCGGGTATCTCTCGGCGCTGGTCGCCAAGGGGCGGTGCCACTTGGAGCTGGACGAGCCGCAGGCGGCGCGAGAGGCATTGGAACGGGTGGTGCGCCAGGATGCGACCCAGGCCGTCGCGAGCAAATTGCTGGTCCGCGCCTACATCGACCTGGGCGAGCTGGCCCGGGCGCGCGAGCGGCTGTCGCTCTATGCTTTGCTGCACGAAACCGATCCGGACATCGCCGAGCTCCGGCGGCGTCTCGAAGCGCCTGACTTCGCGTCGCCCGTTGCGGCCGCCGCGATCTCGGGCACCCACGATCAGCCCGCCGCCGACCCGCTCGGCGTCGAGGCTGCGACACCGGCCCGGAGCGACGCGATGAACCAAGACATCTTCGACTTGAGGGTCCCCTCGCGGCAACCGGTGCCGCCGAGCGACGATCTGTTCGGGCTCTACCAAGAAACCTTGCCGGACGCGCCGAGCGAAGGCGAGATCTTCGCCGGCCTCGGCGGGAGCGAGAGCCGCCGCCGCTGGGCGGAGGGGCTGGCGTTCGGCGGCATCTTCGATCTCCGGATTCCGGACCTCCCGCCCATCGCGCCTCTCCCGCCCGCGACTCCGATCTCCCTGCCGGCCGTCGTCGAGACCTCGCCTCCTGCTCCCCCGGCCTCCCCGCAGCCGATCGCCCAGCCGATCTTTGCTACGGCGCCGAAACCCGCCGCGGCGCTCGGTTTCGAGCCGCCGGTCGTCGAGCCCGAGATCGAATCCGAAAACGAGACGGTGACGCTCGCCGAGCTTTATCTGCGCCAAGGGCACCGCGAAGAGGCGATTCGAATCCTCGGCCAGGTTCTGCGGCGCGAGCCCGAAAACATGGCGGCTCAAGATCTCGCCGCCCGCATCCGCACCGCGTCCCTCGACGAGACCCTCGTGACGGAGCCGCCCGCCGCCTCCGTCGTCCCTGCCGTCCCTCCCATGGCCAAGTCGAAGCGCAAGATCCAGTTCCTCACCGCCTATCTGGAGCGGCTCCGCCGCGGGAGCGCGCCCGGTGTTTCTTGAAGTCCTCTCCCGCATCGCCAACCGGATCGACGGGGCGATCGCCCTGTCGCTGGTCGCCGCCGACGGCATTGCCGTCGAGTCCGTTTCGAACGACCCCGAGCTCGACATCGAGGTGCTCTCGGCCGAGTTGATCGCCCAAGCGCGGTCGATCGGCGACAACCACCGCGAAATCGCGATGGGCGAGGTGCAGCAGGTTTCGGTCACCACGGACCTCGGGACCGTCATGGTAAGCTCGCTGACCAAGGACTATTACCTGCTGCTCGTCCTGGGAACGGAGGGCAGCTACGGCCGGGCGCGATTCGAGATGCGCCGGGCGCGCCTGCTCTTGGAAGACGAGCTCACCTGAGCGCTTCGCCCCAAACTCTCCGAAGGAAACACGAACCTTGCTGACATTCGAGCAGATCAAAGAGCTGGTCGAGCTGATCGCGGCGCGCGGTCTTCACGGCATGGAGGTCGAACGCTCCGGCTTCCGCCTGAAGATCGAAGGCCAGGCCCCCGTCTTCGCCCATGCGCCGAGCGCGGCGGCCCCCCATCCGCCGGGCGAAGCGGGCGCACCGGGCCCCGTCGCTCCCGCGCCTCTGCCCGCCGCGGAATCGGTATCAACCCCGGCCCCGCCGGCCGGCCCCGCCGATCACATCCTCACCTCGCCGATCGTCGGCACCTTCTACAGCGCCTCCTCCCCCGACTCCCCGCCGTTCGTCTCGATCGGCTCCCCGGTCAAGAAGGGGCAGGTGCTGTGCATCATCGAGGCGATGAAGCTGATGAACGAGATCGAGTCGGACGCCGACGGTGTGATCTCCCAGATCTTCCCGCAGAACGCGCAGGCGGTCGAGTTCGGCCAGCCGCTGTTCGCGATCCGCGTCTCCTGACGTTTCCGACCGGGCGATGTTCAAGAAGATCCTGATCGCCAACCGGGGCGAGATCGCCCTACGGATCATCCAGGCGTGCCGCGAGCTCGGCATCCAGACCGTCGCGGTCTATTCGACCGCCGACCGCGACAGCCTGCACGTCACCTATGCCGACCAGGACATCTGTATCGGGCCGCCCCCCTCGAATCAAAGCTACCTGAACATCTCGAGCATCCTGTCGGCGGCCGAGATCACCGGAGCCGACGCGGTCCACCCGGGCTACGGTTTTCTCGCGGAGAACGCCCATTTCGCGGAAGTTCTGGCCGAGTGCAACATCGGCTGGATCGGGCCGCGGCCGGAGGTGATCCGGATGATGGGCGACAAGGCGAACGCTCGGCAGAAGGCGAAAGAGGCCGGCGTGCCGGTCCTGCCTGGGAGCGAGCAGCCGCTGGCCGATGCGGACGAGGCGCGCGCTCTGGCGGCCGAGGTCGGTTATCCGGTGATCCTCAAGGCCTCGGCCGGCGGCGGCGGGCGCGGCATGCGCATCGTCCACGAGGAGTCCGAGATCGCCGGGCAGTTCGCGACCGCCAGCGCCGAAGCGGAAAAGGCATTCGGCGACGGCTCGATCTACCTGGAAAAATACCTGGTCGAGCCGCGCCACATCGAGTTCCAGGTGTTCGGCGACCATCACGGCACGGCGATCCACTTGGGCGAGCGCGAGTGCTCGATCCAGCGCCGGCATCAGAAGCTGATCGAAGAGGCGCCCTCGCCCGCGCTCACCCCCGAGCTGCGCGCCAAAATGGGCGACGCCGCGGTGCGCCTGTGCCAGGCGGTCTCCTACGAGAACGCCGGCACGATCGAGTTTCTGCTCGACTCGGACGGCAGCTTCTATTTCATGGAGATGAACACCCGCATCCAGGTCGAGCATCCGGTCACCGAGATGGTCACCGGCATCGATCTCGTCAAGCTCCAGATGCGCGTCGCCGCCGGAGACCGGCTCGACATTCCGAGCGGCCTGCCGCCGCGCGGCCATGCGATCGAATGCCGGGTGAACGCCGAAAACCCGGACACCTTCGCCCCTTCGCCGGGCAAGCTCAAGACGTTCCATCCGCCGGGGGGGCCGGGTACCCGGGTCGACACCCACGGTTACGAGGACTACACGATCCCGCCGCACTACGACTCGCTGGTGGCCAAGCTGATCGTCCACGACCAGACCCGGCCCGAGGCGATCGCGCGGATGTCGCGCGCCCTCGATTTCTTCGTCGTCGAAGGAATCCACACCTCGATTCCGCTCCATCGCCGGATCATGCGCGATCCGGAGTTCCAGGCCGGGCGGCTGTCGACCCGGTTCATGGAGCGCTTCCTGCGCCGCGATCCGGCCCCGGAACCGAGCGCCAAATGATCCGGGAGCGGCCCGCGCCGCCCCGGATCTACGCGATCGCCGACGCCGCAGTGCTGGCGCCGCTCCCCCTCGCCGAGGGGGTCGCGGCAATCGCCGAGGCGGGAGTCCGCTGGATTCAACTGCGCGCCAAACCGCCCGGGTTCCTCTCGGATCTCGATCTCTACCGCGCGATCGAAGACGCCTGCCGCCGGTTGGAAGGCACGCCGGCCCAACTTTGGATCGACGACCGCGCCGATCTCGCGGCGCTCTTCCCGGTCATCTATGGGCTTCACCTCGGCCAGACCGACCTGCCGCCGGAGGCAGCCCGCCGCACCGTGGGCGACGGGCTCGCGATTGGCCTTTCGACCCATGACGCCTCCCAGGTCGCGGCAGCGGAGGCCGACGAGGAAGTCGACCTCATCGCGGTCGGACCGGTCTTTGCGACGACGAGCAAGGAGCGCCCTGACCGGGTCGTAGGGCTCGATTTCGTCACCCAGGCGCGCGGTGCGAGCGCCAAACCCTTGGTCGCGATCGGCGGCATTACGACAGAAAATGTCACTCAGGTGCTCGCCGCGGGCGCGGATTCTGCAGTCGTGCTCGGCGCAATTTGCCGCGGCGGAGACGCCCGGTCGATTCGCAGTAACGCGGCCCGTCTGCTCGCCGCCGCGGAGGCCGCTTGAAAGTCTTCCTGGTCGGCTTCATGGGGGCGGGCAAGACGACCGTCGGCCGGCTGCTCGCCGAACGATTGGCCGTCCCATTCCTCGATTTCGATCTGGCGATCGAGGAGGAGGCGGGGCAATCGGTGCGCGAGATCTTTTCGCAACGAGGGGAGGCCGCATTTCGCCAATGGGAAAGGGAGGCCTTGGAACGCGCCGCGGCGGGGAGCGCGGCGGTGATCGCCACGGGAGGCGGGACGTTCGCCTCCCCGGGCAACGCCGAGTTGATGAAGAGGCACGGTCTTACGGTCTGGCTGCACCCGAGCTTCGCCACGCTCGCCGCGCGAATCGGTTTTGAAGGCAAGGAGGATCGCCCCCTGTTCCGCGACGAAACGCAGGCCCTGACGCTCTATCGCGAGCGCCTGCCGGCCTATCAGAGCGCCGATGTGACGATCGAAGTAGGACCCGAGGAGACCCCTGAAGAGACCGCGGCGCGTATCTTGCTGCGCTTGCCGCGCTGACCCCACCGGCCCGCCGACCCTAAAATATTTACGAGTCCGGCGCGAAATCCGATCTTCGTCGCGCCAAACGTCGAACCGAAGCCTTAGGATGTGACATCGCAAAAATGAGAGCCTGGACGTGCGCTACCTGATCCTGTCCGACATGCACGGCAACTGGGAGGCCTTCGAGGCCGTCCTGCGCCGCGCCCGGCGCAAGCGCGCGGACGTCATCCTGGTCCTGGGCGACCTGGTGGGGTACGGTGCCGCGCCCAACCAGGTGGTCGAGGCGGTGCGGGAGCTGGGACGGATTCGCATCGTCCGCGGGAATCACGACAAGGTAGTGGCCGGCATCGATTCGGGCGGTCAGTTCAACGCCAACGCCCTGCAAGCGGCGATGTGGACCAACCGCCGCCTCACCCCGGCGAACCTGCGCTTCATCCGCGACCTGCCTCAGGGGCCAATCGAGGTCGCCGAAGGGGTGTCGATCTGCCACGGCTCGCCGCTCGACGAGGATACCTACGTCTTTTCCGACCTCGACGCCTGGGAAATCTTCACCAGCTTCGCCTCGCCGATCACCTTCTTCGGCCACACCCACATCCCCTCGATCTTCACCTACGACCGTTCGGGAATCGGAGTGCGGGCGCTCAAAGGGACCGGCCGGATGGTGCTCGACCCGGCGACGCGCTACCTGATCAATCCCGGCTCGATCGGCCAACCGCGCGACCGCGATCCCCGCGCCGCCTTCATGACTTACGACAGCGAGCGCCGGGTCCTTCGCTGGCACCGCGTGACCTACCCGATCGCCCGAGCCCAAGAACGCATCCGCGAAGCGGGCTTGCCGAACAGCCTCGCCGACCGGCTGGCTTACGGGGCTTGAGGCCCGGCATTCTCCTCGACCCGCGTCACTCTCCCGCGGGTTCCTTCGTTCGATTTTTCGCCGCCAGGGTCTCGCGGAGGACCGGCAACACCGCGTTCACGCGGTCGAGGTTCTGAGGGGCCCGATCGATCAGGACATCCAAGTCCAGGGTAAGAATCGGCGCTCCTTCCAGCAGCGCCGCGACACCGCCGACGACGATGAAGTCGATCCCATGGCGGTTCAGGACCCGAAGGAGCCCGAGAAACCTAGGGCTCGACGATGCGTCCACGGCGCAGCTCGGAGAGGCCGTCCACCCAATCCTGCAGAACCGAGAGCCGCTCCAGGGGTGCCAGGCTGAGCATCCACTGGATCAACGTGAGGTCAACGCCTTCGGCAGACTCCAAAGGCTCCTCGAAGGGAACCGTGGCGAGGTGGGTCGACAGACTCATGATCCTGGAAGTGTACCAGCTGGCTTACGGGGCTTGAGGTTGCGGCGCAACCTTCGGCGCCGGCTGAATCCGAGGCCGCACCGGGGCAACCCCCGCGCCCAGCAACCGGCGGCAGATCGGGCGGCGGGTTGCGAGCAGCCCTCCTGGATGGTCGGCCGAGTCGGTGGCGACACATAGGTCTCGGGCCGCGATGGTCGCTTCGTTCGGTGAAGCGAAGCGGAGCTCGATCGCGAACGTGCCCTGCGGCGCGGCGCCTCCTTTGCGGCGCGGCGCGGCGGGCTCTTGGGACGGCACGATGTCCGCCGACAGCGGGGCGTAAGGCACCGCGACGAGCAGGCGTTGGCCGGCGATCAGGTCGCCGTATGGCAGGCGCCCCTCGACCCGGACCCGCTCTTGATCCCTTTGGACGCTGGATAGCGAACCAGTCATTCGCCAGAAGCGCGGGGTGTAGTCGCTTGCCTTGAGCACGTGCAGAACCAGCTCGCGGCAGGGGGGAGCGGCGCAGGGGAGTTGCGGCGGATGTAGGTTCAGCCGGACGATCGCCTGCCAGCGCTTGGCGGTCCACAGGGGACCCTGGGTGATCCGGCGCAGGTCGGCGTAGAGCGAACGGACGTAGCGGTTCGCGACCCGGTTGCGCCCATCTTCGAGCGACTGGAGGTAGCCCACCGGGAGGGTCCGCTGGAAATGGCCGACCCGCCAGGGGCGCTCTGCCGGCAGGCGCGCCAACAGCGGATCGCAGAGCGCGTTCTCGTCGACCAGGATTCGGTCGAGCCCCGCCTGCAGGCCGGTCGCCCCGACCGTGCCGGCCACGGTGACCGGTTGGGTCAACGGCGGCGGCGTGCGATCGAGGCCGGCAAGGTGGGCGCGGAGCGAGCTCTCCTTGAAGTAGTACCCCCGCTCGTCGGTGATCCCCGCCTCTCCCGGCGTCCGGTAGTCGTACGCCGCCCGGTACGACGCTCCGCTGGTCCAGGGAGAACCGGGAAGCACGAGAGCGTAGAGAAAGAGCAGGGCGACCAGGACGCCGCCGTGCCGAAGCGGGAAGCGGTCGGCGACCTCGAAAGCCGCGACCAGCAGCACCGGGGTGAAGAAGCGCCCCGCCATGAAGTCGCCGCCGATATGGACGACGTAGGCGAGATAAGCCGCCATGCCGAACCCCAGCCAGACCCGCCGCGAACGTTGGAAGAGGGCGAGCGCCATTCCGGCCCCGAGCAGGACAAGAGTCAACGGGTCCCAGCGCGCGAGGTTGACGACGTAGGCGATTCCTTGCCGCCAGAGCTCGCTAGCCGGAATGCCGGTCGAAAGCTTGGCGTAGGCGGTGTTGGGAAATGGGAAGCCGTAGTAGACGACGGCAAACAGCGTCCAGAGGATGAACGGCAGCGCGCCGATCGCTGCCGCGCCGATCGTCCGCCGGGGCTCGGCGCGCAGCGGGCGCAGCAGAAACGCGAGGTACGGAGGTCCGACCAGGAGCGCCAGATCGTGGCGGCAGAGGAGGAGCAACGCCGTGATCGCGGTGACCGGCAGGATCCCCGCGACGGTCCGCGGGCTGGTTTCGTTTGCCTCCTCGCTCCTTCGGGCGCCATCGGCAGCAGCCAGTCGCTGCGGGGCAAACAAAACCACCCCCGGGGTGCCGTCCGGCCGGTACCCAAGCAGAACCAGCAGCACGGTCAACAGCGCGAAGACCAGGGGGTTTTCCAGACCGGACGACAGGAAGTCGACGAAAGCCTTTGAGGAGAACAACAACCCCCACGCGAGCAGCCAGCGGTAGGGGTCGCCGAAAAGCCGCCGTGAGACCCCGAGGGCGACCAGCCCCAGCAGCGCCGACAGCGCGAAGGCGTTGCCGGCCGAATCGGCGCTCACCGCGCGGAGGGTCGCGAGCGCCAGGAACCAGAGCGGGTGGGTGAAAGCCTGCACCCGTTCGTGCGGATTCCAGCGCGGCCCGTGGCCCGCGGCGAACTGCTCGACGCTGCGGAACGTGATCCGCGCGTCGTCCGAAATCCAGGCGGTATGAAAGAACAGCCAGCCGAAGACCAGCACCGCCAGGAGAAAAAGGCCGCGCTCGGGCGTCCAGGCCCGTCGACCCCAGATCAAGCGGCCCGCTCGGCCACCCGCTCCAGCAC
Source organism: Thermoanaerobaculia bacterium (assembly GCA_035995205.1). Lineage (GTDB taxonomy): Bacteria > Acidobacteriota > Thermoanaerobaculia > Multivoradales > UBA5704 > DASYKS01. The sequence continues at coordinate 76,548 of DASYKS010000019.1, forward strand.
CCGCGCGTCGCGGAAGCGGAGGATCATGGCGAGGCCGCCGCCGATCAGCATCAGGTAGAGCCCGAACCAAACCATCTCGATCAACGGCTTGGTCGTCACGTCGACCGCGAGCTTCGCGGGATTGGCGACCCCTCCGATCTCGATCTGCACGTTGCCGGCGGAGGCGTTGATCCCGGCCACCCGGATCGCTCCCCCTCCAGGGAGATCGGTGGCAGGCGTCTCGACCTGGCCGTTGGCCGGATTCAGCCGATAGACCGGCCGCACCTTCGTCGTCTGCCCGTTGCGGGTCACGTCGAACACGGTGCCGATGGTGATCTGCTTGCCGCTCGCCATCTGGGCCAGCGCGTTGCCGTTGGCGTTCAGGTCGAACCCTTCGAACTTGACCTGGACGTCGCCGACCTTGCCTTCCTGCCCTTTGGAGAGGGCGAGCTGCGGCTGCCCCGGATCGTATTGGATCGGCGAGATGTAGAGATCCGAGCTGAGTCTCTTCTTGATGTCTGGGTTGACCATCAGCTGCTGGGTGCGCTGGTTCAAGAACATCCGCGGATAGAGCGAGTAGCTGTCGCCGTTCGCCTCGACGACCTGGATCTCCATCCGGTCGCGCCGCTCTTCCTCGGTCGGCGGCAGGTAACGCGTGAACGTATAGGTCCGGCCGTTGCTCTTGACCGGCTTGCCCTGTTCGAGCGTCAGCTTGGTGCTCTCGTCGTAGGCGGACGAGGCGAGAATGCCGAGCAGCATCATCCCCACTCCGGCGTGGGCGAGATAACCGCCCGCCGCGCGCAGGCCGCCCACCCGCCATTTCGAGATCGTCTTGTGCAGGTTCGTGGCGAGCGCGAGCGCCGCGAACAGGACCAGCACGATGTCGAGCGCGTCGTGGACCTTCCAGGCGACGAACGCGACCGCGATCAGGGTTCCGCCGATCAGCGGCGCGACCATCTTCTTGATCAGGTCGCCGAACTTGTCCCCTTTCCAGGTGAGATAGGGGAGGAAGGTGAGCAGCACGGCGATCGCGATCGCGATCGGCTTGTTGACCAGGTTGTACCACTCGGGCCCGACCTGGCCCGGGTTGGCGCGCAGCCGGGTGAGCAGCGGCGCCGAGGTGCCGAACGTGATCACCAGGGCCGAGATCGAGATGGCGATCGTCGCGAGCACCAGGAAGGTGCCGCGCGACAGAATCGGATCTTCGTTGGCCTCGGTGGGCACTTTGCGCAGCCGGGTCGCGAGCAGCCAGATCGACAGGCCGACGAAGGTCGCCATCAGCGCGATCAGCCAGCGCGAGATGCCGAGATCGACGAAGCTGTGGACCGAGAAATCGGCGAGCACTCCGGAGCGGGTGAGGAAGGTGCCGTAGAGCACGGCGAGGTAGGCCATCGAAGCGATCACGTAGTTGGCCCGGCGGAAGCGCTTTCGGGTGCGCTCCATGTGCAGGCCGTGAACCAGGACCGTCAGGCAGAGCCAGGGGATCAACGACGCGTTCTCGACCGGATCCCAGCCCCAGAATCCCCCCCAGCCGAGCGTCTTGTAGGCCCAATAGCCGCCCATCAGGATCGCGCAGCCGAGCACCAGGAAGCCGAACAGCGCCCAGGGGAACGCCCGCGCGGCCCAGCCGTCGTAGTCGCGCCGCCAGAGCGAGGCCATGGCGAACGCGAACGGAATCGCGGTCGCGGCATAACCGATGAACATGATCGGCGGATGGATCACCATCCAGTCGTCCTGCAGTAGCGGGTTCAATCCCTGCCCGTCGACCGGCGACTGCGCGAGCATGACGAACGGGTTCTGGCGCACCAGGATGAAGATCAAACCGAGCAGGGTGGCGATGTAGATCACCATCACCGAGGCCTCGCTCTTGCCCGCCGTCCGCTGAACGAGCAGGCCGAGCATGGTGCCCCAGAACAGCCAGATCAGGAAGCTCCCCTTCTGGCCGGCCCAGAACGACGCGAACTGATAATGGCCGGGCAGATCGAGCCCCGAGTACTGGAACACGTACTCGATGCGGAAATCCCGCATCAGGAGCACCAGGATCAGCATCAGGGCGGTGAGCCCGATCGCCGCGGCGAAACAGGCGTAGGCGCGGCGGGAAAAAGCGATCGCCGAAGCGTCGCCCGCAAGCGCCTGGGAGTAGCCCCAAACGCCCGCCAAGGCGAAGATCAGCGCGCTCCAGATCGCGACCGCGCCGGGTAGGTAGAGAT
>DASYKS010000020.1:0-44883 GCA_035995205.1 Thermoanaerobaculia bacterium
TCTTGGCTTGGTACCCCTTCGGTCCCTCGATCATCTCGAACGTCACCCGCTCCCCTTGGGTGAGCGTGCGATAGCCGTCGGCGACGATCGCGGTGTGATGCACGAAGACGTCGTTTCCCTGCGGCTCCGGCAGGATGAATCCGAACCCCTTGGCGTTGTTGAACCACTTGACCGTTCCTTGCTGCGGCATGGCGACTCCGGCTCCTTTCTGGCGCCCGGAAGCCGGAATTCGCGCGCTTCGGCCGCCGACGCCCCACAAAAGCGGCCGACGATCCACGAGTTCCGGCTTCCCGTTATATTTGGCGCGATCTTGCCATCGTGCGAATGCCTAAATCAAGCGTCGCGTTAGATCGTGTCCGCCCGGCAACCTACAGTGGCCCATCCGTAGCCGCGACACGGCTCACCGGCAATTTTGGCCTGATCTTCCGAGCTTCTCCTCCCGGTGGGGCGGGCAGCGACTTTGCAGCCTCACAAATCCAGAGGACACGGGTGGATGCGAGCCGGCGAACGCCGGACCGACAGTGGCATATATTCGTCGTGCCGCGGGCCGCCGTGCCGGACCCGCTACGATGAACGACGCCGCCAACTCACCCGCCTCCTCCCGTCGCCCCCGCCGGCTCGACGAGCCGATTCGTGGCGAGATTCTGGGTGCCGAGCAGCTCGAGCAGCGCGCCGACGAGCTGGGCGCTCTGCACGCCGCGGCGCGGGTTCGCCGTGGACGGCCGCTGCTGCCCTCCCTGCGCAAAAACCGCACGGCCCTGCGCACGGCGCGCGCGGCGCTGGAGCTGGCGGTGCGCGAGCAGCGCGCGATTACGCTCGGCGCGGTGTGGCTGGTCGACAACTTCCATCTGGTCGAGGAGCAGGAGCGGCAGATCCGCCAGGATCTCTCGCCGCGGTTCTACCGCGAGCTGCCGAAGCTCGACGATGCGCCCTGGCAGGGGCTGCCGCGCGTCTACGCGCTCTCCTGGAGCTTCGTCGCGCACACCGACAGCCGGTTCGATCCGGATCTGCTGCTGCGCTTCGTGCGCGGCTACCAGCGGGCCGCCCCCTTGCGCATCGGCGAGCTGTGGGCAATCGGCATCCATCTGCGCATCGCGTTGATCGAAAACCTTCGCCGCCTGGCCGAAGGGGTGGTCGTCCGGCTCGCGGCGCGCGCCCGAGCCGACAAAATCGCCGACGGCGTGCTTGGGTTAGGGCTCCGCCAGGACGAGAGCCTCGACCGCTCGCTCGACCTTTCGCCCGAAAGCCCCGAGCTGGCGTTCGCCGTTCAGCTCCTGCAGCGCCTGCGCGAGCAGGATCCGGAGACGACTCCCCTTCTCTCGCGCCTGCACGCGCAGCTCGAAAGGCGCGGGGTGGGCGAAGAGGAGGTCATCCACAGCGAGCACCAGCGCCAGGCCGCGACGCAGGTGAGCGTCGCCAACGTGATTTACAGCATGCGGCGGATCGCGGCGTTCGACTGGTCGCGCTTCGTCGAGGATGCCTCTTTGGTCGACGACCTGCTCCGCCGCGATCCGGCCGGCGTCTATGCGCGCCAGGACTTCGAGAGCCGCGACCTGTACCGCCATGCGATCGAAGAGCTCGCGCGCGGCGCGCGCCTGTCGGAGATCGCGGTGGCGGAGCGCGCGGTGGACGCGGCGTCGGAGGCGGCCATCGCGCGACTCGCCGCCGAGAGACCGGAAACCGGCGAGACGGGATCGGGGCCGGCGACGCACCACGTCGGCTTCTCCCTGATCGGGCCCGGCCGTCGGAAGTTCGAAAGCAGGATCGGCTTTCGTCCCGATCTGCGCGAGCGGCTGACCCGCGCATGCGTTGGCGCCGGGCTACCCGGGTATCTGATCTTCTCTACGCTGCTCACCGCGTTGCTGCTCGCGCCGGCCCTCGCCCTGCTGCGCTGGGCCGGAGCCGACGATGCCGAGCTGGTGCTGCTTGCGTTGCTCGCGTTCGTCCCGGTCTCGGATTTAGGCGTGGCGATCGTCAATCGCCTGGTCGCGGCCTGGGTCCCGGCGCGGCGGTTGCCGAAGCTCGCCCTCGAAACCGGCCCGCCTCCGGAGCTGCGGACGCTGGTCGTCGTCCCCACCCTGTTCGAAGCGTCGACGATCGACGAGCAGGTGGAGCGCCTGGAGGTCCACTATCTGGCCAACCCCGAAGGCTCCGTCGGCTTCGCCCTGCTGGCCGACTTTTCCGACGCGGCAAGCGAGCGGACCGACGGAGATACCGCCCTGCTGGCCGCCGCGGCCGAGGGCATCGCCCGCTTGAACGAGCGGTACGGGCCGCTGGAAGACCTCGGAGAGACCGGCCCGCGGTTCTTCCTGCTCCATCGCCGCCGGCTGTGGAATCCGAGCGAAGGGCGCTTCATGGGCTGGGAGCGGAAACGCGGCAAGCTGCACGAGCTGAACCGCCTCCTGCGCGGCGCCACGGATACCAGCTTCGAAGGCGACGCCGGACCGCCGGAAGTGCCGCCGGGGGTCCGCTACGTGATCACGCTCGACGCCGACACGCGCCTGCCGCCCGGCACGGTCCGGGCGCTGGTCGGCGCGATGGCCCATCCGCTCCACCGGCCGCAGTTCGATCCGCGGACCCGGCGCGTCGTCGATGGCTATGGCATCCTCCAGCCGCGGGTCGTCTCGCTGCTGCCGGCCTACGGCGAAGACTCGCTCTATCAGAAGAGCTTCTCCGGACCGACCGGCGTCGACCCGTATGTCGCCGCGATCTCCGACGTCTACCAAGATCTGTTCGGCGAGGGGTCGTACGTCGGCAAGGGAATCTACGACGTCGACGCGTTCGAGACCGCGCTCACCAACCGGGCGCCGGAAAACGCGCTGCTCTCGCACGACCTGTTCGAGGGGGGCTTCGCCCGCGCGGGACTGGCGAGCGACATCGTCTTGTTCGACGAGTTTCCGTCGCACCTGCTGGCCAGCGCCGCACGCCAGTCACGCTGGGTGCGCGGCGACTGGCAGCTGCTCCCCTGGCTGCTGCCCAAAGCGCCGACCGCCGAGGGCCGGTGGGAGAAGAATCCGCTCTCCGGCCTCACCCGTTGGAAGATGCTCGACAACTTGCGCCGATCGCTGGCTGCCCCCGCGGCGTTCCTGCTGCTCCTCGCGGGTTGGCTCACGGTGCCGTTTTCCGCCCGGGCGGCGTGGGCCTGGGGCGCCGCGGTGGTCGTTCTGACGATCCTGCCAAGCTTTCTGTCGACGATCGTCGGATTGCTGCCGACCCGCCGAGGCATCGCCAAGCGCACGCACTTGGGCGCCCTGCTCGGCGACCTGCAGACCGTTCTGACCCAGGCCGCGGTCGCCACCCTTCTGCTGCCCGCCCGGGCGGCGATGCGTCTGGACGCGATCGCCCGTACCCTCTACCGCCTGATCGTCCGCCGCCGCCTGCTCGAATGGGTCACCGCGAGGCAGGCCGGGGCGGGCGCCACCTTGCGGCTCGCCGGCTTTTATCGCCGCCTGGCCGGCGCGCCGATCGGCGCGCTGGTCGTCCCCGCGCTGGTCGCGGTCGGCTATCCCACCGCGCTGCCCGCGACTCTGCCGTTTACCGTCATGTGGCTGTTGGCCCCGGCTCTCGCGCGCCGGTTGAGCCTGCCGGCGGTGCTCGTCTCCCGCGAGTCGTTGACGCCGGCGCACCAGCTCTACCTGCGCCGGATCGCGCGCCGGTGCTACGGCTTCTTCGAGCGTTTCGCGACCGCGGCGGAGAACTTCCTGCCGCCCGACAACTTCCAAGAAGATCCGCGGCCGAAAGTCGCGCACCGCACCTCGCCGACCAATATCGGGCTCGGACTGCTCTCGGTGGTCGCCGCCCACGACCTCGGCTGGGCCGGGCGGAGCGAGACGCTCGAACGGCTGGAGGCGATGTTTGCAACGCTCGACCGGATGGAGCGCTACGACGGCCATCTGCTCAACTGGTACGACACCCAAACTCTCGAACCGCTCGAACCGCGCTACGTCTCGACGGTCGACAGCGGCAACCTTTGCGGCCATTTGATCGCGCTTTCCGCCGCCTGCACCGAGCTTGCGGCGCGGTCCGCAGCGGGCGCGCGGGCGCCGGGCGCGGGCGAGGCCCTTCGCCGCGGCCTGGAAGACGCGCTCGCGCTGGCCCGGACGGCGGCGGCGCGCGCTCCGGCGGCGGGACGCGGCGGCGCGGTCGGCGCGAGCGATCTCGCCGAGGCGCTCGACGGCCTCGACCGGGCGATCCACTCGCCGCTCGGTTCGGACCCGGGCGCGGCGCTCGCCGGAATCGTCCGCCGCGCCCGGAGTCTCGCCGACATCGCGGGGGCGCTCGCCGCGGCGCAACCGGGCGGCCCGGCGGCCGAGACCCTCGACTGGGCCGAGACGCTGGAGCACACGGCGGCGAGCCACGCGCGCGACCTGGCCGCCGACGAGAGCCCCGAGGAGAGCGCCCGCCTCGCCGAGCGGTTCACGGCGCTCGCGACGCGCGCCGAGCACCGGGCGCGCGAGATGAATTTCGCGTTTCTGCTCGACCCCGTGCGCAAGTTGTTCGCGATCGGTTTTCGCCCCGACGAGCTGCGCACGGACAACTCCTACTACGACCTGCTCGCCTCCGAAGCCCGCCTCGCGAGCCTGGTGGCGATCGCCAAGGGCGACGTGCCGCACACCCATTGGTTCCGGCTCGGCCGGCCGCTCGCGCCGGTCGGCCGCGGCTCGGCGCTGCTCTCCTGGTCGGGCTCGATGTTCGAGTATCTGATGCCGAGCCTGGTACTGCTCGAACCGGCCCGCAGCCTGCTCGGGGCGACCGTCCGGCTGGTGGTCGACGAACAGATCCGCTACGGCGCGGAGCGCGGCGTGCCCTGGGGGATCTCCGAGAGCGCCTACAACGAGCGCGATCTCGATCTCAACTATCAATATGGCCCGTTCGGCGTGCCGCGCCTCGGGTTGCGCCGGGCGCCGGCCGACGAATTGGTGATCGCGCCCTACGCGACCGGCCTCGCGGCGCTGTTTTCGCCCGAGGCGGCGATCGCCAACTTCGAGCGCTTCGAGAAGCTCGGAGCGCGCGGCCGCCACGGTTTTTACGAGGCGCTCGATTTCACCCGCCGCCGCGTCCCGGACGACGAGCCGTTCGCCGTGATCCGCTCCTACATGGCGCACCACCAGGCGATGATCCTGCTCGCGCTCGCCGACGTCCTGTCGGACGGCGCGCTGCGGCGGCGTTTCCACAGCCACCCGCTCGGCCGGGCGGCCGAGCTGCTGCTCCAGGAGCGGACGCCGCGCGACGTGGTGGTCGCCCGCCCTCTGCCCGAGGAGAAACCGATCTCGCGCGTGCGCGCCGGGGGTCTGGCCAGCCTGCGCATCTTCGACACGCCGCATCTGAAGACACCGCGCATCCACCTGCTCGCCAACCGCGACTACGCCGTGCTGATGACCAGCTCGGGCTCCGGCTGGAGCCGTTCGCGCGGCCTGGCGGTCACCCGTTTCCGCGAGGATGCGACGCGCGACGACTCCGGCACGTTCTTCTACCTGCGCGACCTGTCCTCCGGCAAGGTCTGGTCCGCCGGCTATCAGCCCACCGCGGTCGAGCCCGATAGCTATCGGGTCCAGCTGTCGGCCGAGAAGGTCGAGATCCGGCGCACCGACGGCGTGCTCTCCTGCCAGCTGGAGGTGATCGTCTCGTCCGAGGAGAACGCCGAGCTGCGCCGGCTGACGCTGACCAACCAAGGTGCCGAGGCGCGCTCGATCGAGATCACTTCCTACGCCGAGATCGCGCTCGGTCCCCAAGGCGCCGACGAGGCGCACCCGGCGTTCGCCAAGCTGTTCATCGCGACCGAAGCGCTGCGCTGGCCGCACGCCCTGCTCGCCACCCGCCGCGCGAGCACGCCTTCGGCCGAGCCACCCGCGTGGGCGGTGCACGTCCTGGCCGTCGAGGGGGAGACCGCGGGACCGCCGGAGCATGAGAGCGACCGCGGCCGCTTTCTCGGCCGGGGCTTCGGCTTGCGCCGGCCGCTCGCGATCGTCGAAGGCCGGCCGCTCTCCGGGACGGTCGGCTGGGTGCTCGATCCGATCTTCAGCCTGCGCCGGACGATGATCGTGCCGCCGGGCGGGCGGGTCCGCGCGCTGTTCGTCACCGGGATGGCGGGCAGCCGCGAGGAGGCCGTCCGGCTGGCGGAGAAATACGCCGAGGCGAGCGCGTACGGACGCGCCGCGAGTCTCGCCTGGACGCTCGCCCAGGTCGAGCAGCGGCACTTCGGCATCCAACCCGACGAGGCGCATCTCTACCTGCGGCTCGCCGCCGACCTGGTGTTCGCCAACCCGGATCTGCGCTCGCCGCCCGCCGTGCTCGCGCGCAACCGGCTGGGCGCGAGCGCCCTGTGGGGGCACGGCATCTCGGGCGATTTGCCGATCGTCCTCCTGCGCATCGACCGGATCGACGACCGCGAGATCGCCCGCCAGCTCGTGCTCGCGCACCAGTTCTGGCGCACCAAAGGGTTCGCCACCGACCTGGTGATCCTGAACGAGCAGCCGAGCGCCTACGTCCAGGAGTTACAGGCGGAGCTGGAAGGGATCGTGCGCGCCGCGCAGACCCAAGGGGGATCGACCTTCGCTCATTCCGCCGCCCCGACCGGCGCGGTCTTCGTCCTGCGCGCCGACCAGATCCCCGAGGAGCATCGCGATCTTCTGCGCACCGTCGCCCGCGCCGTGCTCGTGGCGCACCAGGGATCGCTGCCCGAGCAGCTGGAGCGGCATACCTCGGCGCGCATCGAACCCCCTCCGATCCTGCCGGCGCCGCAGACGTTGCCGGCCGGCGTCCGCGGGGCCGGCGAGTCGCGCCCGGCGCCCGATCGCGACCTGGAGTACTGGAACGGCCTGGGCGGTTTCGCCCGCGGCGGTCGCGAGTACGTGATCGTCCTGGGACCGGGCCAGCGCACGCCGCTGCCCTGGCTGAACGTGATCGCCAACCCGTCGTTCGGCTGCCAGATCTCCGAGTCGGGCGCGGGCTACACCTGGGCCGAGAACGCGCGCGAGAACCGCCTCTCCCCCTGGTCGAACGATCCGGTGTCCGACCCGCCCGGCGAGGCACTCTACGTCCGCGACGAGGAGACCGGTGAGCTGTGGAGCCCCACCGCGCTGCCGATCCGCGACGAGGCGGCGACTTACGTCTGCCGCCACGGCCAGGGGTGGAGCCGGTTCGAGCACGCCGGGCACGGCGTGGCGCTCGACCTGCTGATTTTCGTGCCGGCCGCCGAGCCGGTACGAGTCGCGCGTCTCACGTTGACCAACCAGACCTCGCGGCGGCGCAGCCTCACGGTCGCCGCCTACGTCGAGTGGGTGCTCGGAAATTCGCGCGCGGCGGAGGCGCCCTTCACGGTCACCGAGCGCGACGGTGTAACCGGCGCCCTGCTCGCCGCCAATGCCTGGAACGAGGATTTCTCCTCCCGGGTGGCTTTCGCCTGGCTCTCCGGCCGGACGGTCTCGGCGACCGCGGACCGGCGCGAATTCCTCGGCCGGCACGGCACGCTCGCGGCCCCGGCCGCCCTGCTCGACCGCGCGCCGCTTTCCGGCCGGGTCGGCGCGGGGCTCGATCCGTGCGCCGCGCTCGCCACCCGCGTCGATCTGGCGCCCGGCGGGCGCGCCGAGGTGGTCTTCCTGCTCGGCCAAGGGGAGGATCGAGACCGGGCGCTCGACCTGGTGGCCCGCCTTCACGACGCGGACGTCAACGCGCTGTTCGCCGAGGTCGAAGCCGGCTGGGAGGGCATCCTCGGCGGCTTGCAGGTGCGCACGCCCGACCCGGCGTTCGATCGGCTGGTCGACCGCTGGCTGCTCTACCAGGCGCTGTCCAGCCGAATCTGGGGCCGTACCGCGTTCTACCAGTCGAGCGGCGCGTTCGGTTTCCGCGACCAGTTGCAGGACTCGATGGCGCTCGCGGTCGCCAAACCCGACGTCGCGCGCCGCCAGCTCCTGCGCGCCGCGTCGCGCCAGTTCGTCGAGGGGGACGTCCAGCACTGGTGGCACGTGCCCAGCGGCAAGGGCGTCCGCACGCTCTGCTCGGACGATCTGCTCTGGCTACCGTTGGCGGCCGCCCACTATGTCGCGACTACGGCCGAGACCGCGGTGCTTTCCGAGGCCGTGCCGTTCCTCGAACAGCCGCCGCTCGGGGCGGGCCAACACGAGGACTACCGGCTGCCCGAGATCTCCCCGGAGAGCGCGACGCTCTACGAGCACTGCGCCCGCACGATCGATCGAGCGCTCGTCGCCGGCCCGCACGGCCTGCCGCTGATCGGCTCCTGCGATTGGAACGACGGCTTCAGCCGCGTCGGTCTCGAAGGCAAGGGCGAGAGCATCTGGCTCGGCTGGTTCCTGATTACAGTGATCGATGCTTTCGCGCCGTACGCCTTGGCGCGCGGCGAGACCACCCGGGAGGCCGCTTGGCGGGAGCGCGCGGCGGCGCTATCCAAGGCGCTCGAAAAGGCGGGCTGGGACGGCGCCTGGTACCGCCGGGCCTACTATGACAACGGCAAGACGATCGGCTCGGCGGCGGACGCCGAATGCCAGATCGATTCGATCGCCCAGTCGTGGGCGGTGATCTCCGGCGCCGCCGATCCGGCCCGCGCGAAACAGGCGATGATGGCGGTCGAAGCACGCCTGGTGGAGCGCGGCAACGGCCTGATCCGTCTGTTTACGCCGCCGTTCAATCCCGCCGCGCGCGGCGAAGGCGGCGGCGATCCCGGCTACATCCAGGACTATCCGCCGGGGGTGCGCGAAAACGGCGGCCAGTACACGCACGCCGCGATCTGGTCGGTGATTGCCTTCGCCGAGCTGGGCGACGGCGATCGCGCGGGCGAGCTGTTCGCGCTGCTGAATCCGATCCATCACGCCTCGACCCGCGCCGGGGTCTATCGCTACAAGGTCGAGCCGTACGTCGTGGCGGCCGACGTCTACGCCGAGCCGCCGCACGTCGGCCGGGGAGGATGGACCTGGTACACCGGCTCGGCCGCCTGGATGTACCGCGCCGCGGTCGAGTGGATCCTCGGCTGCCGCGTGCGCGGCAACGAGCTGCACCTCGATCCGTGCATCCCCCGCGCCTGGCGCGGCTTTACGATCGAGCTCCGCTTCGGCAGGGCGCGTTACACGATCGAAGTCGAGAACCCGCGCGCGGCGATGAAAGGGGTCACCTCGCGCGAGCTGGACGGCGCGCCCGTCGCCGGCCCGGAGATCCCATTGAAGGACGACGGCTTGAGCCACACGGTGCGGGTCGTGCTCGGGTAAGATCCCCAGGCGCGGGAGATCCGACCCCTTGCCCCTCGACTCTGAGCCTCCCACTCCCCCGATCTCCGCTCTGCGCAACGGACCGCTCTCGGCTCCGGACCTGACGGTTCCGAGCGGACCGGACCGTCTCGGCGCGCTGCTTTCGTCCCGCTTTCGTCTCTCGTCGTTCCGGCCCTACCAGGAGCAGGTGTGCCGCTCGGTCGTGGCCGGAGAGGACGTGCTGCTGATCATGCCGACGGGAGCGGGCAAATCGCTCTGCTACCAGCTGCCGGGCCTTGCGCGCCAAGGGACGACGCTGGTCGTCTCGCCGCTGATCGCTCTCATGGAAGACCAGGTCGCCAAGCTCCGCGAGCTGGGCTTCTCGGCCGAGCGCATCCATTCCGGACGCGACCGCGCCGAATCGCGGCGGGTGTGCATCGATTACCTCCAGGGCAAGCTCGACTACCTGTTTATCGCCCCCGAGCGGCTCGCGGTGCCGGGCTTCCCGGAGTTTCTGGCACGGGTAAAGCCCGGGCTGGTGGCGGTCGATGAGGCGCACTGCATCTCGCAATGGGGGCACGATTTCCGCCCGGAATACCGGATGCTTGGGGCACGCCTGCCGCAGCTGCGTCCCGCGCCGGTAATCGCGCTCACCGCCACCGCGACCCCGCGCGTTCAGGACGACATCGCGGTCCAGCTCGGCATGCCGAAAGCGCTGCGTTTCATCCACGGCTTCCGCCGGATCAATCTCGCGATCGAGGCGGTGGCGCTGCGCCCGACCGCCCGGCGCGAAGCGGTGCGCGCGGCTCTCGCCGATCCGGCCTCCCGGCCGGCAATCGTCTACGCCCCGACCCGGAAGGAAGCCGACGCTCTGGGCGCCGAGCTGTCGGAGGAGATGCCCGCGGCGGCCTATCACGCCGGGATGGCGGCGGCCGAGCGCGAGCGGGTGCAGAGCGCGTTTCTCGACGGTCGGCTCCACGTGATCGTCGCCACCATCGCATTCGGCATGGGGATCGACAAGGCAAACGTGCGCACGGTGATCCATACCGCCTTGCCGGGCTCGCTCGAAGGGTACTACCAGGAGATCGGCCGCGCCGGTCGCGACGGCCTGCCCTCGCGCGCGATCCTGCTCTACTCCTACGCCGACCGACGGACGCACGAGTTCTTCCACGGTCGCGATTATCCCGACATCGAGGTGCTGGACGCGATCGCCAAAGCGCTTGCCCCCGAGCCCCGCCCGGCCGAGGAGCTGGCGAAACGGCTGAAGCTGGACCCCGAGCTGTTCGAGCGCGCGCTCGAAAAACTCTGGATCCATGGCGGTGCGAAGGTCGACGCCGAGGGGCGCGTCGCCCGCGGCGAACCGGGTTTCCGCCGCTCGTACCAGGAGCAGAGCGGCCACAAGATCGGCCAGCTCGACGACATCCTGCGTTATGCCGAAGGGCACGGCTGCCGCATGCTGCACCTGATCCGCCATTTCGGCGACCAGGCCGATTCCGGCGCGCCATGCGGCGTGTGTGACGTCTGCGCCCCCGACGGCCGCCTGCTCGGCAGCTCGCGCGCAGCGACCGACGCCGAGCACTCGGTGCTCTCGGGCATCCTCGATGCGCTGCGCGAGCGCGACGGCCAGACCACCGGCCAACTGTTCCGCGAGCTGAACGACGGCGAGCGCGAACGGGCGGGCTTCGATCGCCGCGCCTTCGAGCACCTGCTCGGCGCGTTGGTCCGCGCGGGTCTCTTGCGCCTCCAGGAAGATTCGTTCGAAAAGGACGGCCGCGAGATCCGCTTCCAGCGCGCCCTCCTCACCGCCACCGGCTATCAGATCGACGACACGGGTCTCGCCGGGCTGATCCTCGCCGAAGCGCCGCCCGACCGCGGACCGAAAAAACGCGACCGCACGAAGCTCGACCGCGTGGGAAAATCAAAACCGGGAGCCGCCCCCGGAGCGCCCGCGATCGAAGCGCCCACACCCCTGGTTGAAGCGCTCCGCGCCTGGCGCCTCGCCGAAGCGAAGAGGCGCCGAGTTCCGGCGTTCCGTATCCTCACCGACCGAACGCTTTACGCCCTAGCGAGCGCACGGCCGAGCAACGAAGTGGGCCTCCTGAACGTCCCCGGCATTGGACCCGGGATCGTCAGCAAGTATGGGCAGGAGCTGCTGGGGCTGGTCGCGGGGGGCTGAGGGTCGCGGCGTAGGCTCGAAAGGCCGACGGTCGGAGCAAGATACTTCCGGAGACTTTATCGATGAGAAAGACCTACGACTTTACCGACGCGAAACCCAATCCGTACGCGAAGCGGCTCAAGAAGCAGGTCACGATCCGCCTGGACCCCGGGGTGCTCGCCTATTTCCAGGAACTGGCCGAAGAGCTGGGAATTCCCTACCAGACGCTGATCAACCTGTTTCCTCAAGGAGTGCGCCACGACGAGGAAGCGACCGTCGATGACTTGGCGACCACAAGCGAAGTCGGCATAGAGACAAGCTCTTTGGAGCGGGCCTTCAGCCCTTGAAATTTTGGAGGCTAAACCGGAACCTGGGCCGTTGGCCCAGGCTGTGATTGGGCGGGCCTTCGGCCCTTTCCTGTCCCAGGCCGCGAAGCGGGATTCGATGACGAAGCAAGCTGGCTCGATCGCGAGCTGCACTCTCTGAAGTGATGAGCCTCAAGGCTGCAGCGGTACGTTCGTTCGTTTCCGCAGCGACAGCGCAAGGCCGACCACCATCAGCGCGACCAGCGCGAGGTTGATGTAGGGACCCGGAGGCGTTCCGGTTCTCGCGATCGGTTTCCACCACAAAACCGACTTCCTCGCGAGGTGCTCGACCAGGAGCAGAAGGAACATGAACGGAATCATGGCGCGATAGCGCGTGAGCGCGAGGATTCCGAACAGGTTGATCACGAGCTGCGCCAGCCCCCAGATCGCGAACAGCGCCACCACGGCTTGTGCACCGTCGGCGCCGAAGGTATTGAGCGGGATGCCGTCCGCCGATTGCGCCGCGACGCGACCGTTGAACAGGGTGCCGAGGGCGATCCCCGACTTCATGAACACGACCGCGGCGAGCAGCCACACGGCGAGCGGATGACCGAGATAGGTGTTGTCGATGCGATCCGGCAAAATTCGACTGAGCATGTCGTCTCCCCCGTTTCATCCAGCGCTTCGTCCGATGTCGAGCTTCCCCTACGACTGTAGACGAATGAGGGGGGCGGATATTGTTGGGCCGGTAAGGTCTGCGCCTTTCCGTCGTATGGAAGAGAGATTCCAGATTGGAGCCTGACGTGAAAGACCGCGAAGTCGAGATCTCGCCCCGAGCCCTGTCAAGAATCGGCGGCGCGCTCTACCTGATCATCATCGTCCTCGGCCTCTTCGGCGAAGCAGGCGTCCGGAGCCGGATCATCGTCTCGGGCGACGCCACGGCGACCGCCGCCAACCTCCGGTCCATGGAGTCGCTGTGGCGCTTCGGGATGGCGGGCGAATTTTTCCTGCTGATTTGCGCCGTGGCCTTGACGTCGATCTTCTACGTCTTGCTGCGGCCGGTCAGCAAGGTTCTCACGTTGGCCGCGGTCTTCTTCAATCTGGTGTCGATTGCGGTAGAGGCAGTCGTCGGCCTGAATCTCGTCGCGGCGCAGTTTCCGCTGGGGACCGCCGGATACCTCAAAGCCTTTACGCCGGAACAGCTCGACGTCATGGCGACCCTGGCAATCAAAACCCACGGCTACGGCTTCGGCGTCGCCCTCATCTTCTTCGGCTGTACCTGCCTGATCCTCGGAGCCCTGATCTTCAAATCGGGCTATCTCCCCAAGACGATCGGCGTCCTCATGCAGATCGCCGGCTTGTGCTACCTGACGGACAGCTTCGCACTTCTTCTCTCTCCCGCCTTCGCGAATCGGATCTTTCCCCTCATCCTGATTCCACCGTTTATCGGGGAGACGTCCCTCTGCCTATGGCTTCTGCTGAAGGGCGTGAACGTAGAGCGGTGGAAACTGCGTATGGCGCCGCCGAATTGATTTGCCGACTTGGCAGGTCCATTCCTGAAGCGGGAAGCCGCTTCCGGAGCTGGGCGCTTCCTGAGAGGGCAAGCCGCTTCCTGGGGCGGCAAAGCCACTTTCGGAGCTGGGAAGCCGCTTCCTGAGAGGGCAAGCCGTTTCCTGAGGCGGCAAAGCCGCTTCCGGAGCTGGGAAGCCGCCGTCAGCGCGCGGAATTCAGCGGCGTCGGCAGATGGCGCACGTCGCCCGGCTCGGTGGTCAGGCAATACGCGTCGAGGCTCACTACCGTCGTAATCACCGTGGCGAGCGTAAAGATCACCAAAACGATCGAGGCGAGCGCCCGCACCCCTCGGGAAATCGGCCGCGGCGCGCCCCTGAGGGGGCGTTCGAGGATTCCGATCGGGTTGACGCGGGAGATTTCCATGGCGAGTGGTTTACGCACGTCGGGGTGCGACGGTTTGGCAGGTTGGTGGTAAAGTGCATTGCGAGTCCGTTAAGCGCCACTCGGAGAACCTTACGCGAGCAGATCGCGAACCCTTAACTAAAAGCGGATCTTCAGGCAATATTCCCTTTGCCTGAAAGAGTAGAAGGCGCGGAGGACAAAGTGGCACTGTGGAACCTACGAAGATCGCTCATGGTTTCAGGCGAAGTGCTTGTCATCCGTTTGAATGTCCGAGTTCAAGAGCAAGCCTATGGCGAACTCTGGGAAGTCGCCGAAAGCAATTCCGGCCGGCTCCGCGGAGAGATGAGTGAAGCCGTGCATCGGCACCTGGGACCCGAATTCGATATTCGTAGTATGTCTTTCGCGAGAGGGAGCCTTGAGATTTTGGTCGTGTTGGGGACTCTCTACTACGCCGTGTCGAGATATAAGAATTTCATCGAAAGTGTTGCGCTCCTCCTCGCACAGCTAAAGAATCTTGTCTTGTCTTTTTTCGAGCAGCGACTTCGCTCAAGTCCACTAGAACTAGATGTCCAGGCCAGCTGGGCGCCGGGGCCAGGGCTGGTTCAGGCTTTACCTCGGGCATCGGGAGGACTTATTGGGGAGAGCCCGGCGCTAATTGTCTGGTACTTAATTATTTCTCACGCGGCTATGCTCACTGTCATCCTCTGGCTCCTAATTCGAGGCTTGCGACTTTGATCGGTAGAGAATCAACTTCCCTGGCAGGAAGCAATGAGGGTACATAACTCGCATCACTCCAATCAGCGCTTGCCACGGTGGCTTGAGGATACGGCCAGGTCTCACCGGTGATCGCGACCGACGAGTAGGCCCAGGGGATCGTTGGAGTTCAGCCTCCCGCAGCCGCCTCCGAGCCGCAACGACTTTTTTGCGCGACCGCCCTCGTCCTTACTCCCCCCGCAACGCGATGACCGCCGCGGCCCGGGCGGGGAGGTAGGTGGCGAGCAGTGCCACGAGGCCGAGGGCGAGCACCTCTACGCCCTTCACCGGCTCCCGCTTCGCGCTCTTCTTCATGGCGTCCTGCGTTGTCCTGATTCTACTCCCGCCCGCCCCTTCCGTAGAATCTCCCGAAGCGCGGCTAGGTTGATTCCCGAACACCGGCTGCCGCGCCCCTGGACGAGAAGCCGCTTCCTGGACTGGAAAGCCGCCGTCAGCGCGGCGAATTCGCCGAAACCGGCAGATGGCGCACATCGCCCGCCTCCGTGGTCAGGCAATACGCACCGAGGCTCACCACTGTCGTAATCACCGTGGCGAGCGTGAAGATCAACAGGACGATCGAGGCGAGCGCCCGCACTCCGCGCGAGGCTTGCCGTGGCGAGCCCCCGAGGGGATTTTCGAGGATACCGATTGGGTTGACGCGGGGGATTTCCATGGTGATGAGCCTTTGCGGCGTGATCCGTTTCAAGTCGAACTCTCGCGTATCTAGGCATTGGGGGTAACGCGTGCAGGTGGTGCATTGTTCCCCGAGAACCCAAGCAGCGAACCAGGGAGATCCCGATGAAGACGAAACTCCTTCCGAACCGCCATCCACTTGTTTTCGGACCTTGGCTTCTAGCTGTTCTCTCAATCATCGCGAATCCAACAGCAGGAATCGCACAGCAGCAGTCAGGTGAGCGAGATAAGCCTCTAGAAACCTCCGATGTACTCGCGATGAAGCGAGACGGCATCGGAGAGAGTGTAATCGTTGCTGCGGTCAAGCATGCGCCCGTGGAACGACTTGATGGTAGTCCTGAGGCGCTCGCTTCGCTACGAACCGCGGGTCTGGGGGAGTCCACCATCTCAGCGGTCGTCGAACGAGTCCAATCCCACCAGAAAACTACTTCGCCACAGGCAACCGTCCATGCGCGAACGGCTACGGACGTCAAGCTATTCTTCGTCGAAAAACCTACTCAGACGTTCAAGGAACTTGGCCGAATCAGCGTTAGTAAGTACGGCACACTGGGGAGGTCCAAGAAGCGAGAGGCCATCGATGAAGACCTGAAGAATCAGGCTATCGGCCTCGGCGGTGACGCGGTCATCAATATCACCGAAGATTTTGCCAGCATCTCCGGAGTGGTCGTCCGATTTGAATAGGTATCCGTGACCAGCCCTGGGGCCGGGCTCCCCTACTCCCCCCGCAAAGCAACCATCGGATCGACCGCCGCAGCGGCCCGTGCCGGCAGGTAGGTCGCGAGCAGCGCAACCAGGCCAAGGGCGAGCACGGAGGCGAGGATCGTTCCCGGATCTTGGGCCTTGACGCCGAAGAGCAGGCTGTTCAAGAAGTGGGTGAGCGCCAAGGCGGCGGCGAGTCCAATCGCGAGGCCGATTCCGACCAAGCCCATGCTTTGGCCGACGACTTCTCGGATGACTTGGCCAACGCGCGCGCCGAGGGCCATGCGCAAGCCGATCTCCCGGGTTCGAGCTCCGACTCGGAAGCGGATCACGCCATAGACCCCGACCGCGGCGAGAGCGAGAGCGAGGGTCGAGCAGAGGACGAGGAAAAACATCGTGAAGCTCTGCTTGGAGAACGCTCCCGATACGACGTCCGCGAGCGGACGCACGTCGGAGGCCGGCAGCTGCGGATCGATCGAGCGGATCACCTCGCGCACGGCTCCGGCGTAGCTCGCCGGGTCCCCTTCGGTCTTCAGGACGAGAGTGTAGGAAGAGGCCTGGAATCCGACCGACAGGTCGAGTTGGGACTGCGGCAGGTACCAGGTCTGCTTGGCGTCCGCCGTCAATCCATCGTGCCGGACGTCGCCCACGACGCCGACGATCGTGCTCCAGGGCGAGGTGGATCGGCCGATCTTGATCCGGTGGCCGAGGGCGCTGCCGCGCGGCCAGAAATTGCGGGCAAAGGTTTCGCTGATGATCACGACCGGCTGGGCGTCGCGGCGGTCGGCGGCGGTGAACGCGCGACCTTGGCGAACAGGAATCCCCATGGCCTCGAAATAGCCGGGAGTCGCGGCCTGCCATGCCGCGTTCACCCTTCCGCCGTCGGGCGGAGTGTAGCCTTCGATCATCAACCCCCAGTCGCCCATCTCGCGCGCGAGCGGGAGGATCCGGACGGCACCGGCCTCCTGAACGCCGGGTACCCGGCGAACCTCGGTGAGGATCTCGTCGTACAGGCGGATCTGGTCTTCGGGTTGCGGATACTTGACGCGCGCGGGCGAGACGCCGAGCGTGAGCACGTGGGCGGAGCGGAAACCGGGGTCCACCCCCGAAAGCGACCAGAAGGTGCGGATCATCAGGCCTGCGCCCATCAGGAGGACGACGGCCAAGGCAACTTCGGCGACCACGATTACGCTTTGGAAGCCACCGCCGCCCGCGCCCGCCATGTTCGGCGAACCGGCTTTGAGGCTCCCTTGAAGATCCGGCCGCACCAGGCGGAGCGCCGGGGCGAGACCGAAGAGCAGCGTGGTGCCGAACGCGATCAGCAGGATGAAAACGACGATTCCGCCATCGATCCCGATCTCTCCCACCCGGGGAATCTGGACCGGCCGCGCCCACAGGATGGCCTGCACCCCCAACCGGGCGAGCCACAATCCCGTCAACCCACCGAGCAGGGCGAGAAGGGCGCTTTCGGTCACCAATTGGCGGATCAGCTGGCCCGGCGCGGCACCGAGCGCCATCCGCACGGCCAGCTCGCGCCGACGCTTCAGGCCGCGGACGAGGACCAGGTTCGCGACGTTGGCGCATGCGATCAGCAAGACGAATCCGACCGCTCCCGCGAGCACCAGAAGGGCGATCCGGAGCGATCCCAGGATGTCGGCGACAACCGGAATGACCAACGTCTCGAACCGCTGCTCGCGCGGGTAGAGAGTCGGGGAAGTGTTGGCGGCAACCCAGGCGCGCAGCCTCGCCCGCGCCTGGTCGAGGCTTACCCCCGGCGCCAGACGCGCGACCGCGTTGTAACTGTGGCTGCCGCCGCCGGTCGGCAGGGTGTACGGCCCGCGGAGATCCTCGTCGAGCGGCAGCCAGAGGGTGGAGGGGGTCTGCGAGCTGTAGTCGACCGGCAGGCGAAAGCCCGCGGGCATCACCCCCACGACCGTGCGCGGAGCGCCGTTGATGTCGACGCTCGTCCCGAGGATTGACCGTGCCCCGCCGAAACGGCGGCGCCAGAGCTCTTCGCTCAGGACCACGACCGGCGCGGGTTCCGCCGACACCTCCGCCGCGGAAAACGCCCGGCCGAGGATCGGGGCGACGCCGAGGACTTCGAACAGGTTGGCCGAAACGTAGGCGCTCCCCACCCGCTCGGGCGTCTCGCCGCCGGTCAGGTTCGACTGGCCGGGCGAAAACAACCCCACCCCCGAGAAACTGCCGACCTCCTGGTATGCCCGGTATTCGGGGACCGATACCCACGTCTTATCGAAGACCGACCAGCGGCTCCAGATCATCGTCAGCCTCTCCGGCTGCGCATACGGCAGCGGCCGGAGAAGGAGGGTGCGAACGACGCTCGCGACCGAGCCGGTGATCCCGATGCCGAGGGCCAGGGTGAGCACCGCCATCAAGGTGAACCCGGGGCTCGAAGCGAGAGTCCGAACCGCGTAGCGAAGATCCCTCGAAAGGTCGTTCACGGGCTGCCTCCTCTAGATGGCGTCCTGTCCGCTCCGGAAAAGCTCTGGCCGCTGCTCTTAAGGAAGCTGTACGGATGCGACGGCCCAGAGTTTAGGAGCTGGGAGCGCCGGAGGACGAACCGCGGTTTTGCGCGGCGAGGATACCGCCGCCAGCGAGCTGCAAAGCCGCGGCGACCCCGAAGCCGATCGCCGGAGTCGTGGGAAACGCGGACCAGAGGAGACCAACCATCGCGCTCGACACGAAGTCCCCCAGGCCGTTGGTCGCCGCGAGGACGCCCATGCCGGTTCCTTTCACCGCGGCCGGCAGGAGCTGGGCGGCGGAGGCTTTCTCCGCCACCTCCTCGCAGGCGATGTAGACACCCGAGCCGATGAACAGAATCGCCAGGATCACGGGGGAGGCCGGCAGCAGCGCAAAGCCCAGAGTCGTGGCACCGGCCAGGAAATAGCCGCCGATCAGGACCGGCTGGCGGCCGATCCGGTCGGTGAGCGCGCCGAGCGGGAAGGACGCCAAGGCAGAGACGGCGTTGTGGAGAACATAGAGCGCGATCGCTAGCGCGCCGGCCGAGAGCGAGAACAGGGTGCCGACGGAGTGCTGGATCACGTAGAGAATCAACAGCGTGCGGGAGAAGTCGCCGCAGCCGAAGGCGAAGACCGCGATCAGCAGGCGCTGAAAAGGCTTACCCGTCGAGCGGACGTTGGCGAGAAACGAGGTCTTCGTCATATCGCCTTCCGCGCGCGGTTTCTCTTTCACGATCAGAGCGATCGAGAGGAAGGCGAGCAGACCCGGAGCCAGGGACCAGAGCAGCACGTGCTGCGGCGCCTGGCCGCGGGCGATCAGGGCCACCGCCAGCAGCGGACCGAGCACGGCGCCGAAGGCGTCCGCCGCGCGTTCCATGCCGAAGGCCTTGCCGAGGGCTTCCGGCGCCGTCGCTTCGGCCATCAAAACGTCGCGCGGCGCGCTCCTCGATCCGCGTCCGATCCATGCCGCCACCCGGCAGGCCATGACCTGCGTCCACGTGGTGCAGAAGGCGATCGTCGCGATGCCGGCCGCGGTGACCAGGTAGCCGACCGCGGCGAGCGGTTTGCGCCGTTTCGCCTTGTCGGCCGCCGCGCCGCCCCAGAGCTTCGCCAAGGTCGAGATGCCGTCGGCGCTCCCCTCGATCAACCCGAGCGCCGCCGGCCCGGCACCGAGCGCGAGCAGCACCGCGGGCAGCACGGCGGTCGCCAGCTCGTGGGAAATGTCCGAGAACAGGCTCGCGAGGGCGACACCGAGCGTCGAGCGATTGAGCCAGCCGGCGCGCGTCGGCGCGGGAGGTGGAAGCGAGGGCGTCATGTTTGGAGGTCGAGCCAGGCCGAGTCCGGTCTAAGATTCAGAGCCACCTTGAAGCCCCCGAGGAACCGCATGCCCCGCACCCTCCCCTATCCAATCGTCCGCGCGCGCTGGATTGTGACGTTGCTCTGGATCTTCTCATTCTTCCCGCTCGGCGCGCCCAGCGCCCGCGCGGCGACGATCGAGGTGCCGCATTCGACCCTCGCCCGGCTGCTCACGGACGAGACCTTTCCCGATCACCGGCGCTACATCGCGGGCAAGCCGGGCGACGCGTGCAACTGGGGTTATGTGCTCGATCCGACGATCGCCACGGTTCCCGCGGGGCTGGAATTTCGCGGCCGGGTGCGCGGGGCCTTCAAGCTGCTCGGCTTTTGCACCACGCTCGGGCGCGAGCTGCCGATCCGCGCGGTCGCCACTCCCGTGTTTTCGCACGGCGTCCTGTCGTTCCGGGCGACAGATCTACTGATCGAAGGGCAATCGGGGGGCCGGGTGCTGCGCTTCCTGCTCGAACGGATCCTCGACCGCCTGCGCCTCGATCTGCGCGGCAAGCTCGCCGCCCTGGCGAGCGGCGCCCGGGGGCCGAACGGGATCGGCTTCAAGCTCACGGACTTCGACGTGAAGAGCGTGAAGCTGCTAGCCGACCGGGTACGCCTGGACGTTGATTTCGCTCTTGAGGTGCAGTAACTCGCCGCGGTTTTTCCGCGGCGGGAGTCGTGATTCCGGCTCCCGCAACCCACTTTACGCGAGCTGATTGACAAATAGGACCAGCTCGGTCCAGTATAACGAAACCTTGTTGAGATCTAGTCTCAACAACAAAGCGGAAGCCCCGGAAAACGGTTTGGCGCCTGAACCGGAGCCCCCGCTGCAACCAGCCTGCTTGAGGCATTCGTCTACGAGCAGGCCTTCTGCCGGAGGAATCTTACATGAAGCGGCCGCGCGCGTTCCGACCCTGGCTCCTCGCCTTCACCGTCGCCTGCCTCGCTCTCGGGCCTGTCACTGCATCGAGCGCCGCGGAGCCCGATGCCGCAACCTCGGGAAACTCGTCGATCTCGCTCCAAGGCAGGGTTTTGGATCCCGACGGAGCCCCGATTGCGGGAGCTCGCGTCACCGCCTTGGCGGCGGTACGCGGCGCCGGCTCTCCAGTGACCGCCGTCTCGGGCACCGATGGCCGCTTCGCGCTCGCGCTCGCCGCCGGCAGTTATGACGTCGAGATCGAGGTGGAAGGGGTTACGGAGCGGATGCAAAGGGTGACCGTCACACCCGACAGCGCCGGCCCGCTCGATCTGGTGTTCCAAGCGGCGTTGCAAGAATCCATCACCGTGCGCTCTTCGACCGGGTATCAAATTCCGGCCCTCCGCACCAGTACCAAAACCATGACGCCGCTGTCGGACGTGCCGCAGTCGATCACGGTCGTCACCCACCAACTGATGCAGGACCAGCTGATGACCAGCATCGGCGACGTGGTCCGCTACGTGCCGGGCATCAGCCTCCACCAGGGGGAGAACAACCGCGACCAGGTCATCATCCGCGGCAACAGCTCCTCGGCGGATTTCTTCGTCGACGGGGTGCGCGACGACGTCCAGTACTACCGCGATCTGTACAACCTCGATCGTGTGGAGGCGCTCAAGGGTCCGAACGCGATGATCTTCGGCCGCGGCGGCAGCGGCGGGGTGATCAACCGGGTGACCAAGGAAGCCGGGTTCGACGCCGCGCGGGAAATCGACCTGCAGGGCGGCTCGTACAGCAACAAGCGGGTCACCGCGGATCTCGATCAGCCGATCAACGACAAGCTCGCGCTTCGACTCAACGGCCTCTACGAGGACTCCGGCAGCTTTCGGAATCAGGTCGATCTCGAACGCTCCGGCGTCGCGCCCAGCCTGACCTACAAACAGAGCGACGCGACGAAGATCACCTTCGGTTACGAACACCTGCGGGACGTCCGCACGGCCGACCGCGGGATCACCTCGTTCCTCGGCAAGCCCGCCGATGTCGCGATCGACACCTTCTACGGCGATCCGGATCAGAGCCATGTGAGAGCGTCCGTCGATCTGGCGGCCGTCACGTTCGACCACCAATTCGGCGGACTTGAAGGGTGGAATCTCCGCAACCGCACGCTCTACGGCAGCTATGACCGTTCCTACCAGAACTTCGTGCCGGGCGCGGTTTCGGCGAACAAGTCGCTCGTGACGCTCACCGCGTACAACAACGCCACGAAACGCGACAACGTGTTCAACCAGACGGATCTGACCTACGGGTTGGAAACCGGGACGATCCGTCACACCCTCTTGGTCGGCGCCGAAGTCGGACACCAGGTCACCGACAACTTCCGCAACACGGGCTTCTTCAACAATACCGCCACGTCGATCCTGGTGCCCTACGCCAACCCGACGATCAACACGCCCGTCACCTTCCGCCAGAACGCCACGGATGCGGACAACCATCTGACCGCGCAAGTGGGCGCTCTCTACGCGCAGGATCAGATCGAGCTCTCCTCCCACCTTCAGCTGGTCGCGGGGCTGCGGTTCGACCGCTTCGACCTGGAATACGAGAACAACCGAAACGGCGACCGCCTGGATCGGACGGACAATCTGGTCTCGCCGCGCCTCGGCCTGATCGTCAAGCCGATCTCCACCCTATCCCTCTATGGCACGTACAGCGTGTCGTACCTTCCCAGCTCCGGCGATCAATTCTCGGCTTTGACATCGATCACCGAGCAGGTCAAGCCGGAAGAGCTGAGCAACTATGAAATCGGCGCGAAGTGGGGACCGACGGATCGGCTCTCCCTGACCACCGCCGTCTACCGCCTGGACCGCACGAACACCCGCTCGACCGATCCGAACGATCCGACCCGGATCGTGCAGACCGGCAGCCAGCGCACGAGCGGCTTCGAGATCGGAGTGAACGGGCAGTTCACGTCCGCCTGGAGCGTCGCCGGCGGCTACGCCTACCAGGACGCCACGATCTTAAGCGCCACCGCCGCGGCGAGAAAAGGCGCGACCGTGGGCCAGGTGCCCCGCAACACGATCTCGCTTTGGAACAACTACCAGTTCCTGCCGAAACTGGGCGCGGCGCTGGGGTTGGTCTACCGCTCGGAGATGTTCGCCACGATCGACAACACGGTGACGCTGCCGGGGTACACGCGCGTCGACGCGGCGGTCTACTTCAGCTTGACCAAGGACTTCCGACTTCAGCTCAACGTCGAGAACCTGCTCGACAAGAAGTACTGGGCCAACGCCGACAGCAACACGAACCTCTCGCCCGGCTCGCCGCGCGCCGTGCGTCTGGGGTTGACGACCCGGCTGTAAGCCTCGCTCCACCACGGTGCTCTGCCGCCGCCTTGATGCCTTAGGATGGAGGGCATTGAGGCGGCGTTTTTGTCGTTCGGGAGGTGCGATGGTTTTCCGCCCCTTGGCGCTCGCGCTCCCCGCGATCGCAACCGGGATCGCAGGGTGGCTCGGCATCGCACGACCCGCAGCCGCGCAGGTGGCGATCCCCCTGGAGATTCGCGCCGATCCGGTGGTCGAAGAGATCGGAGGCGTTCCCGTGACCCTCGGCCTTTCCGGCCAGCTTCGTTTGACCGAGGTTCCCGACGGCGCGGTAGGCGATCTTTCGATCACCGTCGATCTCGCCGACCTGCAAGCAAAGATCTTGAAAGTCGTGCGCGCGCAATCGAACCGCGCCGAGCTGTGCGGCGACCGCCTCGACCTGCGCGCCGCAACCCTCTCCCCGCCGGTTCCTTCCAAGCCCCCCGCGCCAAGAAAAATCGGCGCCGCGCTCTATGTCGCCGGCCGCTACGAGTGGTACTTCTGCCGCCCAGCCGTCGGCGACCTGTTCAACCCCGGACCTCCCCGCCTGCTGTTCCGCCAAGACGGCGCGGCGCGCTTCGAGCTGGTCCCCAGAGTCGGCGCGGAAGGAATCGTTCTCGACACCAACGTCCTCGGAGTCGCCGCCGACGGAGCGCTCGAACGGGTGCTCGACATTCGCGCGCTCGGTGAGTTTCTCCGCAGCCGCCTGACCGCGGCGCTCGCCCACGCGCTCGGCCCCGAAAGCTTGCGCCTCGCCCTGCCGCGCGATCTGGCGGAATTGCGACCGAAGTTCGAGCGGGTGCGGTTCGTCGATTTGGGCGGTGGGAGGCTTGGGTTGATTACGGAGGGGAAGCTGCGGATTCCGCTCGCGGTGTTCGAGCGGCTGGGGGGCTAGGCAAAAGCGGGCGCGCCGCCCCGGATCGGCCGGGGCGGCGCGCTTTCTATGCACTTCACGCTCCTCACGGCAGGAGGAGCTTAAGGAGACGATCAGTTCTCGACACCCGGCGGAGGCAGATCTGGCCCACCTAGGCGGAAGCGGAACGTCTGGTGGAACGACTCGAATTTCGTCTTCTGTTCGGGCGTCAGCAGGTCCGCGAAGCTCTGGTGAAACTCCTGGTGGGCGGCTTCCATCTGCTTCGTCACTTTGTGGACGGCGATCGCGGCGTTGCCGACCGTCGCGGCGTCCGCGCCGGATTCGAGCGCTTTGTCGAGCTCGGTCTGGAGCCGCAGGGCCTCTTCGTGGAGCGGCTTCATGGTCTCGCGCAGCTGGGTTTCGAGATCGCGCGCGGAGCTTTCCTGGTCGGCGGTGAGGTCGAGGTGGGTTTTCAGCATGTCGACGAGCGGCGGCGGGCCGTCGCCCTTGAACATCATCCGGTGCATGCCGTCATGCCCGGGGCCGGGATGGCCGATGAAAACGACGTTCTTCTCTACCACCGGCTTGTCGTCGGCCGCGGAGGCCGGGGTGATCGGGTTGACCAGTGCTGCTAGGGCGATCAGGAACATCCAACGCTTCATGGTTTGTCTCCTCGATGATTTCGGTTCGGTTCCAATCCGTCGACGTTCGCTTCGACGGTGAATGCAGAGTAAGCCGCGCCGGCTCCCAAGTCTTCAAGCGGACGCAAGCTTCTTGTCAGGAATGTAAAGCCCTCATTCGACGAACTTGTAGCCGAGACGGTGGACGGTGACGAGAAACCGCGGGTGGGCAGGGACCGGTTCGAGCTTCTGGCGCAGCGAGGCGATGTGGACATCGACCGTGCGGGTCTGCGCGGTCGCGTCGTAACCCCAGACCCGGTCGAGCAGCTCGTCGCGGCCGATCACCTCGCCATGGCGCTCGATCAGATAGCGCAGCAGCTTGAGCTCCAGCGCCGAGAGCGAGACCGGCGCACCTGCGCGGCGCACCTCGGCGCGCTTCCAGTCGATTTCGACGTCGCCGAAGCGGAAGCCGTCCGCGATGCGTGCCCCTTCGGACGAAGCGTTCCCCGACTTCGCGCGCCGGAGCAGCGCTTCGATTCGCGCGAGAAGCTCGATCGCCTCGAACGGTTTACCCAGGTAGTCGTCGGCGCCGAGCTTCAGGCCGACCACCCGGTCGACCACCTGGGTGCGCGCGGTGAGCATCAGGATCGGCACGGAAAGGCCGCGTTGGCGCAGGTCGCGGCAGACGTCGAAGCCGTTCTTGCCCGGTAGCATGACGTCGAGCACGATCAGGTCGAAGCTCTCGGAGAGCGCACGGGCGAACCCCTCGTCGCCGGTGGTCGCGGGCTCGACCCGATACCCTTCGCTTTTCAGACGGTCGGAGAGCGTGAGCTGAAGGCTCGGCTCGTCTTCGACCAGAAGGATGCGCTCGCCGCTCAATCGTCGTCTCCCGTCATGCCGCAGGCAAACGGATCTCGAACGCGCTGCCGCGGCCGTCCGGCCCGGGGCGCCATTGGATCGTTCCCCCGGTCGCGGCGAGCGCCCGGCGCGAGAGCGCGAGCCCCAGGCCCGCGCCCGAAACGGCGCTCGCAGTCGCCCGGCCGCGCTCGAACGGCACGAACAGGCCGGCGCGATCCTCCGGCGCCACGCCGGGGCCGCGATCCTCGACCACGATCGAAACCCCGCCGCCTGCGGCGCTCGCGTGGAGACCCACCCAGCCGCCGAGGGCGGCGTACTTGGCGGCGTTTTCGAGCAGGTTTCGCAGCGCCAGGCGAAGCGCCGCGCGGTCGGCGAGCGCGGGACCCAGAGCGGCCTCTGCGTCCCGGTCCCGCTCGACTTCGAGCCCCGCGCGAGAAAGCGCCGGGCCGGCGTCTTCGACCGCCTGATCGATCGCCTCGGCCACGGCGAGCGGCTCGGGAGAAAACGCCCGGGTGCCCGACTCGATGCCGGCAAGCTCCAGCGCCTGGGCGACCAGCGAGGAGAGACGCGCCCCCTCGCGATCGACCAGGGTGCCGTACTCGCGCACTTTGGCCGGCTCGGCGACCACGCCGTCGGCGAGGTTTTGCGCCGCCGCGCGAATCGCCGCGATTGGCGTGTGCAACTCGTGGGTGACCCCGGCGACGAATTCGAGCCGTTGCTCGGCGAGCCGGTGTGCCCGGGCGGCGGAACGGGCGAGGACGAACAGGCTCGCCCCGAGCAGCCCCAAGATCGCAAGGCTGATCGCGAGATTGCGCGCGCGCACAGCGCCGACCGCCGCTTCCAGCGATCCGGCGCGATCGGAGATCGCGAGCATCCAGGTGCCGGCTGCCCCCGAGGGAGGCTCCGCGGTGCGGAACAAGAACGCCTGTGCAAGCTCGCGATGGCGCCTGCCCATGCCGTGCGGCGGCGAATGCCCCGGCACGGGCAGCTCGAACTTCGCTCCGTGCAGCAGCTCGGGCAGCAGACGATGAAATTCGACCGGGCCGTGCAGCGTAAACATCGGCAGCCAGAGATCGCCGGTATCGAATTTCGGCGTGAACGCCGGATCGGAACGGTAGACGGGGCCGGCGGGGCCGACCACCGCAAGCCGCACCTCCGATCGCTTGGAGAGGTGGAAATGGCGCTCCGCTAGCTGCGGCAAGATTTCACGGGCGATCAGATCGGCATCCAACTGGACGATGACGATCGTTCCCGGGGTGCCGCCCGGCGGCGTGCCGGGCACCGCGCTGGGAACCGGTTCCGGAAACGGCCCGAGCGGCCCGCCGTGCGGCGGCAACGAGGTCGGCAGCAGGAGGGCCGGCGCCCGCGGCTCGATCTCCGGCCCGGTGAGGCCGGCTTCGATGCGCGCGCGCGCCGCCGCCAGCTCGCGAGGCCAGGGCACCGGGCGACAGACCGGCGGCTCGGCCGAACAGCGAGACAGCTCCGCCGGCTGCCCGGTCGCCCGGTAGAGGCCGCGAACCAGGGTCGGATACAGAGCGGTCTGGCGCCAGAGCGCGAGTTGGCCGGCGAGCAGAGCGGCGGATTCGGCCGGGCGCTCGGCATCCGCAGGGGTCGTCGGTGGGAACGACAGGTCCAGCCGCGGGCCGGAATGAACCCGCAAGGCGTGGGGGCCGAGCTGAAAGTAGAAGAACGCCCGCATCAGCTCGCGGTCGAGGTCCGCGACCAGCCCTTCCCCCGCTTCGGAGAGCGAACGGCGCGTACGCTCCCGTTCGAGCCGGCTCACATCGCCGATCCAGCGCCATTGGAGCGCGCCGAGCAGGACGAGCAGTCCGACCAATGCCGCCACCGCCAGGCGCGAGGAGCGGGCGCGCGAGGCGGCGCCACCGGTTCCGGCTTTCGATCGGGCGGGCAGGGCCATGGCCTGAGAGCTTAGCAAGCGGCGCTTCGGGGCACGGCGGAAGGCGCCGGTTTCTTACATTGCTTACAAGTTTCCGGGCGGAGGGGCGGGGTAGACTGGACGGCATGAGCGGACTGCAAAAAGGACAAAAAGGACGGCAAGGACTTCAAGGACGTTGGAAGCGGGTTCTGGGATGGGGTTTGGGACTCAGCATGGTCGTCGCGGTAGCCCCGGTCGGGGCGGCGACGGCTCCCTCTTCGGAGGCGGCGGTGCAACCGTTGCTCGGCAACTGGCAGCTCGACGCCGATCACAGCCAGGACTTCCGCAGCGCGCTGCGCGAAGCGCACGGACGTTCGCACGATGGTGGCTTCTCCGGCTCGGGCGGCGGGGGCGGCGGGCGGCCGGGCGGCGGACCTCCGGGCACCGGCAACAGCGGTTTCCGGGCGCCGGTCGAAGCGCCGGACATGGCCAAGCTGTCCGGCCGGATGGAGGCGCCGCTCGAACAACGGATCGCCTTTGCGGACGGAGCGTTCACGATCAGAACCGAGCCCGAGGGTTCCGATCCGCTGCTCAAAACTCCCCCCCTTTCGATCGTGCCCAACGGCAAGAAGGTCCGCGGCGAGCGCCCGGACGGCACGGCGATCAAGAGACGGGCGACCTGGAAGGACGGCGAGCTGACGATCTTCGAAACGCCGGCCCGCGGCCCCGAACGGAGCGAGCTCTACCGGGTCGCTCCGGGAATCGACGGCAAGCCCGAGCTGATCGTGGTCGTCTCCCTCGCCGGCTACGGCCCGCTGCCGCCGGTCTCCGTGCGCTGGGTCTATAAGCGAGTCGAGGCGCCCTAGAGAGGCCTGATATCCTTGGCCCCACGCCATGGCTACGATCAAACCGGTCTTCCTCTTCTCCGACTCCCAACTACTGTTCTGGCGCGACGGCGAGCGCCAGTTTCTCGAGCAGCTTCGCGACTTGCTGATCGAGGATCTCGAAGGCGACAGGCGGCCATTTAAAGCCGCCTATTTCGGCGCTTCGAACGGCGACGCGCCGGAGTTCTATGAGCTGTTCCTCGCCGCGATGGACGGCATCGGCATCCGCGACTGCCGTCACGTCCCGGCCCGGTTGGGTTCCGACGATCTCGCGTTCATCGATCAGGCCGATCTGCTCCTGTTTGCCGGCGGCGACGTCCGCCGCGGTTGGGACGCGTTCGACGCGAACGACCTCGCCGCGAAGATCTTCGCCCGCTACTACGCCGGGGCGCTGCTGGTCGGCATTTCGGCCGGCGCGATCCAGCTCGGGCTTAAAGGTTGGGACGAGACGCGCGACCGCCTGTTCGATACCTTCCGGGTCGTGCCCTTCGTGATCGACGCGCACGCCGAGCCCGACTGGCCGACGCTCCATCGAGTCGTGCCCCGCGCGGGCGAGCACGTGAAGGGCATTGGCATTCCGACCGGCGGCGGACTGATCTACCACACCGACTATTCGTTGGAGCCGATCCGCCATCCGGCAACCGAGGTTTACGTGGACGCTGAAGGGAGTCTGGTCCAGACCCTCCTGCTGCCCGGCGAAGGACCGGTCGAGACACAAGCTCCGCCGGAGCGGCCGGACTATTTGCGGGAGATCGAGGCCTCGGTAGAGGGCACCCCTCCCTTCGAGTCGATCCATTGAAGCTGTTCGCGCTCGGCGATCTGCATCTCCGCCACGAATCGAACCGCAAGGCGCTGCTCGACCTCGCGCCCCATCCCGAGGATTGGCTGATCATCGCCGGAGACGTAGGCGAGACGGAAGAGCACCTGCGCTTCGCGCTCACCGTCCTGTCGCGCCGTTTCGCGCGCCTGCTCTGGGTCCCCGGCAACCATGACCTGTGGACCATCCCCCCGCACCCGGACGAGCCACGGGGCGAGCCGAAGTACCTGCGGATGGTCGCGCTGTGCCGCTCGTTCGGCGTGCTGACCCCCGAAGATCCGTACATCACCTGGCCCGGCGGTGCGGCGGCCGAAGGTCCCGCGCCGGTGCTCGCGCCGCTCTTCCTGCTCTACGACTATTCCTTCCGCCCCGACCACATTCCGATCGAAGAAGCGGTCCAATGGGCGGCTGAAGAGGACGTCCTCTGCTCGGACGAGGTGCTGCTCCACGCCGATCCGTACTCCAGCCGCCCGGCCTGGTGCGAGGCGCGCTGCCGGGACGCCGAGCGCCGCTTGACCGCCGCGGCCGAACGCGGGCCGACCATTTTGATCAACCATTGGCCGCTCAAGCAGGATCTCGCGATCCTGCCGCGCGTACCGCGCTTCTCGGTCTGGTGCGGCACCCGCCGCACGGAAGATTGGCACCTCCGCTTCAACGCCCAGTGCGTGATCTTCGGCCACCTGCACATTCGAGCCACCCACTTCCGCGACGGGGTGCGCTTCGAGGAGGTCTCGCTCGGCTATCCGCAGAACTGGGACGCGGAGCTGGGGATCGAGCCGTATCTGCGGCAGATCCTGCCCGACCCGCGCGGGTAGAGTTACCCCGCGAACACCTGCACGTCGCGCAGCTCTTTGAGCTGGTCGCGGAGCATCGCGGCCTCTTCGAACTCCAGGCGTTTGGCCGCGGCGCGCATCTGCTTTTCGACCAGGGCGATCTGCTCGGAGAGCGGCAGGTCGGAGCGGTCGGCAAGCTCGGAGAGGCGGGCCACGCCGGTCGAATAGAGATCGAGGTTCGCCATCTGGACCAGCGGGCTGTGGATGTCCTTGAGGATCGACTGCGGCTCGATGCCGTGCTCGACGTTGTGCGCTTCCTGCTTGATCCGACGGCGGGCGGTCTCCGAGAGAGCGCGCTGCATCGAGTTTGTCATCGCGTCGGCGTAGAGGATCACCCGGCCGTTCAGGTTGCGCGCGGCGCGGCCGGCGGTCTGGATCAGCGAGGTTTCGCTCCGCAGGAACCCTTCTTTGTCGGCGTCGAGGATCGCGACCAGCGAGACCTCCGGCAGGTCGAGCCCTTCGCGCAGCAGGTTGATCCCGACCAGGACGTCGAATTCGCCGCGCCGCAGGCCGGTGATGATCTCCACCCGCTCCAGGGTCTCGATGTCGCTGTGCAGGTAGCGCACCTTGATCCCGATCTCCTTGAGGTATTGGGACAGTTCCTCCGACATCCGCTTGGTGAGCGTCGTCACCAACACGCGCTCGCCGCGGGCGATGACCTTCCGGATCTCGGCCACCAGGTCGTCCACCTGGCCTTTGGCCGGTCGCACCTCGACCACCGGATCGAGCAGACCGGTCGGGCGGATCAGCTGCTCGGCGATCACGCCGTGGGTCCGTTCCAGCTCCCAGGGGGCGGGGGTCGCCGAAACGTAAATCCGCTGGCCGATCCGGGCGTCGAACTCTTCGAACCGGAGCGGCCGATTGTCGAGCGCGGACGGGAGGCGGAAACCGTAATCGACCAGCGTCTGCTTCCTCGACCGGTCGCCGTGGTACATGCCGCGTACCTGGGGGATCGTCTGATGGCTCTCGTCGACCACCAGCAGGAAATCCTCGGGAAAATAATCGAGCAAGGTCGGCGGCGGCTCGCCCGGGGCGCGGCCGGAGAGATGCCGGGAGTAGTTCTCGATCCCGGCGCAGGAGCCGATCTCTTGCAGCATCTCCAAATCGAACATCGTGCGCTGCTCCAGCCGCTGGCGCTCCAAGAGCTTGTCCTGCGCTTCCAGCTCGGCCAGTCGCTCCTGCAGCTCCACCCTGATCGTCTCGATCGCGCGCACCATCCGGTCCCGCGGCGTCACGTAGTGGGTCTTCGGGAAGACCGCGATCCGCTCGACCTCCTCGAACGCCTCG
Organism: Thermoanaerobaculia bacterium; assembly: GCA_035995205.1. Classification (GTDB taxonomy): domain Bacteria; phylum Acidobacteriota; class Thermoanaerobaculia; order Multivoradales; family UBA5704; genus DASYKS01. Next base: position 30,842 of record DASYKS010000020.1, read on the forward strand.
CCGCGCAACAGGTCGAAGCGCGTGATCCGCTCGATCTGGTCGCCGAAGTATTCGATCCGCAGGCCGATCTCATCGTAGGAGGGGAAGATCTCCAGCACGTCGCCGCGCACCCGGAAGGTGCCGGGATAAAGATCCATCTGGGTGCGCTGGTATTGCATCTCGACCAGCCTGCGGAGCACCAGGTCCATCCCCTCTTCGCTGCCGCGCTCGAAGAAATGGAGCATGCCGAAGAACGATTCTGGCGAGCCGAGGCCGTAGATGCAGGACACCGAGGAGACGATCAGCACGTCGCGCCGCTCGAACAGCGCCTTGGTCGCGCGCAGGCGCAGGCGCTCGATCTCCTCGTTGATGTTGGTCTCTTTCTCGATGTAGGTGTCGGACTGCGGGACGTACGCCTCCGGCTGGTAGTAGTCGTAGTAGGAGACGAAGTACTCGATCGCATTCCCCGGAAAGAAGCTCCGGAACTCCTGGAACAGCTGGGCGGCGAGGATCTTGTTGTGCGACAGCACGAGGGTCGGCCGGTTCACCTGCTCGACCACCTTGGCGATCGAAAACGTCTTGCCCGACCCGGTGACGCCGAGCAGAACCTGCTCTTTTTCTCCTGCCAGGATTCCCTCGGCGAGCTGCCGGATCGCCTCCGGCTGGTCCCCTTGCGGCTCGAAACGCGACACGACGCGGAATTGGCCCATGACCGGGGATTGTAGTGGGTTCGAACGGCGACGCGCCCGAACCGGAACTCCTCCCTGCCATCTTGACCCTTCGCGTCCCACCGAAAATACGCGATACTGGCGGAACTAGCTTTCGCGGAGCCTGCCCATGCCAGCCGTGCCGATCGCCTTTCCGTCGTATCTGATGCCCGTCGATCCGGCGTCTGTAGGGCAGGATCGGCCGCTTCTACCCGAGCCGTTGCCGGCGTTCCTGATGCGCCTGCTGACCCAGGTCGAAACCCTGCGCGGCGCGGCGCGGGTGGCGCTGCTCCATCCGAACGGCGAAGAGCTCGCCGCGCTGCTGATCCACAACGGCAAGATCTGCTACGTCGAGCGGTCGCTCGCGGGGGCCGAGGCGACCGAGCTGCTGGCGCGCGAGGATCCGGAGGTCTTGGCGCTGATCGGCCGCCTGACCCATGACGCCCAGGGACGTTTCACGACGCTCTCGTCGCTTCTCAAGGCGGCGCCCGACGCGCCGTTCGAGCGGGTGCGCGAGTTCCTCCTCGCCCACACCGTCCGAGGGATTCTCGGCCTGGCCTGGGCGGCGGCCGGCGCTCCCATCGCGCTGCGCCCGACCGCCCACTACTCCGGCTCGTTCGATCCCGATCTGAGCTTCTTCCCCCTAGAGGTCTATTTGCGCGCGGTCCAGACGCTCGATCTGGCTCCCCGCCATCCCCCCGCTCCCGACCCGTCCGACCCTCCCTCCGACCTCGCCGCCGCGCTGTTCGATGAGGTCGCCGACCAGTTCGACTTGGGCTTGATCCTCGAACAGGAGGCCGACGACGCCTTCTACCTTCTGGCCTTGCGCGCGCCGGAAGACGCGGGTCGGACGCTACGGCTCACCGGCATTTCGAATCAGCTCGCCGCGCTCGCCAGCGATTCGGGGCTCGATCGGGTCGAATTTGGCTGGCTCCGGATCGTCACCTACGAGAGCCCGGACGGCTGTTGGCTGATGGTTCCGGGGCGCCGCCGCCGCGTCTGGCTTCACCTCGCGGGCGACGACGCGCGTGCCCGGGCGCTCCTCAAGATCGCTCCCCGCCTCGCCGCCGCGCGCTGAGGCGCGGCGTCCGAAGGAGCGAGGAGGCAAACCCTCTACCAGGGTCTCAGGTCGAGGTCGGTCGCAGACTGACGGGTTGGGCGCCCGAGGGCGCCGAATCCGGGGCCGGCGGAGCGGAGGTCTCCGGCGCCGATGGAACCGGAGCCGCCGGGCCGGGTGCCGGCAGGCTCGGCGGCTCGATACCGCCCATTTTTTCGAGCACCGTGGAGAGTCCGTCCGCATCCTGCCGCGACAGTTGGGTTTTCCCGCTCAGCTCCATGAGCTTCGTCTGAAATCCCTGCAACGCCGTTGGGTTCTTCAGCGGATCGACGCGCGCGGCTTCGAACGCGCGATGGAGCCGCTCCCGGTCCGCCGCCGGAACGTCCGGCGCCAGCTTGGCTGTACAGTCCTGTTCGAGATAGCCGAGCACGCCGCGCATGATCTCCGTCTTCTTGACGGCTACCCCGGCCAGACCGAGCAAAAGGAGCAGGAACAGGCCGCCGCAGCCGAACAGCAGCGCCTTCCTGCACCCCGAGCGCTCGGACAGCTCCAACGGCGCGGGGGTAAACGGCGGCGGTGGAAATTCGTTGGGTTCCGACATGACGACCCCTCCGCGGCGATCCGAACGGCAAATCCGGGATGGCCCGAGTTTGTATCACCCGGCACGATGTGCGGCAAGCCGAAGCTGGGAGGCCGCCGCCCAAGGCCCGCGGCCACTATAATCTTCGCTCGTGGACTACGACCCGCTCCCTCCGCGCACGATCGGCCCGTCGTTCGGCACTCCCATGCGCCCGCGTCCGGGCAAGCGCCTGCTGCGCTGGCTCGCTCCGCTCGCGCTCGCCGCCGTGCTCGGTGCAGCGGGCGGCGTGGGCATCGCCGCCGTAATCCGCCGGCCACAGGTCGAAGAAGTCTCGACCTATACGCCGCGGCTGGTCACCCAGCTGTTCGACAAGAACGGAGCGCAGTTTGCGACCTTCGCCCGCGAGCGGCGGATGATGCTCTCGCAGGCGCAGATCCCCGAGGTGCTCCGCCGCGCGGTGGTCGCCTCGGAGGATCGCAATTTCTTCAGCCACGGCGGCATCGACCTGCAAGGCATCCTGCGCGCCGAGCTGAAGAACATCCGCTCCGGCCATATCGTCGAGGGCGCCTCGACGATCACCATGCAACTCGCCCGGACGCTGTTCCTGTCGCGCGAGAAGACCTGGCGGAGGAAGGTCGAAGAGGCGCTGATCTCGGTCGAGCTGGAGAAAAAGTACAGCAAGCAGCAGCTGCTGACGCTGTACTTGAACTTGGTCAACCTCGGGCACGGCAACTATGGCGTCGAGGCCGCCTCGCGCTACTACTTCGGGAAGCCGGCGAAAGATCTTTCCCTCGCCGAAGCGGCGACCCTGATCGGAATCATCCCCGCGCCCAGCCGCTACAGCCCGTACCGAACGCCCGACAAGGTGCTCTCGCAGCGCACCCGGGTGCTGCGCGGCATGCTCGAAGAGGGCTCCATTACCCAAGCGCAATTCGACCGGGCCAACGCGGAGCCGTTGCGCCTGGCACCCCGCCGCACGGAGGAGCAGGCGGCTCCCTACTTCACCGAGGAGGTCCGCAAGTATTTGGAGACCAAGTACGGCGCGACCGCTCTCTACGAGCAGGGGCTAGAGGTCACGACCACGCTCGACCCGCAAATCCAGGCGGCGGCCGAAAAAGCGGTGGACGAAGGTCTGCGCCGCATCGATCACCGGCGCGGTTGGCGCGGTCCGATCGCCCAGCTCGACGTCGAGCACCTGGAAGACCAGACGCGGCCGACCTGGGGCCAGGGCGACCCGGAGCCCGGCCGCTGGTACCAGGGCATCGTGCTGGCAAGCGACAAAACGGAAGCGCGGGTGAAGATCGGCGAGAAGGTCTACACGCTCGGCAGGAAGGGAATCGAATGGACCGGCCGTACGTCGCCGTCCACCGTGCTGCCGAAGGGGGCCGTCGCCTGGTTCCGCCTGGTGCCGCCCGCCAAGGAGAAAGAGGGCGCGGAGCCGATTCTCACGCTCGACCAGGAGCCCCGGATGGAATCCGCCGCCGTGGTGATCGAATCGCGCACCGGCGCGATCCGCGCGCTGGTCGGCGGCTGGGACTTCGATCGCAACAAGTTCAACCGGATCACCCAGGCCAAACGGCAGGTCGGCTCGGCGTTCAAACCGTTCGTCTACGGCGCCGCGATCGAGAACGGCTGGACCCCGGCCGACACTCTGCTCGACTCGCCGACCGCGTTCAAGGGTGCCGACGGCAAACTGAGCTACACGCCGCACAACTATTACAAGAAGTATTACGGCATCATCACGCTGCGCCGCGCGCTCGAACAGTCGGTCAACGTGGCGACGGTGAAGCTGATGGACCTGGTAGGCGTTTCCCGGGTGATCGATTTCACCCGTCGCTGCGGCATTCAGGCGCCGCTGCCCCCGTACCCCAGCCTGGCGCTCGGCTCGGCCGATCTGACGCCGATGGAGCTCGCGACGGCCTATGCGACGGTCGCGAACCTCGGCACCCATGTCGAGCCCTACCTGATCGAGAAGATCGGAAGCCGGCAAGGGCAGACGCTCGAAAGCCACGTGCCGAACGCCCAGAGCGCGATGGCTCCGGCGGTCGCCTTCGTGCTCACCCACATGCTCGAAGGAGTGATCGATCACGGCACCGCCTACGAGGCCCACGATCTGCCACTCGACCTCGCGGGCAAGACCGGTACGACCGACGATTACTCCGACGCCTGGTTCGTCGGCTTCACTCCCACCTACACGATCCTCACCTGGACCGGCTACGACGCCAAGCGCTCGCTCGGTTCCGGGATGAGTGGCGCGGTCGCCTCGCTGCCGACCTGGATCGGGATCGTCAAGGCGGGTCTCGCCGACGGCTGGATCCAGAAGGGGGAAACCTTCCCGGTGCCGGCGGGCGTCTCCCAGCGGCCGGTCGAGTACTACTCCGGCCTCCGGCCGAGCGAAGGAACCGGCAAGACGATCGACGAGGCGTTCGTGAACGGCACCGAGCCGTTCAAGGACTACGACCCGAAATGGTCGACCGTGATGACGCTTCCCTGGTTCCAGCAGAAGTCGTTCTACGTGCCGAAAGAAGGCGAGGAGATGACCGGGCGTCCCCCCGAACCGGGAGCGGTCGCGGCCCCGCCGGGCCAGGAAGGGACGCCGGAAGAGGCGCCCCCTCCGCCTGCGGTTGCCCCGCCGCCCGCGCCGGCTCCGGCGGTCCTCCCGCCGCCCGGTCCTGGCCGGTAAAGCTCCACGAGCGCTCTCCAAGCCGCCATCGTCCGGTCCGGGCGCTGCAACCGGCGCGCTTTCACCACCCTTTCGCACTCTCTCTTATAGCAACGCAGGTACGCGCGACCCGTCGGCGATCCGCGCCGCGCGGGGAGCATTTTCTCTGCGTCGCCTTCCCTAGAGAGGTCGAACCCGATGATCCGAGCCAGTCGAACGCTGTTGCTCTCCGCCCTCGCCGTTCTCGCCCTGTTGTCCGTCACCGCTCCGGCCGAAGCCGCGACGATCTCGATCGCGCAGGCCCGCTCCCTGCCGCTCGGCACCCTCGTGACCGTCGAAGGGAGGGTCACCACCCCTTCCGGCGCCTTCGAATCGAGCTTCTTCGACAAGGGTTTCGGTTTGCAGGATCTGACCGCCGGCATCTTCATCAGCCTGCCCAGCACCGACCTTCACGTCGGACCGTTTCGCCGGGCGCGGGTGACCGGCGTGCTCGCCGACAGCTTCGGTCTGCGCATCCTCGTGCCCGCCGTTTCGAGCGACGTCCATCTGCTTGGCCCCGGTCTCCCGGTGATTCCCCGCTGGGTGCCCACCGCGGGAGTCGGCGAATCGACCGAAGGGCGGATCGTCCGCGTCGTCGGCCGCGTCAGCACAGCACCGTCGAGCGATCTACCGTTCGGCTACAAGCTCGGAGTCAACGACGGCTCGGGCGAGGTGCAGATCTTCATCAACACCCAGACCGGGATCGACCCGTTCGCCCTCTCGCTCCACCAACTGGTCGCGATCTCCGGCTTCAGCAGCCAGTTCGACACCCACTACGAGATCGACCCGCGGTTCCCGGCCGACATCATCACGCCAGGGCACTGAGGCGCGGCAGGCCAACGACGATCAATCTTCCGGGTAGAGCAGAATCTTCCTCCGCTCCGCCCGGAATGCCTCTTCGTCCGCAGCGAACGTCCCCATCCAGTCGGACAGCCCCGCGCCGCTTTCGATTGCGGCGCGGCATGCGGTGCCACCGGTCAAGAGGTCGATCGCGGGGATGTCCGCCACGAACTCGTACGGCGCCGTGCGCCACTTGAGAGCGCCGAGGCGGGCGACGGCATCGAGCATCTCGATCCCCGTCCGGTACGAACGAAACGTGGCCCGGTCCGTCACCACCAGCTCGACCCCGCCGCAGACGGCCCCGCGATGCTTCTGAAACTGCGGCTTGAACCAAGTCGGCACGAATCGGACGCCGGGCAGGTCGCGCGCTTCGAGAGCACGCGCGAAAGCCAGCGGATCGAGCCCGGGCGCGCCGGTCAAGTGAAACGGCCGCGTGGTGCCGCGCCCTTCCGACAGCTCGGTCGCTTCGATCAGACAGCCGCCCGGGTAGACGATCGCCGTTCCCGGCGTCGGCATGTTCGGCGACGGCGCAATCCAAGGGAGCCCGGTTTCTTCCCATGCCATGTCGCGCCGCCAGCCGTCCATCGTCCAAACTTCGATCTGCGGCTCCCCTCCCTTACGCAGCGCCTGTAAGCGAAACAGCTCACCGAGCGTGAGGCCGTGGCGCACGGGCAGTCGGAAGGCGCCGACGAAGGATTCAAAACCGGGGGCGAGGAGGTTGCCTTCGATCACCACGCCGCCGAGCGGATTCGGCCGGTCCAGCACCCAGACCTCGCAACCCGCTTTGCGCGCGGCTTCCGCACCCCAGATGCCGGTCGCGGCATAGGTGTAGTAGCGCGAACCGATGTCTTGGACGTCCACGATCAGGAGGTCGAGGCCGGAAAAGGCGGAAGGGTCGGGGCGAAGCGTCTCTTCCGAATCGCCATACAGCGATTCGAGCGGAGCGCCGGTCCACGGATCGCAACCTCCGGCGGAAGCCACCATGTCCTGCTCGATGCCGTAAAAGCCGTGCTCCGGACCGAACAGGTTGGCGGCTGGGTACCCGGCAGCGGCGAGCGCGAGATGGATCGGCCTGGCGTTTCGGTCGATTGAGGCGCCATGAGCAAGCAGGCCGAAGCGCCGGCCGGCCAAGCGCGCGGGGTCTGAGAGAAGACGATCGAGGCCGGTGAGGACTTGGGTCATGGAGTTTCCTCTCGAACGAAGTCGCCGCTCTTGCCGCCGCTCTTCGCTTCCAGCCGCAGGTCAGTGATCACCGCGCCCTTTTCGACCGATTTGACCATGTCGTAGAGCGCGAGAGCGGCGACCGCACAAGCAGTGAGCGCCTCCATTTCGGCGCCCGTGCGCGCCGTGGTCACCACCCGGCTTCGGATCTCGACCCCATCGTCCACGGCGTGAAGATCCACCTCCACCTGATCGAGCGGCAACGGGTGCGCAAGGGGGATCAGCTCGTCGGTCCGCTTCGCGGCTTGGATGCCGGCGATTCGAGCGACCGCCAGGGCGTCCCCCTTTGGCAGGCGGGACAGCTCGCGCACGGTGTCCGCCGCCAGGAGCACACGGCACGAGGCTTCCGCCACCCGGCGGGTGACGGGCTTGTCCGAGACGTCGACCATCCGGGCGGCGCCTTCGCTGTCGAGGTGGGAGAACGGGGTCGAGCCCATCGGTTGGCTCCGGGTTGAATGCGTAGGATCAACAAGTTGCGCGGGCGCATGCTAACATTTCGCCGCTTCGACCTCCCATGCGTCTCGCGATCGTCGTACCGACCCTTAATGAGGAACACGCGCTCAGGGCCTACTTGGCCTTGGCGATCGCCGAAGCCGACGACTTGATCGTCTCCGACGGCGGCAGCACGGATAGAACCCTCGACATCGCCCGCGAATTGGGCGCGAAAATCGTTGCGGGCAACCCGGGCCGCGGCGTCCAACTGAACCGGGGCGCCGCTGCCGTGCCCGATACCGACATTCTGCTCTTCCTCCATGCCGATACGGTGCTCCCTCCGGGCAGCGGCAATGCCGTGCGCCGGGCAATCGAGAACGGTGCCTCCGGCGGGGCGTTTTTCGTCCGCTTCGATGCCGAGCGCCCGCTATTCCGGCTCGGCAGCGGAATCGTCAACCTACGCACCCGCCTCACCAAGCGCCCGCTCGGCGACCAGGCGCAATTCGTTCGCCGCGACGTGTTCGAGCGCCTCGGCGGCTTTCGGGAGTGGCCGATCCTCGAAGATCTCGACTTCGCCGGCCGCCTGAACCGCGCGCACGGTCTCGCGCTCCTCCCCGGCCCGGCGGTCACGGCGGCCCGTCGCTACGTCGAAGGAGGGATCACAAAAACGATCGCCACGAACTGGTTGATCTGGCTGCTGTTTGCGGTCGGGGTGTCGCCCGAGCGCCTGGCGCGCTTATACGGGCATATTCGGTAAGGCAGGGTCTATGCCACGAGCGCGCCGTTCAGCTCGCCCGCATACCGCTCGGCCTTCGCCCGCACCGCCGCGACGTAGCCTCCCGCCGCAGCGACCTCTTCCGCGCTCGGATAAGTGAGCCCGCGCGATACCGGCACCAGAATTCCCCCGCGGTCCGCGCCCGCGACGGCGCGGACCGCGTCGAGCGAACCGCCTTGTGCTCCGAGGCCGGGCACCAGGATCGGTGCGTGCGGCATCAGGAGGCGTAGCGCCGCGGCTTGGCCGGGATAGGTGGAGCCGACGACCGCGCCCACCAGACCGTAGCCGCTCTCGCCGATCGTTTGCGCCGTCGCCGCCTCCACTTGGCGGGCGAGTCGCGCGGAGACCGTTCCTTCCGCGATTTCCAGATCCATCAGGTCGCGCGAGCCGGGGTTGGAGGTCTTGACGAGCACGAACACTCCCTTGCCGGATTCTTTCGAGGCCGCGAGAAACGGAGCGAGCGAGTCGCCCCCTAGAAACGGATTCACCGTGACCGCGTCGGCCGAAAGGTCCGTGTCGCCCAGATAGGCGCGGACATACGCCGTCGCGGTCGAGCCGATGTCCCCTCGCTTGACGTCGAGGAGGATGGGGAGCCCCGCGGCGCGGATCTTGGCGAGACATTGGGCCAGCGCCGCGACGCCCGCACTCCCGTGCTGTTCGAAAAACGCGCTCTGGGGCTTAGCCGCGCAACAGAACGGCGCCGCCGCTTCGAGCACCCGATCGGTGAACTCGACGAGGCGGTGCACGAGCTCTTCGCCGCCGGCTCCCTCGGCGGGCCGGAGCTCCGGCGGCATCAGACTGAAATCGGGATCTAACCCAAGGACGAGCGGCGAGGTTTGGCGGGCGCGGGCGAGGACGTCGTCGGTGAAATGGGCGAAATGCACGGCGAGATTCTACGGGGTTTCAAGCCAGGCCGGCGAGGAACTGCTTGATCCCGGCGTCCAGGCGGTGGCGTTCGGCATGGCGCTCGATCGCGATCTCGACCAAGCGGCCGACGAGCTGCGGCAGCGTGAGGCCGGAGAGACCCCAGAGGCGCGGGTACATCGAGATACTGGTGAAGCCGGGGAGCGTGTTGATCTCGTTGACGTAGAGAGCCTCCCTTTCGAGGAAGAAATCGACCCGCGCCATCCCGGAGCCGCCCAGCGCCCCGAACGCGGCGACGGCGAGGGCGCGTAGGCGATCCTCGATCTCCTTCGGAATCTCCGCGGGAGCGATCAGCCGCGCGGTGTCTTGCAGGTACTTGTCCGCGTAGTCGTAGAACGCGTTGCCGGGAACGATCTCGCCGACCGCCGACGCTTCGAGCCGCCCCTGGCCGCCGAGCACCGCACATTCGAGCTCGCGCCCGGAAACGCCCCGCTCGACCAACGCGCTCTCGTCGAAACGGAGCGCGAACGCCACGGCGTCCGCCAGATCCTCCGGCCGATCGACTTTCGCCACGCCAACGCTCGATCCGCCGACGCTCGGCTTGACGAAGAGCGGATAGGAAAGGCGCGCGGCGCGGCGCAGGATGTCGCCCGAATCTCGCTCGAATCCGTCCCGGGTGACCGGCTCGTCGTCGACCACCGGCACGCCCGCCGCCCGCAGCTGGCGCTTGGCGAGCAGCTTGTCCATCGCGAGCGCGCTGGTCGCGACCCCCGGCCCGACGTAGGGCAGATCGAGCATCTCGCACAGTCCCTGGAGCGTTCCGTCCTCTCCCCAAGTGCCATGGACAATCGGAAAGAGCGCCTCGACCCCGCTGCCGGTGAGAGCGCCGAGCGTGGGAGCGACCGGCCCGCCCTGCGGCGGTACGCTGACCGCGTCGCCTGCGAGGATCTCCCGCGACGCCTCGGGCGAAAGCCAACAGCCGTCCTCGGCGATCGCTAGAGGAACGGGCACGTGCCCGGCCGCGGCGAGCCCTTCAAACACAGTCCGCGCGGATCGCAGCGAGACCTGATGCTCGACGCTCCGTCCCCCGAAAATCAGTCCGACTCGGGCCATCGATAGATTCCCTTCTTCGTTCTACCGCGCTTCAAGATCGACGTACTTCGCGCGCAACACTTCCGGCTGCGCGGCAAGCTGCTCGAACGTCTCCGGCGGCACGGATTGGTCGAGGCGGAGCACGGCGAGCGCCTCTCCTCCCCCGTGCCGCGCGAGATGAATGTCGGCGATGTTGACGCCGGCGGCGCCGAGCAGCGTTCCGAGCTTGCCCACGACCCCCGGTACGTCGCGATTTTCCAGTACCAGGAGCTTGCCTTCGGGCCGGAACTCCAGCCGGTAACCGCCGAAACGCACCACCCGCGCCTCGCTCTCACCGAACAGCGCGCCGTCCAGCTCGACCGATTTGCCGGCGCCCGAGAGACGAATCCCCACCCGGTGCGGGTCGTCGGCCGGGACCGTCCGCTCCGTGCGCACCACTTCGAGGCCGCGACTCTCGGCGATCCGTTCGGCATTGACGTAGTTGACGCCGTCGCCGAGCGCCGGGGCGAGCACCCCTTTGAGCGCGGCGATCGCCATCGGATGGCGGAGCGCCTCTTCGAGGTTCCACGACTCGACGTCCAGCCTCTGCGGCGCCCCGCCGAGCAGCAGGCTCGCGAGCCGGCCCAACCGCTCGCCGAGCTTCAGATACGGCTCGCCGCGCGCGCCGGTCGGACGGAACGGCAGGTTCACCGCCGCGGCCGGCATCTCTCCGCCGAGTGCCGCGATCAGCATATGGGCGGTCTCTTCCGAGATCCGCTCCTGCGCTTCGCGGGTCTGGGCGCCGATGTGGGGAGTGGCGACCACCCGGGGGTGCTTCGCGAGCCGCCAATCCTTCGGCGGCTCTTCCAAATAGACGTCGAACGCCGCGCCGCCGATCCGCCCGGCGTCGAGCGCTTCGAGCAGCGCGTCCTCGTCGATCAGGCCGCCGCGGGCGCAGTTGATCAGCAGCGCCCCCGGCTTCATCGCGAAGATCCTCTCGCGCGAGATGACGTTCTTGGTCTCGACGGTGAACGGGGTATGAAGGGTCAAAGCATCGGCCCGGGCGATCAGCTCGTCGATCGAAACCAACTCGACGCCCAAGCGCCGGGCGACCCCCGCGTCGAGAAACGGATCGGCCGCGAGGATCTCCATCTCGAACGCCTTCGCCCGCTCGGCCACCCGCTGGCCGATGCGGCCGAAGCCGACCACCCCCAGGGTCTTCCCTTGAAGCTCGACTCCGGTGAAGCTCTTGCGGTCCCACTCGCCCCGCTTCATCGAAGCGTCGGCGGCGGGGATCTGCCGAGCGAGCGCGAGCAGCAGCGCCAGGCTGTGCTCGGTCGCCGAAGTGAGATTCGCGGTCGGGGCGTTCACCACCAGGATGCCCAGCTCGGTCGCGGCGTCGACGTCGACGTTGTCGACGCCGACCCCCGCCCGGCCGACCACCTTGAGCTTCGTGCCCGCGCGTAGGAGTTCCGCGGTCACTTTCGTGGCGCTGCGGACGACCAGCGCGTCGACGTCGGCGATCAGCTCGGAGAGCCGGCCCCGTTCGTCGGCGGCGACGATCCGGATCTCCGCGCCGGCCTTGGCGAGGAGGTCGAGCCCGTACGGGTCGAGCGTGTCGGCAATCAGGATTTTCGGCATGGGGCTCAAGCTCCGACCGCGGCCGGAGCCGCGAGCCGGGCCATCTCTTCGTCGATCTGGACCAGCAACGCGGCCAGATCGCTCTCGCGCACCTCGCCCATGTGGCCGATCCGGAACGTGGTCGGTTTCCAGTCGCCGTAGCCGCCGCCGATCGTCGTGCCGCGCGCGGAAAGCGCCTTGACCAACGCCTGCGGATCGAGCCCTTCGGGAGCCAAGAGGCAGCTCACCGTGTGCGACCGGGCGCCCTCGGCCGCGGCATACGCGATACCGCGCGCGGCGGCCCAGTCGGCGGTCTGCTTCTGCAGTTGCGCGTGGCGCTCCCATCGCGCCTCCATCCCCTCCGCCAGAATGAAATCGAGCTGGCGGTCGAGGGCGTAGAGCAGCGGAATCGCGGGGGTGGTGATGAAGCCCCCCTCGCGATGTTTGTCGCGATAGTTCAGCAGGTCGGTGTAGAACCCGCGATGCGGCACCCGTTCGGCCTGCGCTGCGGCGCGGTCGGAGAGCGTAAAGACAGTGAGCCCCGGCGGCACCGCGATCGCCTTTTGCGTGCCGGCGAGTGTGATGTCGATTCCCCAGGCGTCCGTTTCAACCGGCGCGCCGCCGAGCGAAGAGACCGCATCCACGATCACCAGGGCGTCGCTCGATTCGCGCACGACCCGGGCGATCTCATCGATCGGGCTCATCACCCCGGTCGACGTCTCGTTGTGAACGACGGTGACCGCGTCGTAGCGCTTCCGTTCGAGCGCCTTCTTCACCAGGTCCGGGTCGACCGGCTGCCCCCAGGGGAACGCGAGCTTGTCGGCGTCCTTGCCGCAGGATTTGCTGATCTTGTGCCACCGCTCTGAAAAGGCGCCGCAGGTCAGATTGAGCACGGAGGAAGGGACGCAGGAGACCACCGCGCTCTCCATCACGAGCGTCGAGCTGCCGGAAGCGACCATGACGTCGCCCGTGGTGCGCAGCAGCTGCGGCAGCCGGGCGGAGAGATTCAAGTAGAACGCTTTGAAGCCCGCGGAACGATGGCCGACCATCGGCTTGGTCATCGCCTGCCGCACCTCTTCGAAGACGTACGTCGGGCCGGGGAGGAAGAACTGGATCTTTTCCGACATGGGATTGCCCTCGTTTTCCGGAGGAAATGAAGACCCGGGGAAGTCGCCGCGCGGGAAGAACATCTCGCGCGGACGCCGCATTGTGGCAAATCGACGGAGCCGGCCGCAAGGAGAAGGCGACGCAGGCTTTGGTATGGGCTCACCATCCGGCGCGAGGCCGAAAGATTCTTGGGCCAATCATCGAGATGAAGAGGGCGTTTTACGTCTTCTAGGGGCGGAGGTTGACCCATGTCCCGACATGACCAGCTGTTCAAGGATCTCTTTCGCGCCTTATTCCGCGACTTGTTGCAACTCACCGACCCCGAGCTCGCCGCCGGCCTGGCAGCCGAAGGCGCCATCTATCTCGACAAGGAGGTGTTTCTCGACGTGCCCGAAGGCCGTCGCCGCGAAGCCGATCTCGTCGCCGAGGTTTCCGACCGTTCCGAGGGGAAGAAGTTCCTGATCCACGTGGAGATCGAACGCCGCTTCCAGAGCGACTTCGGCCGTCGCCTCTGGCGCTACTCGGCACAGCTCCATCTTCGCCATCCGCTCCCGGTGTTCTCGCTCGTGGTGTTTCTTCGCGGCGGCCCGGCTGGTCCGGCCTGGACGAGCCACACCGAGCGATTTCGCGGCCGACCGGTCCACCGTTTCTCCTATCTCGAGTTCGGCCTGTCGAAGCTTCCGGCGGAAACGCTCGTCTCCCGCCCGGAACCGCTCGCCTGGGCTCTCGCCGCTCTTGCCCGACCCGGTCCGGCAGGCCGCGCGCGGCTCAAGCTCGATCTCCTACGGAAGATCTCGCGTGCTCCCGTCGGGGAAGTTCGCCGATTTCTGCTGGCCAACTGTGTCGAAACCTATTTACAATTGTCCGGTCGTGACCTGCAGGAGTACCTGTCCCTGCGTCGCGCCCTGGACTCTCCGGAGGTCGAAGCGATGGAAATGACATGGGCCGATCGGCTGTCGGCAAAGTACCGGGAGCAGTACAAAGAGCACTACCGAGAGTTCTACCGAGAGCAGTACCGAGAGGAAGGCCTCGAAAGCGGCCTTCAAAAAGGTCTCCAGACGGGCCTTGAGCGACTGAGACGCACCGTC
>DASYKS010000021.1:0-26113 GCA_035995205.1 Thermoanaerobaculia bacterium
GCTCGATGTCCGTCACCTTCCAAGGGGCTTCGATGCCGAGGATCTTGGAGTACAGCTCCTTGTCGTGCATGCCTCAAGGATATCGCTCCGCCCCCCAGGCCGGGCCAGCTACCCACACAAAGAGGCGAAGCCCCAAAAGAAGTATAGCCCCACAATGAGCAAAAAGCCCGCCGCGAGGCTCAGAAGGAGCCGCAGGATTATCGCTCGGTTGATCATTTCTCGTAAGGTTGACTCAGAGGATAGATGATGCAGTGCTCGCTACTCATCCGACTGCACCAAGAAGGATCAGCGTGCGAGATCCTTCGGAGATCGGAAAATGACAGGAGCCGGACACATCAAATTATGGCTCAGAATACTGTATCGTTTGGACTATCTTGCCGCGAGAGTCTACGATAATCCATGCCTCTTCGTAACAAAGTAGCCAAGGCGGTGGGTTGCCCATAAACCTATAGGTCGAGCAACCTATGCAGGACGAGTCGCCTTCAATCGGAGTAACGGAAATCGGGACACCCAATAGCGATATCGCTTCAGCTATCGGAGAGCCATCCTTTATCGAGCGAAATCGACGCAGGGAAAAGTGGTCGGATTTCTGAACAAAGAAGTTCATGGGATTGGCCGCAGCAAACCAAAAAATTAGGATTGCACCGGATGTGATCAATGCGTTTCGCTGTAGTTTGTTCAAGGATACCTCCAATCTACTTAGGCGACGGTGGACTTGTCTTGGGCTTCGCTTTCTTCTTTTCATCCCTCTCTTTCGCTCTTTGCTTCTCTCGTTCTGCCATTTGTAGCCTAAGTGCTTCCTTTTTCTTCTCCGCGTCTTTACGATCGAGTGGAATAACCCAGCCCCTTTTCTTCGCTTCTTCAGCGCTGAGGAAGCCAGCCCGGCCAAAAAGATAGGAGCCAGCATACCCTGCACTTGCATCGAGGTTGAGGTTCAATGCGCCTGCGTTCGTGACTTCAACCTCGGAGATGCCAATCTTGAAGGCTCCGGATTCATGTCCTTCTATTGAAGCCTCGAATGTCGCACCGGCCGTGGACTCGGTACCAGGGTCAATGACGACGGCGTCAGCGTCTCCGAAAAAGGTCGACGAACTCTCACCTGGTTTCAGTGGGATGACCGCAATTTTTCCATCCTTGTCCCCGACGTCCGCAGCGATCCAGACAACTTCTGTTGAATTATTGACGACTACCCCTGCCTCGGCTCCTTCTCGGACTTCCTCGCCATTTGGGTCATTGTATCGGAGTGGATTTCCGAGGCCGTAGGCGTATCTATTCCATGACTGCGGTCTAAATCGGAGGGCCGAATCTCCGGGATCGACCCCCGTAAACCGCCCGGTGATCGGCGAGCAAAACCGGGCATGCATGTAGTCCAAATCGTCCCCGTTCCCTGCTGCGCTTCCGAGGTCTCGCTCGTGGCCGGTAAACTTCATGCGGTCGCCGTCGAACTGGTTGGGGTTGGTCGCTTCCTCGCCGTAGGGGTAGTAGACGTGGTACCCGAGAAAACCTCGGCTCGACGAGGTGATCAGGCGCGGCGTTCCTAGGTGGTCGAGATGATAGTAGCGAGGATCGGTGGGAGTGGTGGCGGCTACCAACTGGCTGCCGCGGTAGAGGTAGTCGTTGGCGACCGACCAGGCTCCCGCATGGTTCGAAAAGTCGCGGAGGACTTTTTGGTCGAGGTCGCGCAGCGTCCATAAATCGGTGCCCGCGCCGACTTTGGAGGACCAGATCCGTTCGTCGTCCGGCGTGTAGACGTAAATCCAGTTTTCGGCGCCGTTCTGCATGTGCCACATGCGGTCGAGGGCGTCGTACTCGTAGGTTGCTCCGCTCCAGGACGTCAGATTGCCGGCGGTGTCATAGTTCACTCCGGGGCTGGTCAGCCGATTGGTCGACGAGCTGGTAGGGGTCGTTCGGCCGGCGTTGCCGGAGATCGACTGAAGGTTTCCGAACGCGTCGTAGGCGTAGGTCTGGGAGACGACCGTTCCGGCTCCGGTCGCTCCGAGCTCCTGTGTGGCTGCGAACAGCCGGCTCACCTTGTCATAGGTGAACCACTGACTGCCGATCTTGGTTATGTTGCCGGTACCGTCGTAGACATAGTTTCCAGTGGTCCAGAGGGGTGCTCCATTCACATCCAGCGTCTGAAAGGATCGAGGTCGCCGCATCCCGTTGGGATCGTTGGCGATGATCGTCTTGGAGCCGTTGCCGTAGACGATTTGAGCGACCTGGCCGTTGGAGTGGTAAGTGATCGACGGCACCAGCTCCGCGAGAGACGTCAGATAGCCGTCGGTGTAGCTCGGAATCACGGTACGCGCCCTCCCTGTCGCGTCGGAGCAAGGAGCGTGCGTACATTGCGGATAGTTGATCGCACTCGGGTTGCCGAGCGGGTCGTAAGTGAAGGCTTGGGTGAACATCGCGCCCGGGTTGCCGTCGTACGTCAGACTCGTCGTCTGTAGGGACACGCGTCCGTCGCGGCCCGCGTAGGTATAGTTCTCCGTAATGATCGCCGGATGCTCGACGCCGGCGAGAACCGGATAGTTGTAGCGCTTGGCCATGATCACCTTGCCGCGCCGGAGGTCGCTCCCGCTGTTATTGGCGGCGTACTGGAACTCCTTCCAGAGCTTTCCGCCCGAGGTGTTTTTGACTTGGACCAGGTGCTCGGCGCGATCGAAAGAGAACGTTAGATCGTGCGGCCCGTCCTGCCTGCGCGTTGCGCGGCCAAGGGAGGTGAAGAGGGAATAGGTCACCGTACCGTTGCCGGAAGCGCCGCCCTTTTCCGGATGGGTTTCCGATTTCATCACGCCACGACCGTCATAGGTAAAGGAGCGGTTTTGGGTCACCGCACCGGCGGTCGTGGCCACCGTGCGTAGCCGGTTCGCGTCGTCGTACGAATAGGTCGTGGTGGTGTTCGCGCTATTGGTGCCTGACGGCTCGGTCACCTTCCACAGGCGGCCCTGGGCATCGTAAGTCTCGGTCGTTTTCGCATTGCTCTCGACCACCGTTCCGCTCGCAGAGTTGAAGCTCGTGCCGATCGTGACGGTTCGATCGACCTGCCGGACGCCGGCATAGGCGAAGGTCGTCGCATGACCGTCCGGCGCCGTAATCAGGCCGGGGCGACCAAAAGGATCGAAAGAGCTGGACGTCGTGACCTTGTTCGGGGAGCCGAGCTCGGAGACCGAGATCCGGTTGCCCGCGCCATCGTATTTGCTGTCGGTCGACACGAAACCCGCGCCGGGAATCTTCTCGAAAGCTCTCGCCACTCGCCCGAGGCCGTCGACCTCGACCTTGCTCTCGGCCAGAACCGCGGTGCCCGCGTTGTCTCGGCGCTGGATCTCGACTCTCGGCGTCACCGCAGGCTGGGCGGGAGTCGGCAGGAAGTAGGTATACCGGACTTGGCCCCCTTGGCCCATGGCGGGCGAGATGCGAGTCAGACGGCCCATGGTGTCGTAGAGGTAGGTGGTTTGAAGCTCGGCGGAATCTCTGCTTGCGATGACCTCGCCGGTCAGGCTGTTGAGATCCTCGTCCTGGAACCTATACGCGAACGCCACGCCGTTCTCGGTGACGTAGAAACTCTTGCGCAGAGTGGAGGAGACCGTGTGGTCGATCCGAAACTGGTTGGCGGGCAGTGAAAACATCGTATTGCAGAAGTCGCCGGCACCGATGTTTTGGAGGTCGCCGCCACGGTACTCCTCGCTTATGACATTGCCCGCTGTGTCGGGCGTATAGATCGAAATCAAGTCGTGCGTTCCGACCGCCGTTCCCTCAAGGACCCGTCGACGGGAAAGGAAACCTTTCCTCGTCGCCGCGGTTGCCCCGACGTCGAAGCAACTCTGGACGACTGAGGTAAACGAGCCCTCGGTCGTCCGCTGCTCGCTGTACGTGTCGAGCACCCAGGCATCGCCAACTCCAGGCGCCACCTGGCCCGAGCTTCCGTTCCAGGTGGTGGACGTCGTCTTCGAGTCGCCCGCGCCGAAATTGCCGTCGAGGTTCGTCTGCCGGTAGTGGCCGAGGCCGTCCCAGTTCGAAGACGTCGAACCGCTGTAGCTCTCGAACACGGGATCGGCATCCTCGTTGAGATAGGTGCGCTCCGCGACCGGCCGGCGATTGCGGTTCGGATCGTCGGGGCCCGTCGTCACCGGCGGGATCACAGCGTCCTTCTCGTAGGCGACGTAGATCTCGCGGGCAGGCGTGGCCGGACAGGCCCCTCCAGGGCAATCGAAGATGCGCCGCGACAAGAAGCGTCCTCCGCCTTGAGAATCCGCGGTCAGACGCGTGAGCGGCAGGCCGAAATCCACGGCATCCCATCCCCCGGTCGGATCTCCGAAGCGATAGACCTGAAAGTAATTTACTTCGACGTGCCCGAGCGGACCGGTGACTCGGGTCGTCCGTTCTCGCGGCGGATTGCAAAGGCTTCCGGCCGAGAGCGCCGGCTCGTAGGTCCAGGTCCCGATCACGGTCGCGCCGGCGGGAGACGGCGCGGTCGTCGTCCGCTGCCGCACTCCGGTCGAGGCTTGAATCCAGGTCTTGACCTGGCACTCCGTTCCAGAGGTCGTCATCGGATACTTGCCGTAGGTCCAGTCGATCCGGCCCTTGGTCGGCACCTCCAGCGCGGTCAGCCGGCCGGAGAGTGAAGAGCACGCCCCCGAGATCAGATCCTGGTTGTAGGTCATCGTCCAGCGCGAGCCATCCGGCTGGGTTACCGAGCCGAGGCGCGGCACCTTGACCGAGGTGCCTAGCGCGTGGGAGTCGCTCGGGCAGCCGCGCGAGATCGTGGGCGTCGAATAGGCGAACGAATAGGTCCGCCCCCCGGAAAGGTTGACCGCGGAAACCGCCCGGGACGGCTGCGCGGCGAAATTCTGGAACTGCACCGTATGGATGCGGCCGTAGTTGTCGCGAAGTAGCCAGCAGTCGCCGCAGACTGCGTTGTTGTACTCGACGGTCAGGGAATTGCCGAACGGATCCTCGATCTTGATCAGTCGCCAGTCATCGGTGCCGTAGTTGGCGAAAGTCCGCTTCTCGCCGTCGGGCATTTCGATTCGCTCGGTCAGAAGGCCGGTACGCCCGTCCCAGTTGATCGAGCTGCCGTCGATCAGGCGCAGGTAGCTCAGATCGCGGGAATATTTCTGCCCGTTGGTTGCCCCCTGGCCCGGCAAGAGAGTTTTGTAGAAGGAGTGCTCCGAGCCGTCGGGCGCGATGTAGTTCCAGAGATCGGGAGTGGTGTTGATCGGATTCGCCGCCGAAAGAAGCTGGCCCAGTGTGAGCTGCCACCCGAGCCCCGCGTTGGCGAGCCGTTGCGGAAAGGCCGCGGTCTGGCCGGTCGGCGGATTAGTCTCCTCCTCGAAATCCCAGATGCTGGAGTTGTAGACGAGCGTCAATCCGTAGCGGAATCCACCGTTGGTTTCGTAAGGCGAGCCGATCGGGATCGTCACCGCGAGATTGCCGTTCAAGAGGTTGATGTGATCGACGTCGCCGATCTGAAACGACTTCTCCGGCCGGAAGCCGCGCTCGATTGTTGCGTGCTGCTGGGCCAGACCGGTGGCCGCCGAGAGGGCGAGGATGGAGGCGAGGAGACAGGAGCGCACGAAGCGGCGGGAAATCATCGGATCGGCACCTGGGCGGCGAGCGTTTGAATTTGATAGGAGAGGGTCAAGACGTCGATCGCGACAGCCACGTCTCCCGGTTGAGGGGCACCGAGTGGAGGCGCTTCGGCGATTGACGTGAAACCGTCGTTCGCGAGAAGAACAGCGCCATCCGCTTCGTCTCCCGCATCGCCTGTCGCTCCGTCGGTCGCCGCAAAGCCCCAAGCCGAGCCGGCCGGGGCAACCCCCGGACGGACGAGCAGGCCCTGAGTCCGTTCGAGGGCTACGGTCATCTCGCTTGGCGTGCGACCGGCGACCAGAGACAGGCCGAGCTCTGCCGGTTGATCCGGGAAATCGCCGGGGGTAGACGCTACGGCGGCGCCGGATTCGAGCACCACCGCGATCCAGATCGACCGGGGAGGCACTTCGCCTTCGAAGGGCAGAGGGATGACGCCGTTGCCGTCAGTATCTTGATCCACCCCGGAGAACCGGCGGATCTCAATGCCGCTGTCGACCGAAACACGAGAAAGACAGATCCAGGCGACACGGGCTCCGGCGGCTAGACCGTTCACGGTGGGCAGCGGATCGAGGGTCAACGTGAGTTGGGCCAGGGAAGGGACAGCGGCGAAAAAGAGCAGGGAGTAGAGCGGAAATCTAGAAATACGTGCCATTTGAGAGAAGGCCTCCAAAGAGAGTCTACGCAAGAGTTGACCCAAACGCCGCCGACTTGGTGTAGCGGTGCAGGATTTCGGGACGAAGAGTCCCATGGTAGCCCGCCGCGGAAGGTCCGTCGTATGCCGTTGGGGCCCGCACTGAGCCTCGGCGCGCACCTTAGAATCGGGGAGCGGCTCGACGCGACGCAATCTGTGCCAGAAGAGCTGGCCCGAGTCTTGCCTAAGGGCCTGTGCTACATTCGTGGGCCCTGTCGCGCGGAATCCTCCGGAAGCGTCCTCGGGCTCTTCCGAAACTTTGACCAAGGAGTCAAGAACGATGAACGGAACGGATCGCAAGCTCGTGCGCCGCGCCTGGGTCACGGCCCTCGTCCTCGCGGGCGTTTGGATGCCGGCGTGCTCGGCCCAGAAGACGGATGCCAAAATGGCGTCCAAGGACATTCCTGACAGTGAGGTCGTGGCGAAGTACGGCGACAAGTCGGTGACCGCCGGCGAGGTCCGCAAGAACTCGGCGACCGATTTCGATCAGCTCGAGCTCCGCCTCAAGCAGTGCCAGTCGGAGTACGAGAAGGGCAAGCACGACGTGATGGACGCGCAGGTCCACAAGCTCGTCCAGGACTCCCTGATCGAGAAAGAGGCCGCGGCGAAGAACATGACCAAGGAGGCGTTCCTGGCGAGCGCGGTCACGGTCACCGAAGCGACCGACGCCGAGGTCGACGCGTTCTACGAAGAGAACAAGGCGCGCATCCCCCCGGGCACCACCAAGGAGCAGATCGCGCCGCAGATCAAGAACTACCTCGCTCAGCAGCGCCAGGCTGAGGCGAAAGAGAAGTTCACGACCGAGCTCGAGACCAAGTACGGCGTCCGCTACACGATCGAGCCGATGCGGGTCGAGGTGGTCGCCGAAGGTCCGACCCGCGGTCCGAAGGACGCGCCGGTCACGATCGTCGAGTTCTCCGACTTCCAGTGCCCGTTCTGCTCCCGCCTGTATCCGACCGTCGAGCAGGTGAAGACGAACTATGGCGACAAGGTGCGCCTCGTCTTCCGTCAGTTCCCCCTGAGCTTCCACCAGTTCGCCCAGAAGGCCGCCGAGGCCTCGCTCTGCGCCGACGAACAGGGCAAGTTCTGGGAGATGCACAACGCGATGTTCGGCAACCAGAACGAGCTCGGCGTCGACAAGCTGAAGGAAAAGGCCGCCGGTCTCGGCTTGAAGGCGGACCAGTTCAACACCTGCCTCGACGGGGGCAAGTTCGCGCCCCGCGTCGCCGAGGATATGAAGGCCGGCTCCGAAGCTGGCGTCTCGGGCACGCCCGCGCTGTTCATCAACGGCCGCTTCATCTCGGGCGCGGTTCCCTACGCGGACATCGCCAAGGTGATCGACGACGAGCTGCAACGCAAGGGCGCGAAGTAAGCGAGTAGGTTTTCATAACCGCAGGTCCCGAACGCCCGGCGAAGGACGAGCCGGGCGTTCGTGTTTTTGGCCGGCTTCAGCGCGCCGGACGTCTGCCCGATATTTGTCCGGGAGGCCGACGCCCTTAGTAGTAGTCCGCGCAGGAGAGGAAATAGCCGCAGCGCGGATCGGGGCAGTACAGCTTGCACTTGCGCTCCGCCAGCTCGCGTCCGCAGTTCGGACAGGTGCGCATCAGGTCTTCGGCCGCCGCGCGCTGAGGGGCTGTGGCGGAGGGTAGGGAAGAGAGCGAAACCGGCCGGTCGGAGGATTCGCGGAGGAGCGGCATGCGGGTGGGTTCGGTTGTTCGACTAACCGCGTCCGACGCGGGCCACGGTTTCGGTGCGGCGGGCGGCCCGGCCGGGCACCAGGCGCAGGTCCAGGCGCCCGGTGCTCGGTAAGCCGGGGTTGTAGTAGACGGAGCCCGGCGACGGCGGGGGCGGCGGGGTCAGATCCTCGCCCTCGACCGGGATCTCCTCTTCGCTGCCGTCGTCGTAGACCGGCGGATCGACCGGCTCGGGGCGGCTCCAGGTCTGGAGACCCGGGTTTCCCCCGCGGGGATACACCCGGCTGCCGGTACGCCCTGCCGCTCCCGCGGGCTGCACCTGACCGGCCTTGCCGGTGCTCTGCAGATTTCCCGGCCGGAGCACGGTGGGGGGCGCGGCCTTCGACGATTTCACGGCATTTGCTTCGGCGGCGGCCGCGTCGGGATCGACGGCCGTTTCGTCGGTCGGGATTGGCGGCGTCGGCACCAACAGGCCGCGGATGTGCTGCGGATCGTCGTAGCGCGCGGCGGTGAGCGTCTGCGAGTCTTCCGTCCGGTAGGCGCGGAGCATCGCCGAGGTGGTCAGCTTGCTGTCGAGAAGGCTCGGGTTGACTTCGGGAAAGCCGAGCTGCGGATCGAGCGCGAAGGCCCGGGCGTAGGAACGGATCGCCGCTTCGTTGCGCCCCGCCTTTTCGAGCAGCGCGCCGATTTGGTAGTGGGCCCAGGCATGGCGCGGCTCAAGGTCGACCGCGGCCTTGTACTCCTTCATCGCGTTCCGGTTCTCGCCGCGCTTTTCGAGCACCAGGCCGAGATTGAAGTGGAACGAGGCGCGCTTGCCGTCGAGCTCGATCGCATGACGGTAGGCGGCTTCCGCCTCGTCCGAATGCTTCGCGAGCTGGAGCAGATTGCCGAGGTCGTTCTGCACGGTCGGGTCGTCCGGCCGCTCGGCCGCGAGCTTCTGCTGCGCCGTAATCGCGGTGGAGAGGTTCGGCGGTACCGCAGCGACCGTGGCGAGCGCGGCGAGCGAGAGGGCGAGGACGGTCCAGAGGGCTTTGCGCAACTTGAATCTCCTTCCTAAGGCGAACGAAACGGGAATCTATGCTCTTCGGTGGCTCAAGGGATAGCCGGTCGGCGGCGTTGCCGGTTTAATCGCCCACCGGGCGCGCCTTGAGCTTCAGCTTGCCATCCTCTTCGGCGAGTCGGAACTGCACCGCCGCGCAGCCGGTCTTCCCGCGCAACGCCGCGGTCTGGCGTTCGAGATAGGTCTGAAAGGTCGCGAGATCGAAAGCGGGACCGCCGCCCGACCCGGCGGCGAGCGCGGTGTAGAGCGCTTCGGCCGCCCGAGCATCGACCTTGCCGTCGACCAGGATCCCGCTGCGAGGATCGAATCGAGGAGGCGGGAGAGGGGTGGCGGCGGCGCGGGCGATCCTGCGCCCCTCTTCCCGCTCTCGAACCCGCCGGTTGAACAGCTCGTTGTAGCTGTTGAACCGTGCCTCCAGGACGCCGAGCCGGAACCCCTCGACGGCGGAGCGGTTGGTGGCGTTGTGCAGCTCCTTGAGCTGGTTTTGGATCCGCGTGCGCAGATCTTCCGGCGGGAACGGCAGCGCGCCGCTCAGGAACCGCTCGAAATCGATCCGCAGCTGCCGGATCCAGTTCTCGATAGAGTCCAGAGCCTCCTGGTGGGAGACCGGCCCGGGCTTCGCCGTCGCGTTCACTCCCGTGACCTGACCCCGCGCTCGCGCGGATCCAGGGCCTGCATGTCCCGCGCCGGGTCCGAAGGGCGGAGCATTTCGCTTGGGGTTCACGCTTCTCCTAGAATGCCCGGCGGAATGGAAGATTCCACGTCCGCGCCCGATCTTGAGGTCGAATCGGAGACGCCGGTCGAAGACGACCGCCGCCGACTCCCCTCCATCGACCGCCTCCTCGCGCATCCGCGAGTGGCGAGGCTCGTCGCATTATACGGACGTAATCCGGTGACGGTCCAAGCTCGCCGTGCGGTCGAGGCCTTGCGCCCTCTGCCCGAGGGCGACGGGCGCGGGATTTCCGACCCCCGAGCGGCCGGCATCGAGCATCTGCCAGAGGCGATCGAAGCCGCTCTCGCGGCCGAACAGGGACCCCGGCTGGTCCGGGTGATCAACGCGACCGGCATCTTCCTCCATACCAATCTGGGGCGCGCGCCGCTGCCCAAGGAAGTGGCCGCCGCGCTGCCCGCCCTGCTCGACGCGGCGTGCGATCTGGAATTCGATCTTGCGACCGGCCGGCGGGGGCAGCGCAACGGCCGGGTCGAGCGTCTTCTGATGCGCGCCACGGGAGCGGAGGCGGCGGTAGCGGTGAACAACAACTCGGCCGCTCTGGTGCTGGTCCTCGCGAGCCTGGCCGCGGGGCGCGAGGTGGTGGTCTCGCGCGGCGAGCTGGTCGAGATCGGCGGCTCGTTCCGGCTGCCCGAGATCATGGCCGCGGCCGGCGCCCGGCTGGTCGAGGTGGGGAGCACCAACCGCACCCGGCTCGCGGACTACGAGGCGGCGATCGGACCGTCCACCGCCCTCCTGCTCAAGGTCTTCCCGAGCAACTTCAAGCAGTCGGGCTTCGTCGCCGCGGTGGCGCCGCAACAGCTCGCGGCGCTTGGGAAGAGGCTCGGCGTGCCGGTCCTGGTCGACGAGGGAAGCGGCCTGCTCCGCCCGCGCTCCGAGCCCCAGCTGCGCGCGCATCCGAGCCTCGCCGAGCTGATCGCCGCGGACTGCGATCTCTGTTGCGGCAGCGGCGACAAGCTGATGGGCGGACCGCAGGCGGGTGTTCTGGTCGGCCGCCGGGAGCTGATCGAGCGCTGCCGCAAGCATCCGTTCTATCGCGCCTTGCGCCCCGACCGCGCGGCGCTCGCGGCGCTCGAAGGGGTTCTGCGCCTGCACCTGGCGGGCGCCCCCTTGCCGATCGATCGCTTGTGGCCCGATCCGGCGCGCCATCGCGCCCGGCTGGAGGCGCTCGCCACGAAACTCGCCGGGGCGGGCGTGCCGTCCGAGATCGCGCCGGCCGAAGCGTTCCTGGGCGGCGGCTCCGCGCCCGAGGCGCCGATTCCGGGGCTCGCGCTCGCCCTGCCCGACCAGCCCGAGATCTCGCGCCGCCTGCGCTCGGGGCCGGTTCCGGTGGTCGGTTACCTGCGCGAAGGGCGCCTCCTGCTCGATCTGCGCACGGTCGATCCGGAAGACGATGCCGCCCTTGCCGAGGCGGTGGTCCTGGCGTATCGCGGGGCGCCGTGAGCCCGCGCGGCCCGGTTCGTCGGCGCGGCCGGCTCTTGGTGGTCGAGGACAAGGAGTCGCTCCGCCGGCTGCTGGTGACGGCGCTCTCCGAAGAAGGGTACGAGGTGGCGAGCGCCGCGGACGTCTCGGGCGCCCGCGCGCTCCTTGCCGCAGGACCGTTTGCCGCGGTGCTTTCGGATCTCAAGCTGCCGGACGGCACAGGCCTCGACGTGCTCGCCGCGGCGCGCGACGCGGCGCCTTCGGCCCCGGTGATCGTGCTTACCGGGTTCGGCACCGTCGCGACCGCGGTCGAGGCGATGAAGCAAGGGGCGTACGACTTTCTCGAAAAGCCGGTCGAGATCGACGATCTGGCCCGCCTGCTCGAACGCGCCCTGGGCACCGAAGAGCCCGCTCCGGGTGAGGCGATCCCCGCCTTCGCGCCGCCCGGCGCGCCGCCGATCGTCGGCCGGCATCCCCGGCTGCGCGCCGCGTTGCGCCTGCTCGAACGGGTGGCGCCGACCGAGAGCACGGTGTTGCTAACAGGAGAGAGCGGCACGGGTAAAGAGCTATTCGCACGGGCGCTCCACGCGCTCTCGCCGCGGCGTTCCGGGCCGTTCGTCGCGGTCAACTGCGCCGCGATCCCCGAGACCCTGATCGAAAACGAGCTGTTTGGCCACGAGCGCGGAGCCTTCACCGGCGCCGACAAGCGCCAGAGCGGGCGTTTCGAGCTCGCCGCCTCCGGCACCCTGTTTCTCGACGAGATCGGCGAGCTGGGTCCCGCCGTCCAGGGCAAGGTGCTGCGCGTGCTGGAGGAGCGTTCGTTCGAGCGGGTGGGGGGGGGCGCCACTCTGCACGCCGACGTCCGGCTGGTCGCGGCGACCAACCGCGATCTGGAAGCGATGGCGGCGGCCGGCTCGTTCCGCTCCGATCTTTTCTTCCGCCTCTCGATCTTTCCGCTCGAGTTGCCCCCGTTGCGCGAGCGGGCGAGCGACATTCCGCTTCTCGCCCGGCATCTCCTGGCACGGCTCTCGGAGCGCCTGCGGTGCCCTCCGCTGACGCTCTCGGCCGACGCTATCGAGCTACTCCTGGCGGAGCGATGGCCGGGCAACGTCCGCGAGCTCGGAAACGTCCTCGAACGGACGGCGATCCTCGCCGCGGGTCCGACCCTCTGCGCCGCCGACCTCCGGGCCGCGCTCCGGCCGCCGCGTCCCGAGCGCGAGCGCTTCGAGCACGCCCTGATCGCCGCGGCGGGTGACAAGCAACGCGCGGCCGAAGCGCTCGGGATCAGCTATCGCACGCTCCAGCGGAAGATTCAGGAATTGGATCTCGAAGGGGTGCCGAAGTACCGGTAGAGATTCGCCAATTCGAGAGAGCGCTCCGGGTCGTCCTGCGCCGCCGCCCTACTTTCGGCCCCCAACCGCTTACCCGCGAGTGGCGCACCATACTTGAAGGAGGGGCGGCCCCCGGCCGTGGCGGCCCGCGGCGGCGTCGCTTCGAATTGGGAGCCCGACATGTCTCGTACTCTCCGCGCTTTCGCTGTCGCCTTGTTCGTCGTCGTTGCACTTGCGACACCCGCTGCGGCCCGGGCTGAGCCCTGGAATGCGGCCGGCTGGCTCGATCGCCTACTTGGGAAGTTCAACTCGATCTGGGCGGAAAATGGTTGTAGCCTCGATCCAAACGGCCACTGCAGAACAGCACCGATAGTAAATGGCTGTAGCCTCGATCCCAGCGGCCACTGCAAACGGCGCCATTGGTCAACCGTTGCGGCGTTGACCCGAACGGTCACTGCAGCTCAGTCCTGCGGGACAACGCCTGCGAGCTCAACCCAAACGGCCTCTGCGCGAATCGGCAGTAGCTGGACCCGGCAAGGGAGAGGTCGCCTTCTGAACGGAGCTCGTCATGACCTCTCCCCCGGTTCGGCTACGTCGAGCGGTCGGCGGCTTTCGAGTTGGCGGAGAAGAGCGCGGGCGGTGCCTGCAGAGGCGCTCTCTTAGCGCGCAGCCTCCACCCACAGGGCGAGAGCCGCGAGTAGCTCGCGCTCGACCCCTTGGTCTTGAAAGCGGGGTACGAGATCTTCGGCCAGCGCCCTCGCTTCGCTCGGGCAACCTAGCTCAGCTAGTTCCGCAATGCAGCCAGTTCCAGTGCGGCGAGTCCCGCGTCGTACGCGATCCCCAGGTTCTTGAAATCGCGGAACACCTGCTCGATCGCTTTGGCTCCTTCCTCTCGATTCCCGAGCCCAGCGACCGTTCGCCCTTCGAGCCAAGTCACTCGCGCCGAAGGTCGAAACCCAAGAAGATTGACTGCTTCATAGACCGCTACCAGGGCCAACCCCTCCGTTGGCAGACCCCGACGCTCCGTTGGAGCACTCCGACGGCCGGATGGAAGAGCTGGAACGCCCATTGGCGAGATCCGGACTTCGTTTGGAGGAGCTGGAACGTCCGCGAGCGAGTTTTGGTCGTCGTTTGGGGGAGCTGGAACGTCCGTTGGGGCGCTTCGAACGTCGCTTGGGAGAGATAGAACGTCCGTTGGAGCCCATGCTCCTTTCCA
Source organism: Thermoanaerobaculia bacterium (assembly GCA_035995205.1). Taxonomy (GTDB): domain Bacteria; phylum Acidobacteriota; class Thermoanaerobaculia; order Multivoradales; family UBA5704; genus DASYKS01. The sequence continues at coordinate 13,737 of DASYKS010000021.1, forward strand.
TGGCGCCCAATGGGACTTCTATGGCTCCCAAAGAAAGTTCTATGGCTTCCAATCGGCGGCAGATCTCGCCCAATGGAAGAAATATCTCCCCCAAACGGCCGGCCATGGCGCCCAATGGAAGTTCTATGGCGCCCAATGGGGTTTCTATCTCCCCCAAATGGCCATCTCTTGCGCCCAACGGAAGTTCTATGGCTTCCAATCGGCAGTCTACGGTACCCAATGAGACTTCTACGGCCCAAGATCCTGAGGCAGAATCGTTACGTCTGGTAACGGGCGACCCGTGACCGGATGATGGAGCGCCTTGCCAAGCCATTGCAAACAAAAGCTGTCCAGGTTTGGCCCCGGCCTTGCTTTGGCCCGCATTGCAAGACAGTCCGCGCTGACGCCGAAAAAGGAGCCCTCGTGCAAGAGATTTGGAGCTTCCGTGGGAAGCGACCGCAGAAGGAACGCGGTTTCTCCGTGGTCGAAGTATTGATCGCCGCGGGGATCCTGTTGTTCATTCTCCTTGGCCTGTTGCCGATCTTCACTCGATCCGCGATGAGCAACTCCTCGGGCAACCAATATACCCAGCTGACCAACGCGGCGAAATCGGAGCTCGAACGACTGATCGATCTGCCGCTCGACAATACGGAGGTCACGGTGCCGGCCGGAGTCACCGAGCGGGTGATCACCACCTACTACTCGGGAATCTCCAAGACCTGGGTCGACACGACGAAGCTCGGCTCGGAGGAGCCGGTCTGGAACCGCAAGGTGACGGTCCGGCAATGCGATCTCGCCGGTTTCATCAATGGCCGTTGCGCGACGCTGCAACCGGGCGGCGTGGTTCCGCCCGCCCAATTGCGCCAGATCGACATCGAGGTCTCGCCGGGCCGAACCGGTACGAGCACCGCTCTGGCGCTCCTCGGTCTGACCAAAAAAGTCACGCTGTCTTCGATCAAGGTCTTCTAGGGGAGTCCGGCCGATGAGAATGGGTCGTTCGTTTCGCCGCCAACGGTTGGGGTTCACCGTCGTCGAGCTGTTGATCGTGCTGGCCGTGACCTTGATCCTGACCCTGATCATGCTCCAGCTGTTCAACCTGAGCGACCGCCTCGCCCGGGTCCAGACCCGGATCTCCGAGATGCAGCAGTCGCTGCGGATCGGCCAGTACGACATGGTGCGGCTCGCCCGCATGGCCGGTCGCGGCGGGCTGCCCTCCGTCCAACCGGGGACGCCTTTGCCGGCGGGCATCGCGGTCGCCGTGCGCGGCAACGTCACCGGCCCGGCGGCGCGTTTGATCCCGGGCGACGGCGGCTCCCCGAAGCTGCTCGACGGCACGGATCTCATCACTCTCCGCGGCGTCTTCTCGACCCAGATCTTTCAGCTGAACTCGCTCGACAAACGGACGTTCCGCCGCTGGGACGATGCTGCGAACCCGGCCGGCAGCGCGGGGGACGCCGATCCCGCCACGACCACCAACGGCGAGTTTCAGCTCTGCGCCATCTCGCCCGCGGGGATTCCCCAACCGCTCGCGCCGTTTCAGGATCTGATCGACGCCGCCGCGGATCCCCTGCGCGGAGCGAGCGCCGAAGCGCTGGTCCTGGTCTCCCCGCTCGATCACGCTTTCTATGCCGTGGTCGAGATGGACCCGATCAACTCGACGAAGACCGCGACCACCTGCGCCGTCGGGATGGCCGGCGTGACGATCAAATACGTGACCAACAACAACCCGAAGAGCGTGGCCTATCGCGCCCTCCAGCCGCCGGGGGTCTTCCACATGCCGCCGCAGCTGACCAGCGCGATCTACGTCGGAATCCTCGAAGAATACCGGTACTACGTGCGCGAAGACCGGGCCGATCCGACCGATCCGGTGAGCGACCTGGTGCCGGTTCTCACCCGCGCGCGTTTTTATCCGGGCACCGAGCTCGCTTACGGGAACGATGCCGCGAACCTGACCGTCGACATCTCGTCCGGCATCGTCGATCTCCAGGCGTCCTACGGCATCGACACCAACAACGACGGCCAGGTGATCGAAAGTCCGGATCTCGCCGGGCGGCCGACCGACGAATGGCTGGGCAACGCCCGGATCGCCGAGGCGGCCAACGCCGCGCCGGAGAACCCGATCGCCGGCAAACTGGCCTACCTGCGGATCAGCACGCTCGCGCGCACCGAGCGGCGCGATCCCGACTACGTCGCGCCGGTCCTCGATCGTTCCGAGGACCATGCCTACGCTTTCGACGTTCCCGATCGAACCAACGGGCGCACCGACCTGATGTACCGGCGCCGGCTGTTGCAAACGGTCGTCGACCTGAGGAACCTGTCATGAAGATTCGTTGCCAGATCCCGCGCGCGGGAGGCCTTTCGGCCGAACAGGGGAGCGCGTACATCGTTGCCCTGCTGCTGCTCCTGCTGCTCACGGTGATCGGTCTCTCCCTGTCCCTGGTGACCCAGAACGAGCTGCAGATCGGCGCGAACGAAAAAATGATCAATCGCGTCTTCTACGCCGCCGACTCGGCGATCATGGAATCGACCTCGCGCGCTTTGATCCTCGGCGAATTCCAAGCCGGCAGCTCGTTTACTTCCGATCTCGGTTCGCCCGCGAATCTCGGCATCCAGGTCCAACGCAACTCGTATACCCGGCTCAACTCACCGTACTGCGCGCTGTGCGAGATCAACCAGCAGCCGGGCGAAGAGCCGTACCGGGCGATCACCTATTTCGTCGACGTCACCGCGAGCCGCACGGGCACCGCGGGCGGCTCCACCGTGGCGATGGCCGAGAAGCGGCTGAACGCGATGGTCGACATTCAGCCTTACAAACCGCAGTTGCCGATCGTGCCTTGACGGAGCGATAGAGGCTCTATTCGTCCGCGGAGCGGGCGGCCGGATTCGTGCCGCCGGGAGGAGTTATGAAGCACCGAGTACAGAGACTCTCCGGACGGTCGCGACAGGTCGCGGCGACGATCCTGCTCGCGGGGTTGAGCCTCGCGCTCGGCCGCGGCCGAGCCGACGATCGTTTGCTCTTGCGCCAGTCGCCCGCCGATCCGTTGATGTTCATCCTCCTGGACACCTCGGGCTCGATGGCCGAACAGCCGTCGGACTCGGCGGTTCCGATCGGTTCGGCCGACGATCCGGCGTCGAAGATGTATCAGGCGAAACAGTCGCTCTACAACGCGCTGTTGAACAACCCGGACGTCCATTACGGCTTCGCCACGTTCAACCAGGACCAGACGCTGGTTCGGCGCAAGCATTGGGTCTACATGGCGCAGGCGAGCGGCGCCTGGGGCGCCAATCCGCTCTCCTACCCTACGGTCAACGTAACGTACATCTTCGGCGGCGAGGATCTGGGGACGAATACGCCGCAGCAGGCTTGCAACAATCCGATCACCGTGCCCACGAGCGGCTTCGTCAATCAACTCCGGTGGCACCCGCGAACGGGCGACGTCGGCAACCAGGGAACCGTGTACTTTGTGCGCCAGAGCAGCCGGACTTATCGGACGACGACCACGATCGTCGGCGGCAACCTGGGCGATGCGACGATCAGCGTCAAGGTCGTGCGGGAAAGAAACCTGACCTGTAATATCGTGGCCGGCGTGCCGACCGGCACCTACTCGCCTGCCGAGGAACAGACGGTCTCGTTCACCCTGGTGCGCCAGGCGTTGACCGCGCTTTCGGGAACCTCGAGCACGGGACAGGTCTTCGGTGCGGAAGACGTGCCGCTGGGACCCGAGACCGGAGCGGGCACGGGCGTGCTGGAGAGCTGCGCCGGCATGGACCCGAACACCGACTCGGCCGTCGACCGCTACAGGCTTTCGACCTCGATCAACCCGACCTATCCGGCGAATCCGAAATTCGACCGCGGCGACTTCCTGCCGTTCGATTGGACCGTCACGAACCGGGACGAGATCTTGCGCCGTCTGGCGCCGAACCTTCGAGGCTCGGAAACCGTCCCGGATTTCAGTGAAGCACGCTACTTTCAAGTCCAGACCAGCGGCGGCGTGGCGACGCAGAACCCGCCGTTGGTGAATGCCCAACAGGTGCCTCTGCTCGCCCAAGGATTCACGCCGCTCGGCAACTCGATGAATCAGTTTCGCGACTGGTACGCCGGTTGCCACGACGACAACGGGGCGAGCTCCAGTTGCGCGACGCCCGGATGGGTCGACGTGGCGCAAGTGGACGACTCGTTGTTCGGCTGCCGGGGGAAATATCTCCTGATCCTCACCGACGGACTCGACACCTGCGGCGGTAATGGCGAGCTCGGTCCGGCTTGCGAGGGGGCGAGAGTCCTGTTCGAGAAATACGGCGTCGAGACCTTCGTCATCGCCTTCGGCCAGGTCTCGACCGCGGGCAACGTTTTGTCGTGCCTGGCCAGCAAGGGCTCGGGCGGTACCGTCCAACCGTTCAACCCATCGGATCAGACCGGTCTGAACAACGCGCTCGAATCGATCTTCGAACGCGTGACCCAGGCGAGCCGCTCGTTCTCCTCCGCCGCGGTGCCGACCGTTCAGGCGAACTTCGAGGACACGATCTACGTGCCGACGTTCACGCCCTTGAACGCCGCGTCGTTCATCGAGCCCGCGGCGACGTCCCGCGGGGCGGGCGCCACCTGGGACGGACACCTGAACGCTTTCTTGAAGCCGATCCCGATCAACAGCGCGACCGGAAAACCGGACACGACGATCCCCTGCACGTCGACCAAGCGGAGCGGATGCTTCCTGTGGGACGCGGGCGTACAGCTGCTGACCCAGGCGCCGACGATGGCCGAGCTGAACCCCGTTTCGCCCGCGACGCCGCTCTGGAGCATCGGTGCCGCCGACAACCAGCGGCGCCTTTTCTATCCGGCCGCCGCGACCACGTCGGCGGTGCCGGTCACCCGGCGCCTGTTGCTGCCGCAGACGACCCTCGCCACCCAGCAGGATCTCTGGGAAGGGATGAAACTGGTCGCCGATCCGCTCATTTCGAGCCAGGTCACCGCGGCGAACCTGAAGGTCGAAAACGCGATCAAGTACACGTTGCAGGAAAAGCTCGCCAACCTCGATGCGACGCAAACCGTTCGCTTCGCGCTCGGCGACATCTTCCACTCGAACCCGGTGCTGGTGAGCGCGCCCTCCCGAATCGCCTATTTCGACGCGGACGTGCCGAATCCGCCGGGCACCGCGACCGCGTGTACGACGACCAACAAGGGGTATCGTTGCTTCCGCACCAAGCATCAATTCCGTCGTCGCCTGGTGGCGGTCGGCGGCAACGAAGGCGAGCTCCACCTGTTCGATGCCGGAATCTATCGCGACAACGTGTCGCCTCCGGCGTTCGACAACGGAACCGGCAAAGAGGCGCTTTCCTTCGTCCCCCGGCCGATGCTCGAGCATCTCCGCGTTCAGTCGGAAGATACCCGGCAGGATTGGGGGGTCGACGGCACGATTCAGGTCGACGACGCGTTCATCGATTCGAGCCACAACGGCACGCCGACCGCGACCGAACGCGAGTGGCGCACGGTCTTGATCGGCGGGCTGCGCGAGGGCGGTTCCGGCTACTTCGCTCTCGACGTCACCCAGCCCGACACCTTCGACGGCGGGGGGATTCCTCGCCCGCTTTCCGGCTCCACCTATGTTCCGTCCTGCTGGAACGGCGGAACCGGCTGCGGGCCGGTGCCTTTCGGTTCGGTGCTCTGGAGCTTCGCCGACGGCTCGGACGAGGATGGCAACTTGGTGCCCGATCTCGGCGACACCTGGTCGACGCCGAACACCGGCCGGATCCGCATCGTGACCAACGCGCTGTCCGACCCCAAGCAGTACGAGGACCATTACGTCGCCGTCTTCGGTGGTGGGATGGATCCGAGCCAGCTGAACAAGACCGGCAATTGGCTCTACATGGTCGACATCGAAACCGGCAAGATCCTCTACAAGCGGGTTCTCGACGGTTCTGCGCCGAGCGACCCCGCGGCGGTCGACACCGACCTCGACGGCTATCTGGACCGGATCTACATCGGCACCACGAAGGGCTGGTTGTACAAGGTGGACATGAGCAAGGACGTCGAGCTGGTCGACATCGGCGGCGGCGTCAAACGGATCACCTCGACCGCCTGGGCGCCATTCAAGGTGTTCGACACCGCGACCGACCGCGGCGGCTCCGGCGAAGAGATCCGGCCGATCTACTTCCCGCCCTCGGTGGTGTTCGATTCCAAGAGCGGCTCGTTCGCGATCGGCTTCGGCACCGGCAACCGCGAGGACTTGTGGAGCGACCCGGACAAGAAGGCCGAAGCCTTGATCGAAGGCCGGTTCTACTTCCTGCTCGACACCGGCTGGCACGTGCTCGGCGCGAGCGAGTTGCCGAGCATCAACACGACCTTGCCCAAGACGGAAGCCGACTTCGTGCAGATCACGCTCGACAGCGCGCTGGCCGGCGGCGGAACGAATTTCCTGAACGCGCCGCCGATCGGCAGCCAGTCGGGCTGGATCATGAGGCTCGCGGAGAACGAGAGGTTGATCTCGAAGTCGCTCACGCTGTCGGGTATCGTCGTGTTCACCGGTTTCCTGCCCGCGATCCGGCCCAATGCCGCGGGTCTGTGCGAAAGGAACGGCACCAGCAACATCTACACGGTGCTCGCGACCAACGGCGACGCGGTGCTCGGTTCTCAACCTACGGATCGACGCCGGGTGGTCCTGGCTTTCGTCACCAATCCGTTCGTCGAGACCAACATCAGCAAGAACCCGAGGGGCAGCGACGCGCCTCCGCCGACCGGCGCGGTGTGCCGTCCGAGCAACGAGGCGGTGAAGACGTTGCGCTCGTTGTTCCCCACGGATTGCAAGTTCACGGCATATACCCAGGACATCAAGACGTTCCAAGTCGATACCGAGCTCGTCTGCGTCGCCGCGATTCCGGTCTGCGTGCGCGAGCAGAACTGGAGGGACCAGTGAGAAGAAGAGCGATGTGGCTCAAGGCGTCGGTGTTGCTGGTTGCGCTGGTTGCGGGTACCACCGCGCGGGCCGACTGGCTGGTGCTGCGCGACGGCTCGCGGCTCGAAGTGAAAGGGACGTGGAAGGTTTCGGGCAAGCAGATCGTGTTCACCTCGATCGACGGCAAACTGTCGTCGCTCCGCGGCGACCAGGTCGATCTGGAGGCGAGCGCCCGCGCGACCGAAGAGGCGGTGCGCGCCAGCGAGGAGGCCGAGGTCGAATCGGCGCCCGCCGAGGAGGTCAAACCCAAGGCGCGCTGGTCGTTCACCGACAAGGACTTCCCGCACCCGCAAGCCGAGGGGACGACCGCGGACGTCGACGGCGATCAGGGGGGAGCGAAAACGGGGGCGAAAACGACGCCCACGGAAACGCCGAAACCGGGTCTCGAGGTCGTGGTCTGGAGCCAGTCGATCGACCCGGCGCGCAACCGGATCAGGGTTTCGGGCACGCTGCAAAACGCCGGCAAGGACATGGCCGCGTCGATCGAGCTGGAGATCCAATTGGTCGACCGGCAGGGCGTCGTGGTGGGCGCGCAACCGGCGGTGGTCCAGAAGCCGAGCCTGGCACCCGGGGAGTCGACCGATTTCTCGACCACCTTCCCGCAGGTCATCAGCTACGAGACCGTGAAGTTCGCGCCCAAGGCCTCGATGTTCAAGGTGGAGCCGAAGGAAGAGAAGGCGAAGCCGGCCGATCCCACCCCTCCTTGAGCGGGAGTGGATGCGGCCGGGCGCGGCAAGGTTTCGCTCGCGTCTCAGGCCGCGGGAAGGACGAGGGTGGCGACCGTGCCGCCCCCTTGCCGGTCGGCGAGATCGAGAGTGCCCCCGTGCAGGGCGACGATCCGGTAGGCAAGGGCAAGCCCCAATCCCACACCGCCCGGCCGGCCGGTCACGAACGGCTGAAAGAGCCGCTCGCGGATCTTCGGAGGCACTCCGGGTCCGCGGTCGCGGATCTCGATCGCGAGATTGCCCTCGGAAGTTCTGTGCGCCGCGATCTCCAACGGACCGTTGCCGCCCGCCCGGCGTTCGGCCTCGGCGGCGTTCAAGAGCAGATTGCGCAGGGCGCGCGACAGCAACGGCTCGTCGCCCGACGCGGTGAGCGCGGGCTCGCCCGCGACGGTTACGGCCAGGCCGCCGAGCGCCGGATCGTGCGCGGCGCGCGCCAGAAGCACGTCCAGCGCCACCGGCAGGAGGCGCGCCGAGCCCGGCCGGGCGAATTCGAGGAAATCGCCGGCCACCCGCTCCAGATGCTCGGTCTCCCGTCGCATCTCCACCAGGTAATCGCCCACCGACTCCCCGTCGGGCCTGCGCTCGATCAGGGTCAGATAGCCGCGCAGGGTCGCAAGGCCGTTGCGCAGCTCGTGGGCCACCCCGGCCGCCATTTCGCCGAGCTGGGCGAGCCCTTCGGCCATCCGGGCCTGCTCGCCCTCCCGCCGCACCTCGGTGAGATCGGAGAACAGGACGAGGTGGCCGCGGACGCCGCCGTCGACGCGCCGCAGCGGGTGTACGGAGAGCCCGAGGATCGTCCGCCGGTTTCCCGCTCCGAGAGGTCCGGGACCCTCGATGCTCAGCTCTTCGCGTTGGACGCCGCTGCCCGAGGCGATCGCCGGCACGACCAAGGCGAGCACCTCCGGCCGGCCGGCCAGCAGCTCGCGCACGTCCGGGCCGGCGACCGGCGCCGCGGAGCGAACCGGAGGCCGGAAGGGGGGCAGGCCGAGCAGGGCGGCGCCCAGGTCGTTCAACGCCAAGACCTCGCCCTGTCGATCGAGCAGCAGCAGGCCGCTCTGCAGACTGGGCGAAAGGGTCCGTTCGAGCGCCGCCAGGTCATCCTCTCCGCCCGCCGGGTCGGCCGGTCCCAGAGCGCCGGCAAGCGCCCGTTCGAACGTCGCGAGCAGAAAGTCGACCTCGTCTTCGTCGCCCGAACGCATGCTGCCGGCCTGCTCGGCTCGCGCGAGCAGGCGTTCCCACGGCCCGAGAATCTGTTGCAGGGAAAACAGCGCGAGCAGTAGAAGGGCGGCGTTGACCGGCAGAACGACCAGGGTGAGCCAATGGACCGCGCGCAGTTGGCTCGCGAGCGCGACCGCGGGGAGCTCGACGATCAGGCTCCGTCCGGCGCCGCGCATCGGCACCCGGGCCGCCACGAAATCGCCGCCGGTAAGAAGCGGCCCCCAGGTCTTGGCCGCGTCGCCGGTTCGAGCCGGCGGGCCGAGCCCGGCGAAAGGCCCGATCTCCGCGATCGTCTTCCCTTCGCCGTCGATCACCGCGACGCTCCCGCCGAGGGCACGCACCGGCTCGGCCAGGCGGGCGAGATCGGACTCGGCGGGGCCGCTTGGCTCGGCGAGCTGGCGCACCAGGCGCCCGGCAATCGCGGCGGCCTGATCGCACCGCTCTTCCTGCCAACGGGCAAGCGCGCTGCGCAGCGAGAGCAGGGTGAAGGTCGAGATCAAAACCAGCAGCAGGAGGGTCGCCGGCAGCAGGATCAAGATCTCCCGCCGCGCGCCGAGCTTCTGAGGTCGCCGCATCCGCCCCTTTTACAACAGGCCGAGATACGCGGTCGAGAGCGCGTCGCCGAAGAACAACCCGACCAGCGCTCCGAACGCGAGGAACAACCCGAATGGCAGCTTCGAGCGAAACCCGAACCGGCCGACGGCGAGCAGCGCCAGGCCGCAAAGCGCTCCCGCGAGAACGGCCACGAACAGCGCCACGCCCATCGAGCGGAGGCCCAAAAAGGCGCCGATCATGGCGAGCATCTTGACGTCGCCGAAGCCCATGCCGTGCTCGCGCCGGATTAGATACCAGACCCCCCAGACGAAGGTGAGGACCCCCGCTCCGGCCGCCGCGCCGATCGCCGCGGAGAGCAGGCCGGGTCCGCGCAGCCAGGGCTGCACGGCGAGGCCGATCGCGATTCCGGGCAGCGTGATCCGGTCCGGCAGAAGGTAATGCTCGGCGTCGATCGATGCGAGCACCACCATCGCGGCGCAGAACGCGGCGGCGACCAGCGCATCGAGACTCAGGCCGAACTTGATCGCCGAGGCCACGAACAGCGCACCGGTGAGCGCCTCGATCGCCGGATAGCGCCAACCGATGCGAACGCCGCAGGTCCGGCAGCGCCCGCGCAACCAGAGGAAAGCGAAGACCGGGATGTTGTCGTAGGGCCGGATCTGCGTGCCGCAGGCCGGGCAGCGCGAGCGGGGCAGGACCGTCGAGAGCCGGCGCGGCAGCCGGTAGATGACGACGTTCAGATAGCTGCCGACCAGCAGGCCGACGATCCCGGCATAGATCCAGTAGAGAAGAAAGAGGGGCACGGCGGGGCGGATCTTACGTCAACACGCTCCGCCCCCGCCGTCTCGGTGACCTCGGAGCCTCAGGGCTTTTCGGGCCAGCGGACGAAGAAGCCGTCGGTCCAAACGATGTCCTGCGCGTAGTCGGTCGGGAAGAACGAGCCGTAGGTGTAGGTGTCGCCGGAGGGGGTGCCGTCGAGCCCCGAGCTGCGGATCGCCATTACGTGTTTGTTGGTCGGATCCGTGACGTTGAGGTAGTAGTCGTACGGGTGCTTCCAGCCGTCGAGCCGGGGCAGCAGGCCGACATAGTTCGGCTGCAAGACGGTTTGCAAGACGGTCGGAGTGATGGTCACGTAGTCGCTGATCTTGGTGACGGTGGTGGTCGTCGCACCCGCGGCGGCGGCGCCCGTCTGATCGGTCAGCCAGGACATCAGACCCGTGCCGACGATCTTGATCTCGGATACGGTCCGCTTTTGCTTGGCCTTCTGCATGGCATCCAACAGATTGGGGATCAACATGGCGGCGATGATGCCGATGATCGCGATGACGATCAAAAGCTCGATCAGAGTGAAGCCGCTGGCCCGGTCTCGTCGTTCAGAGAACATTCCAAACCCTCCTCAAACTCCTGATGGGGAAAGGAATCGCAAGCCACGTGCCAGGGGGCTCTAACCGGAACTCCCTGCCAAATCAGTGATTTCGGGCAAATTTCCCGGAAGTCTTGCCAAAATACGTCACCTTCCCAGCAGAAACTGTCAGGGAGTCGCGAGGTTCTTGAGGAACCTTTTCGTCCGCTCGATCCCCAAGTCGAGCTCGGCGAGCGGGATGCGCTCGTCGCTGGCGTGGATCCCGGCGAGATCCGGCCCTTCGAGCGCGAAGGGGGAGAAGCCGTAGGCGGGGATGCCCCGCTCGCGAAAGTAGCGCGAGTCGGTTAAACCCGCGATGAAAGCCGGCACGACCGGTGCCGATCCGCCGAGCGCCTTTTGCAACGCGGCGAAGGTCGGGGTCGTGGTCGGCGAGGCCGCGGCCGGAGGCGAGGTCAGCAAGACGTCCACTTCGAGATCCGGACCGAGCGCCTCCGTGACCTTCCGGAGGTAACTTGCGGCGTCGGTGTCCGGGAGCAGTCGAACGTCGATCTGAGCGCTTGCGCTCGCCGGGATGACGTTGATCCGGTCCCCTCCCGAAAGAACGGTGATCTGCGCGGTGTCGAGGAACAGATTGGCCAGCCCCGGCATCAGCATCTCCCGCGGCCCGTCGGGGGTCACGATCCGATCGATCGCCAGGAAGCGGCGCCGCCAGAACGGGTTGTGGAGCGGGGCGAGCGCGTGCAGGTAGGTACGGGCCGGAGCGGAGACCCGCCAGCGGGGAGCAACTTCGAGCAGGCGGTCGAGACCTCGGATCAGGTCGTGATTGGCGCTCCAGGGATTCAAACCCGAGCCGTGACCGCCGCGCCCCCGGGCCGTGACTTTGAGCCAGAGCGGGCGCTTCTGCGCGACTTCGATCCCCCACCAGAGCAGGCGGCCCCCCGCCACCCGGTTCGCTCCCCCTTCGCCGATCACGGCCGTAACCCCGGCAAACAGCTCGGGATGTTTCGCCAGCAGCCAGGCCGTTCCGCCGCCGCCGCCGTTTTCCTCGTCGGCTACGCCAAGCCAGATCACGTCGCGCGTTCGCTCGACGCCGCTCCGTTTCAAATCGATCAATGCCGAGAGGAACGCGATGCCCAGACTCTTGTCGTCGATCGCGCCGCGCCCCCAGAGCCGGCCGTCGCGAATCTCGCCGGAAAACGCCGGCACTTGCCATCCGGCGCCCGCGGGCACGACGTCGAGGTGGTGCAGCAGAAGAATCGCGCCCTGCCTGCTTTCGCCGCCCGCCGTGGCGGGCAGGCGAGCCCAGAGATTGTCGCGCCCGGGCGAGGCGCCGAGCCGCCGGTAGGGAATGGCCTCGCGGGCGAGGATGCCGGCGAGATAGTCCACCGCCCGGCTCTCGTGGCCCGGCGGATTCGTGGTGTCGATTCGCAGATAGTCGCGCAGCCAGGCCGCTTCTTCGGAAACGCGAGGGACGCCGCCGACGGGAGAGCATGCGAGCAGGGGAAGCAACAGCAGCGCGAGTCGGCGGGTCATGGGCTGGATTCTCGCTCTAAAACAGAACCGCCGCGACCGGAAGGTCGCGGCGGCTGG
>DASYKS010000022.1:0-3384 GCA_035995205.1 Thermoanaerobaculia bacterium
GGTCACGTCGCTAGAAGTGGTGTAACCGCCGCGTAAGGGCCGGAACGAAGTTCCGGCCACCGCGGGCCCCAGACTCGTCGGTTGACCTGCAAGTCGACTGACGAAAGGAACACCACGATGGCCGAGAGCCAGAGCATGACGAGCGCCGAGGTCGTGGCCAAGGCGTTGATCGAGGAGCACCCCGACTTCCTCCGGGAGTCGGTGGCGATGGTCGCCCGCGAGCTGATGGAGGCCGAGGTCTCCCGGCAGATCGGGGCCGGGAGAGGCGAGGTCACCGAGACCAGGAGCACCCACCGCAACGGCTACCGCCCGAGGCCCTGGGCGACGAGGGTCGGCGAGATCGAGCTGGCGATCCCGCGCAAGCGCTCCGGGGAGAGTTACTTCCCCAGCTTCCTGGAGCCCCGCAAAAGGAGCGAGAAGGCGCTGCTCGGCGTGGTCATGGAGGCCTACGTCAACGGGGTCTCGACCAGGAAGGTCGACCACCTGGTCTCCGAGCTCGGGATCCACATGTCGAAGGACCAGGTCTCCCGCATCTGCCGGGAGCTCGACGACCAGGTCGAGGCCTTCCGCACCAGACCCCTCGAGGACGAGCACCCCTATCTCTGGCTCGACGCCAAGCACCTGAAGGTCAGGGACCGTGGCCACGTCCACTCCAAGGCGCTGATGGTCGCCTTCGCCGTGCACCGGAGCGGCCGCCGCGAGGTGATCGGCATCGAGATCGCAGAGTCCGAGACCGAGGCCGGCTGGGCGGCGTTCCTGCGCGAGCTGCGGGCCCGGGGACTCCAGGGCGTGAGGCTCTGCGTCTCCGACGACCACCTGGGCCTGAAGGCGGCGGTCGCCAAGGTGCTGGGCTGCCCCTGGCAGCGCTGCACCGTCCATTTCATCCGGAACATGCACGGCCACTGCAAGGCGGGGCAGCGAAACATGGTCTCCGCGGCCCTGCGCGAGGTCTTCGCCGCCGAGGACCTCGAGGACGCCAAGGAGCGGTCGACCGCGGTGATCGAGCGTCTCTCCCCGACGGCGCCGAAGGTGGCGGAGCTCCTCACCGGGGCCGAGGAGGATCTCCTGGCCTTCTACCGCTTCCCGCCCTCACACTGGCCGAAGCTGCGCTCGACCAACAACCTCGAGCGTGTCAACAAGGAGATCGCCCGACGCTCCGACGTCGTCGGGATCTTCCCGAACGATGCCTCCGTCATCCGCCTGGTCGGCGCCCTGCTGATCGAGCAAAATGACGAGTGGCTCCTGACCCGCGGCTACCTCTCCAAGGAGTCGATCGCCCTGGTCCTCGAGGACCAGGGCGACGAGAACGAAAGCGAGGTGGCGGCCCTGGAGGGATGACGGAAGTGCCGGCGAGTCCGTTACACCACAACTCGCGACTTGACTCAGAATTCCGGAGAAAACTCAGCGGGCCTCGGGATCTATATCGCCGGCTACTCCCCGAATAGCCACTTCGCGGATGAGTGGGAGTTCTTACTCCCGAAAGACGCTGCGCCACTCCGGGTACGCAAAGAACAGGATTTTGGACCCAACTGGCGTGGCATCGATTTCCCTTTTACTCGGCTCTGGAACGGATTCGCGATCAGAGTTCCGGTGCGGCTGTCTGAAAAGGGCTGGACGGCCGCGGAAATCTCAGAATTAGTCGGGGATCTAGGCGCTGAAGTTCTGTATGGCGGAATGCCGATACAGGATGCGGTCAACTTCGCGGTCTACATCTTGCGCGTCACGATCGGCTATACCGAATTCTCTGTAGGTCAATCGGCTTGCGGGGGCCCGATCCAACTTGCAACCGTCCTGCCTGACGAAGGATTCAGATGGATAGAGAAGCCAGATCTGCGAGTATCGCTGCGATGAGCGAAGCGATGGAACCCATGTCGGCTTATTTCCCTGCTGGAGACGAAGGCGGCAGCCGAACCGACAGCAGAAAATGGGCGCAGCAGAACATCGTCGGTCGCCAGCTAAAACGCGCCGCCGCAAAAACGACGGCCGTATCGCGCAAAACCAAACGCGCTAAAGCTAAATAGCGACCGCTCGGCGTAGAAGCTGCTCGAAGTAGCCGCCCGGCTCCAAGCGAGCGTTGTGGCGCCACGCGAACTCGTCCAAGTAGGACTGAATCCAGCGGTCGGACACGTGCTTATAGGCGCCTCGCATCCCCGTCTTGAGGTTGCCGAAGAAGCCCTCGATCGTGTTCGTGTGAATATCGCCTTCGACGTAGATCCCGGCGGAATGGTTGATCGTCGCGCCGTTGTAGCCCTCCCGCCGGAGCGGCTTGTACGCGGGCCAATCATCGGTGAGCATGAACGCGGCCGGATTCACATGCGTTCGCACCGCTCCACTCAGCGGCTCGCCTCTACGCGACTCGATGACTCGCAGGCGCACCCGTCCTTCTCGCTCGATCATCCCGAGCACCGTCGTCCGCGACTCGGCCCAGCGCGCGACCTCTGAACCGCGTTTCAGCTTCTTCCGCGGCTTGCCGCCCCATGAAGTCTCGTCAACCTCGACCTTGCCGTTCAACTGGCCGTCGTTCTCGTCGTTCATCAACTCGTTGCGGATCTTGTTGAACATGCGCCATGCAGTCTTGTAGGTGACGCCCAACTCCCGCTCAAGCTGTTTGGCGGAGATCCCGCAGCGAGTGCTGGCCATCAGGAACATGGCGTAGAACCAAAGCTGTAGCGAGGTCGTGGACTTCTCGAAGATCGTCCCCTTCATGGGGTGAAGGTGTTTGCCGCAGGAATCGCAGGCGTAAGAGGCGCGGGACTTGATCCGGTGGAACTTCCGTTCCTTGTCACAGACCGGGCAATGAGCGTGATGACCGTCAGGTGCGAACCGCTCGCGCCAAAGCCTGTCGAGACAGGCAGCGTCATCCGGATACTCGCGCCAGAACTCCACGACGGTCATGTCGGAGTCGGAGGCTTTCCGGTTGATCGGGTTGTTTCGGTCGTTCGCTGCCATGCCGACAGTATACATACTCTGAAGGGATAAGTGTGACGGCGGCCACACACAAGAGCGGTGTTCCCAGTAACGGTTCATCGCTTGCTCATAGAACGCAAACATATTGCCCTGCTCGGGGCGGTCGGGTCTCTTGCTCTCCCCGCCGTCGCCTCCGCGGCGGGACACGAACACCTTCCGGCGCGAGTGCGCCTTCGCGCCGACGCCACCGAAAACGCCGCCGACCAGGGTGGCGCTCCGCACGTCGGAGCGATCGGGATCGGTGACGCCAAGGCCCTCGACGGGCCGCTGCTCGATCCGGTCGAGCGCTTCAGCGCGCTGATCGTGACGACCACCCAGCGCACCGAGCACCGGCACAAGGTCAAGGCCGAGAAGAAGCATGAAGCCAAGGAAGCGCGCGAAGAAGAAGAACAGTTCGCGCAGCTACCCGGCGGCGTC
>DASYKS010000023.1:0-102766 GCA_035995205.1 Thermoanaerobaculia bacterium
CTGGACGGCCGCGGACAACCGCGAGCCGCTGTCGACCAACTTCGCCGCGCGCTACATCAACGGCGGCGCGTTCACCGGCGGTACGAGCTACCTCGTGTGGCGCGACTCGAAGGTCGACCAGAACGCGTTCAAGTGCGGCACCCTGCCGTCGTGGTATCCGCTGGGCGAAGAGCAGATCGTGATCTTCGACGAGGCGGAGACTCCGGAGTTGCAGCAGGTTCCGCCGTTCTCCCCGCCGCCTCCGGGTGACTTCCTGATTCCGTTCCCTGCCGAGTCGCAGCGTACGGAAGTGGACGGAGAGGACTTCCCGGTGTCGTTCGACTTCGGCTGGATCTTCCTGAACCTGAACACCACGGTGGCAGCGGCGGGCTCCAATCCGCCGGAAGATCCGGCGGCGGCTCAGGCTTGGGTGACGGTGGTGATGGACGCTTCGGGCCGGTTCAGCGTCGGGTATGACGCAATCCAGCTCGACAGCGCCTGCGACGCCAATCACGCGTTGATCGGCAACTAGCCTCAAACGCTCCGATTCTTGGAGCTGGAAGCGGGCCGGGGGGCGACTCCCGGCCCGTTTTTTTTATGGGCGACGCCGGCACCGGAAGACGAGCGTTGCGGGCAGGGCTCAAAACTCGCCCTTCGGGCTCAAACAGTTTCCCCTGTCCTCACGCTCGTCTCCGGTGGCCGGCTAGTCGTAAATTCCGTCGGCGAACCAGTCGCCGGTCGTCCGATCGCGAAACAGGCGGTAGACGCTGCCGCCGAAGAGCTCGACGTCCCAGTACTCCCGGTCGGCCGGATCGTCGGTCCACCATCCTTCCTCCAGAGCCCACGGACCCGCGGCGACCCGTACGCCGCCGCGAATCTCCAGCCGGCGCACGGCGTCCTCTCCGGCGCCGCCGACCACCGGCCGCACTTCGATCGGCCGTGCGGGCGCCGCATTCGATGCCGCCTCCGGGTTCGCGTTCGGGCCCGGCCCCTCGGTGATCACTTCGAGCGGCAGGGGAGGGCGGAGCGCCCGGACGCCGAGCAGCCCGCGACCCTGGCGTTCGGCGGCGCGTTCCCTAACCAGTGGCGGCGGGGGCGGGGCGAACGCGACCAGCGCGGCGCGCTCCGGGCGATGGCCGTCGGTCGGGCGCGGCGAGCCGACCCGCTCCGGGCCGAGCAGCGCGAACAGGCGCGCGAGTGTCGCCGCCAGTCGATCGGGCGACAGGGCGGCTGGACCGAGCAGCGAGAGCTGCGCCTCGCGCGGCCGGTCGGGATGGGAGCGGAAGACGAAGCCGATCACCGGCGCGCCGGGAGGGTTCGCTTCGAGGTCGAGACGGATCAGCGACAGGAGGGTCTTGACGTCGCGGCTGGGCGCGGGCAGCTCGATCGACCGGCGCAGATTCCCTTCCGGTTCGAGCGCGAGGTCGAGCTCCAAGCGCAGGCAGGCGAGCCCCGCGCTCTCCAACCGGCGGGTGAGCCGTTCGAGCGCCGCCCGGCCGATGAAGAGAAAAGGCTCGATCGTCGCGAGCGGCCATTCGAGGCTCATCCCCTCTTCGAACGTGGGGGGAGGCTCGCGCGGGACCAGCGGGTGCGGGTCGAGGCCGCGCGCCACCGTATGCAGCTCGCTGCCCGAGCGGCCGAGGCGGCTCGCCACCTCCGCGGACGGCAGGCGGGCGAAGTCGCCGATCGAGCGGACGCCCCAGCGTTCGAGGGTCGCCGAGAGATCGACTTGCGGCGCCAGTCGCGCGAGCGGCAGAGGCGCCAAAAACGCCGCCTCTTCGCCCGCCGGAACGATCACCGGCGAGCCGGGCAGCCCGGCCGCGACGCGGGCCGCGAGCTTGCTCGACGCGATTCCCACCCGCGCGGGAAGCCCGGCGGCGTCGGCGGCCGCGGCGAGATCTTGCCCGAGCGCCCGCTCCAACGCCGCGGGGTCGACCGCCGCGGCGCCCCGCAGCGAAGCGTGGGGAATCCCGTCCAGATCGAGGAAGACCGTGCCGTCGCGGGCGCTCTCCACCCTCGGCGAGAAGGCGTCGGCGACCTCGATCAACGCCTCTTCCGCCGCGCGCTCCGAGGTCGCGTCGCGCGCGCGCACCGCGAGCTTGGGGCAGAGCGCCCGCGCCTGGGGCAGAGAGAGCCCCGGCCGTACGCCGGCCGCGCGCGCGGCCCGGGTCGCGGCGACCACGCGCGCGGCCTGGCCGTTGCCTTCGAGGATCGCTAGCGCCTCACGGATCAGCTCCGGCTCGCTACGCAGCCGGGCGGCGAGCGGGAAGAGCGGCACGAAGAGGCACGCCAGGCGGGAGCGGTCCGCATCCGACTTGCGGCTCATGCCGAAGCCGCGAGCCGGGGGCGCTCGAAGAATCGCTCCGGCTGCACTATGGGCGCCGGGGGTGCCGGAGGAGCCAGGCACTCCGCGCTCCGCCAGGCGATCTCGGCGCTCTGCCCCGCCGCGCCGCCGCGCCGCTTTTCCAGCGCGAGCCGGCCGCCGAGCCCGGCGAACAGGACAGGGGAGGAGCCGGAGCGCAGCCAGCGCGCGTTGCCCCGGTCGAGCTCGACGACCGCGGCGGCCGCCGTGCCGCTCGCCCGATAGGGCGCGGAGACCAGGAGAGCCGCACCGCGCGCCGCCGCCGCGCGCGCCAGGCGCAGCCAGCCCGCCTCGATGCCGCGACCGCCGCGCACGGGAGGCAGACCGAGATCGACCACCGCGAGCGGGAAACCCGCGCCGAGCAGCATTTCGGTCGCCGCCAGCGCCTGCTCCACCGTGCGCGGACGCACCCAGAGCAGGCGCGACAGATCGGCGCCCGCCGCTTCGGCGCGCGCCGGGTCGAGGTGATCGCCGAGGTCGATCAACGCCGCCGGCTCGCCCGCGCGGGTCGTGGCGGCGAGGACTTCGAGGACCAGCGAGAAGCGCCCGCTCGACCGCCCGCCGACCACCTCCACCAGCTCGCCGCGCGGCAGCCCGCCGTCGAGCAGACGATCGAGGACCGGCAGTCCCGTCGGCAGCAGCTCGCGCTCCGTCTTGCCGAGCAGCTCGCGCGCGCTCCGCATCCGCTCCCGCAGATCTTGGGGCAACGCGCGGGGACCCAGCGGCGAGCGAAGCCCCTCGTTGGCGGGGATCTCGGGGATCTCTTCGGACGAGTCGTAATAGGCGGTGCGGACGGCGTGTAGCATGCGACCGAGAGTAGGCGCACAAGAGGCGTAAGTCAATCGTAAGTCTTTGATCTTTAATGACTTCCACGGGAAACCGGATTGTGCGTGGAGCGCAAAAGCAGACCGTCTTGCAGGTCCCGGTGCTCGATGGAGAACACCTGCCGTAAGAGATACCGCAGGGTATGATCGCCCCGACGATGAGCCTTGCCGACCGACGCCGCGATTACACCGCCTTGGGTCTCACCGAGGCCGATGCCGGGGACGACCCGCTCGATCTGTTCCGCCGTTGGTTCGCCCAAGCGCTCGAAGTCGATCCCGACGACGCGAACGCCATGACGCTCGCCACCGCGGACGAAGCGGGCCGCCCGTCGGCGCGGATCGTCCTGCTCAAAGGGTGCGACGAATGGGGGCTCGCTTTCTTCACCAACTACGACAGCCGAAAGGGGCGCGAGCTCGCCCAGAACCCGTACGCCGCGCTCACCTTCTTCTGGCCCGCGCTCGACCGGCAGGTGCGGATCGAGGGCCAAGTGGAGCGGACCTCGCGCGAGGAGTCGGAGGCGTACTACCGCAGCCGGCCGCGCGGCTCGCGGATCGGCGCCTGGGCCTCGGCGCAATCGCAACCGATCGGCGGCCGGGAAGAGCTGGAGCGGGCGGTCGCCGCGCTCGAAACGCGCTTCGCCACGGAAGAGATCCCCTGTCCGCAGTTCTGGGGCGGCTTTCGCCTGATCCCGAACGTCTGGGAGCTCTGGCAAGGGCGGCCGAATCGGCTCCACGACCGGCTCCGCTACACCCGGAACCCCGCGGGGGGGTGGCAGCGCGAGAGGCTCTCGCCGTAGCAGCCTCTTATGCCCCGCGGAAAATCTTCGCCCCCGAGCGATTGGGACCTCGCCAAGCAGCTCGCTCTCGCGCTGCCGGGAGTCGAAGTCGGAACCTCGTACGGTACGCCCGCGCTGCGGGTGAAGAAGAAATTCATCGCCCGCCTGTGGGAGGACGGCGAAACCCTCGTGCTCAAGCTCGATTTCGACCGCCGCGAGGCGCTGCTTCAAGCCGACCCGGAGGTCTTCTTCACCACTCCGCACTACGACGGATACCCCTCCGTGCTGATCCGGTTGCCCAAGATCGACCCGGCGCGCTTGGAAGAGCTGCTCGAAGAAGCCTGGGCGATCGCGGCGCCGAAGCGGCTGCGGGCCGGGCGCTGAAAGAGAGAGGGGTGTGGGGGTGGACGAGAGCGAACAGATCGCCAAGTGGCGGGCGGATACGCCGGGGTGCGCGGAGCGGATTCACTTGAACAACGCGGGCTCGGCGCTGCCGGTGCGCTCGGTGCTCGGGGCGCAAGTGGGGTACCTGGAACGGGAAGCGCTCCTCGGCGGCTACGAGATCGAGGACGCGGAGATGGCGACGAGCGAGGCGGCGTACGGCCATCTCGCCCGCCTGGTCGGAGCGGCGCCCAGAAACCTCGCGATCGTCGAGAACGCCACCGTCGGTTTCGCCCTCGCCTTGAGCGCGTTCGATTTCGCGCCCGGCGACCGGCTGGTCACCACGAACGAGGACTACCCGTCCAACCATCTGATGTACCTCTCGCTCGCGGAGCGGCGCGGGCTCGAAGTGGTACGCGCGGACGACCTGCCCGAAGGCGGGGCGGATCCCGAGTCGGTCCGCCGGCTCGCCGCGCACCCGCGCTGCCGGCTGGTCGCGGTCAGCTGGATTCCCACCAACTCCGGGTTGATCCAACCGGTCGAAGAGATCGGCAAGGTCTGCGAGCAGCTCGGCGTCCCCTATCTTATCGACGCCTGCCAGGCGGTCGGCCAACTGCCGATCGACCTTGCCGCGTTGCGCTGCGACTACCTCTCCGCTTCGGCGCGGAAGTTCCTGCGCGGGCCGCGTGGGATCGGTTTCCTCGCGGTCTCCGACCGCGCGCTCGACCGAGGCCATTTTCCGCTTCTACTCGACATGCGCGGCGCCGACTGGACCCGCGCGGACCGGTTCCTCCCGGTCGATTCCGCCCGACGGTTCGAGAACTGGGAATTCAGCTACGCGTTGGTCCACGGCCTCGGCGAGGCCGCGCGCTACGCGGTGGACGAGGCGGGGGAGGCGGGCGGGCGCCGCGCCGTGGCGCTCGCCGCTTACGTCCGCGAACGGTTAGCGGAGCTGCCGGGAGTCGCGATCGCCGACCGGGGGGCGCGGAAAGCGGCGATCGCCACCGCGACCGTCACGGGCAAAGACCCGCAAGAGCTGGTGCTCGCGCTACGCCCCCGGGGGATCAACATCCACGCCTCGAACCGGATCGCCTACTTCGAAGGGGGAGGGCGCAGCCGCAGCCTGCTGCGCATCTCGCCCCATTACTACAACACCGAGGACGAGATCGACCGGACGATCGAGGCGCTCGAAGAGCTGCTCGCGGGCTGAAAGTCTGTCCCCCTTTCATCCTTCGTCTACACTCCTGCCGTGGAGCGCCTGGGCTCCGTTCCACGCCGTTCAGCTGTTCGCCGTTTCAGCTTCGAGCCTGTACCGAGACAGAGACTTGTATCGACCGTCGTCCACCGAACAGGCGGAAGAGAGCCGCATGGACACGCCGCCGGCGCCGAGGCCGGATCGCGCGCCGCCCTCGTTCGGCCAAGAGGCGCTCTGGTTCCTCTCCCGGCTTGCACCAGCTTCGCGCGCCTACCATCTATGCGGCGCCGCGCGGCTGCTCGTTTCCTGCGACGCGGGGACCGGAGAGGCGGTCGCGCGTGCATTCGCCGCTCTTGCAGAGCACCATCCCGCACTGCGCACCATCTTCGGCGAGGGGGAGGAAGGCGCGCCCGAACAGCGGGTAGGGGGCGGCCCGGGGCTTGCCTTCTCGCATCTCGTCGTGGACACCTCCGAGGCTCTCTCGGCGCTTCTCGCGGGGCAGCTCGACGCCCCGTTCGATCTCGAACGGGGACCGCTGGTGCGCGCCGGGCTGATCACGATCGGCACGGGGGCCGAAGGCGAGACCGTGCTCTGGCTCGCCGCGCATCACCTGGTCGCCGACTTCTGGTCGCTCGCCGTGATGCTGCGCGATGTCGGAATCGCCTATGCGGGCGGCGGCGACCGCCAGGCGCTGCTTGCCGCGGAAACGGGTGAGCCGCAACTTTCGTACGCCGAATGGGCGCGCTGGCAACGGGAGCGGACCGCGAGCGCGGAGGGGGAGCGCGAGCTCGCCGCTTGGAGAGAATCTCTTGCGGGCGAGCTGCCGCGATTGGAGCTGCCGACGGACCGGCCGCGCCGGGCGAAAGTGACATGGGACGGTGGCGCGGTCGACGTGCGGGTCTCGGCCGAAGCCGTGCATGCCCTCGGCCGCTTCGCCCGCGGCGCCAAGAGCAACCTGTTCTCCGCTCTGCTCACCGCGTTCCAGGCGTTCCTCGCGCGGCTTTCGGGGCAGGACGACCTGATTGTCGGCACACCGACCACTGGCCGCTTCGGCGCCCGGGTGGCGGATCAGGTGGGCTACTTCGTCAACCCGGTGCCGGTGCGCGCGGACCTCTCCGGCGATCCGTCGTTCCTCGACCTGCTCCTCCGGCAAAAGCCGGCGATTCAAGCGGCGCTCGGGCTCCAGGGCTATCCGTTCTCACGTCTGGCGGAAGAGATCCAGCCGGAGCGCGACGCCGGCCGCTCGCCGATCTTCGACGCGATGCTCGCTTATGAGAAGGCGCGCGGCGGCGAAGGGTTTTGGGGTTTCGCGCTGGGCCAAGCGGGAACCCGGGTAGATCTCGGCGGACTCGGACTCGAATCGTTGCGGGTGGAGCCGACCGGCTCGCCGTTCGATCTGTCGCTCGCGGTTTCGGAAGTGGCCGGCGGCCTCGCCGGGTCGCTCCGTTTTTCCAGCGAGCTGTTCGACCGCGCGACGATCGAGCGTTGGGCGCACTGGCTGGTCCGCCTGATCGAAGGGGTGGCGGCGGAGCCCGGGCGGCGGCTTTCCGATCTGCCGCTGCTCTCCTCCGCGGAACGGGCGGCGCTGATTGCGTCCGGAGCTTCCGGTCCGTCGGCGGGCGCCCATCTCTCGGGCGACCCGGCCCGTCTCGACGACGGCTTCTCCCGGTGGGAGGAGGCGACGCCGGAGGCGCTCGCGGTGGCCGATGCCCGTGAAAGGTGGAGTTACCGCGAGCTGGGGGCGCTGGCGAACCGGCTGGCGCACCATCTGCGCGCCCTCGGTGTCGCCGAGGAGTCGCGGGTCGCCCTCTGTCTCGATCGCTCCGCGAGCCTGGTCGCCACGATGCTCGGCGTCTTGCGCGCCGGGGCAGCGTTCGTGCCGATCGATCCGGCCTATCCGGAGGCTCGGCGCGCCGCGATGATCGAGTCGTCGGAAGCTGCGGCCGTGGTGACCACGGAGTCGTACGCCGGCCCTTGGTGCGGCGCCGCTTCGGTCGTGCTCTTCGACGCCCTCTCCGGCGCGGCGACCGCGCCGCCGCCGCGATGGAAACTCCGAAGCGATCCCGACCAGCTCGCCTACGTCATCTTCACCTCCGGCTCGACCGGCACGCCCAAGGGAGTGGCGATATCTCACCGCGCGGCGCTGCACATGGTCGCTTGGTATGGCCGATTCGGCTGGTTGCCCGCCGATCGCGGCAGCCAGATCGCCGGCCCCGGCTTCGACGCCACGGTGCTGGAAATCTGGCCCGCGCTCGCCGCGGGCGCGAGCCTGCACGTACCGCCGGACGAGGTGCGTCTTTCGCCCTCCGCGTTGCTCTCCTGGCTCGCGGCCGAGCAGGTGACGGTCGCGTTCCTGCCGACCCCGCTCGCCGAAGCGGCGTTTGCCGAGTCGCTTCCGGAGAGCCTCGCGCTCCGCTACCTCAACGTCGGTGGCGATCGCCTGCATCGCGGAGCACCGGCCGCCTGGTCGAACCGGAAGACCGGCTTCCGGCTGGTCAACATGTACGGCCCGGCCGAGAACGCGGTCGTGACCACGGCCAGCGAAGTGCCGGCCGACGATCCGAATCCCTCGATCGGCCGGCCGATCGACGGCGTCCGGGTCTACCTGCTCGACCGCCACCTGGGGCTCGCGCCTCCCGGTTGCGTGGGCGAAATCGCCGCGGCCGGTCCGGGGCTCGCCCGCGGTTACCTGGGCGATCCGGCGCAGACGGCGGAGCGCTTCCGGCCCGATCCGTTCGCATCTCTTTCGGGCGGCGAGCCCGGCGACCGGATGTACCGGACGGGCGACCTCGCCCGCTTCCGCCCGACGGGCGAGATCGATTTCCTCGGCCGGCTCGACACCCAAGTGAAGATCCGCGGCCAGCGGATCGAGCTGGGGGAGATCGAATCCGCCCTCGCGAGTCTGCCCGGCATCCGCGAGGCGACGGTGCTGGTTCACGAGGCGACCCCGGGCGACCGCCGCCTCGTCGCGTTCGTCGTCCTATCTCAGGATCTGGCGGATGCCGAGTTGATCGAGCCGCTACGCAGGCGCCTGTCCGACGCGATGGTGCCGCGGACGTTCGTGAGGCTGGATCGCCTTCCGGCAAACGCCAACGGCAAAGTCGATCGGCGTGCGCTTTCTCTCCTCGCCGCACGCGCGGTGGCCGAAGCGGGAGCGTCGGGCGGGCTGGAGGAAGGGACCGCGCCGAGCACCGAGATGGAGCGCCGGGTCGCCGAGATCTGGCAAGAGCTGCTCGGCCGCGAACGGGTGGGAGTGGAAGACGATTTCTTCGCGCTCGGCGGCCACTCTCTATTGGTCACTCAGCTCGCCTCCCGGCTACGCCGGGCGTTCGGCATCGAGTTTCCCCTCGCCGAGCTTTTCTCGGGAGCGACGGTTGCCTCGATCGCGGCGCGGGTGGAAAAAAAGCTCACCGAGGGGGAAGCCGTCGAACGGATCGAGCGCGCGGCGAGGCCGGAGGACGTCCCGCTGTCTTTCTCGCAAGAGCGCCTCTGGTTCGTCGATCGGTTGGAGCCGGGCCGTGCGACGTACAACGTCGGTTTCCGGCTCACGCTCGCAGGGCCGCTCTCGGCATCCGCACTCGAAGCCGCGCTCGCCGCAGTCATTGCCCGCCACGAGCCGCTGCGCACGCGCTACGCCCAGCCGGGCGACGTGGCGCGGCAGGAGATCGATCCTCCTTCGTTGAGCCTTTTCGTTTCTTGGCCCCAAGTCGATCTAGCCGGCGGGCTCGGCGAGAGGGCTTCCACGGAGGCAGCGCGGATCGCCAAGGCCGAAGGGCGTCGGCCGTTCGATCTCGCGCGCGGTCCGGTCGTACGCGCGGTACTTGTGAAGCGTGGCCCCGCGCTCCACGACGCCATCTTCACGTTCCACCACATCGCGATCGACGGCTGGTCGCTCGCGGTCTTTTCGCGCGAGATCGCGGAGCTGTACGCCGCCTCGACCGAAGGACGCCGGGCGACACTGCCCCCGCTGCTGATCGATTACGCCGACTGGGCGATCTGGCAGCGCGGTTGGCTCACGGGCGAGCGCTACGAGCGGGAGTTGGCCTGGTGGCGCGATCAGCTGAAGGGTGCGCCGGAAGCGCTCGACCTCCCCGCCGACCGGCCCCGCCCCACCGCGCCCAAGCGAGCTGGCTGGCAGGTCCGCCGTCACCTGCCGCTGCAGCTGTCGATAGCGCTCAATGCCCGCGCCAACGCTGAATCTTCAACCCCCTTCATGACGCTTTTAGCCGCCTGGGCAGGCCTCTTCTCCCGCCTGGGTTCGGGTCCCGATCTGGTGATCGGCACCCCGATCGCGAACCGCAACCGCGCGGAGACCGAAGGGCTGATCGGCTTCTTCGTCAACTCGCTCGCGGTGCGGATTGCGGCGGATTCAAGCCCTACTCTCCGCTCGCTGCTCGCGACCGTGCGCGAGGCGTCGGTCGGCGCATTCGCTCACCAGGATTTTCCGTTCGAGCGCCTGGTCGCGGAGCTGGGCGGCTCGCGCGCAGGGAACATGCCGCCGATCTATCAGGTTTCCTTCGCGTTCCAGAACCTGCCCGCACCGGTGATGTTGCCGGGTCTTTCGACGACGGTCGAAGAGCTGGACGGCGGCGCGGCGAAGCTCGATCTCGGGCTGGTGGTCACTCCCGTCGAGGATCGGTTCGTCGCGCAGCTGGAGCTGAATCTCGACCTGTTCGATCCGGCGACGGGCGCCCGGCTGCTCGCGGGCTTCGAGCGGATGGCGGCGGAGCTGGCGGCTCATCCGGAACGGCTGTTGGCTGAAGCGGAGCTGCTGGAGCAGGCGGAACGGCAGCAACTGCTCACCGACTGGAACGACGCGGATGTCGAGCTGCCGCCGGTTCTGGTGCATGACTTCATCGCCCGGCATGCGCTGGAGCGGCCGGATGCGTTGGCGCTCGAATCGGAGCACGAACCGGGGCGGCGGTACACCTGGGCGGAGATCGAGGCTCATACGAATCGGTTGGCCCGGCGGCTTGCCGGTTTGGGTGCCGGACCGGAGAAGGTGGTGGGCGTGTCGTTGGAGAGATCGGTCGATCGGGCGCTCGCGATGTACGCGATCTGGAAGGCGGGCGCCTGCTATCTGCCGGTCGATCCGGAGCTTCCGGAGGAAAGGCGAGCGTTGCTGCTGTCCGATGCGCGGGCGGTCGTGCTGATCGCGAGGGATGTGCCGTCGGGGCTGATCGGGTTGAGCGGGACGGTCGCGCCGCTGCTTCTCAGTAAGGAGGATGGATTGCCGGTGGACGGCGGACCGGAAGAGGTTCCGCGAGCGGCATTGCCGGAAAACCTTGCGTACGTCATCTATACCTCGGGATCTACGGGCGTGCCGAAAGGGGTGGGGATTTCCCACAGGCATGCGGCGGGGCACTTCGCGGCGGCGGCCGGTTTCTACCGAATGGACTCGAGCGATCGTGTGGTGCAGTTCGCTTCGGCGAGCTTCGACGTTTCGATGGAGCAGATGGGCGTGGCGTTGGCCTCTGGCGGAACGTTGGTGGTGCGCGGACCGGACCTGCCGCCGCCTCTGGAGCTTTCGGCTTGGATGAGCCGGTTTGGGATTACGAACGCGAACCTGCCGACCGCCGTCTGGACCGAGTGGAGCTGGTCGGACGCGCCTCTACCGCACTGCCTGCGGGTGTTGGTGACGGGGGGCGAGGCGATGACTCCGGCGGCGGCGGAACGCTTCCGGCAGCGGCTCGCCGAAATGGAAAATTCGCCGGTCGTCTACAACGGTTATGGGCCTACCGAGACGGTGGTGACCGCGACCTGCTACGACTTGAGATATGGCCGCCTGTCGGAGTCGGGCTCGGTGTCGATTGGCCATCTGCTGCCGCGGCGTAGCGGCTACGTGGTCGACGCGGCAGGTCGGCCGCAGACGCTCGGCGGTGTCGGCGAGC
This sequence comes from Thermoanaerobaculia bacterium, assembly GCA_035995205.1. GTDB lineage: Bacteria > Acidobacteriota > Thermoanaerobaculia > Multivoradales > UBA5704 > DASYKS01. The sequence continues at coordinate 11,409 of DASYKS010000023.1, forward strand.
TGGTGCTTGGAGGGCTGCTCGCGCGCGGGTATCTCGATCGGCCGGACCTTACCGCCGAGCGATTCCGTCCCGATCCCTTCGGTGAGACATTCGGCGCGAGAACCTATTGGACCGGAGACCGCATCCGGCAGCGGGGAGACGGCTCGTTCGACTATCTCGGGCGCACCGACCAGCAGATCAAGATCCGCGGCTTCCGCATCGAGCCGGGAGAGATCGAAGCCGCGCTTGGCCAACATCCGGGGATCAAAGAGGCGATCGTGCTCGCGCGCGAAGCGCCGAGCATCGGGAAACGCCTGATCGCTTGGTATCGGCCGATGGACGGAGAAATTGTCCCCGCCGACCTGCGCCGCTTCCTTGCCGGCCGCCTGCCCGAGTACATGGTGCCCGCCGCGTTCGTCGAGGTGGCCGACTGGCCGCTCACTCCTACCGGCAAAGTAGATCGCCGCGCCCTGCCCGATCCAATCTTCGAGTCTGGCGGCGGCGCACGGATCGCGCTCAAGACGCCCACCGAGGAAATCATCGCCGGCCTGTTCGCCGAGTTACTCGGCGGCTCCGAGATGGGTGCCGAAGCGGACTTCTTCGCGCTCGGCGGCCACTCGCTGCTCGCGACGCAACTGGCGTCCCGCCTACGCCGAACGTTCGGCGTCGAGCTTCCCCTCGCTGAGCTTTTCGCGGGCTCGACCGTAGCCGCCATCGCCGAGCGGATTGACGCGCTCGCGGGCGGTCCGCAAGCGCCGCCGCTCGTCCGGATGGGACGAGCCGCCGAAGAGGCGCTCTCGTTCGCCGAGGAACGTCTCTGGTTCCTCGATCGCTTGGCGCCGGGAACGTCGACCTATAACGTCGGCTTCCGGCTCACGCTCGACGGTCCTCTCGCAATCGAACCGTTCGTCGCGGCGCTCTCCGCCGTGGTCGACCGCCATGCTCGGTTGCGCACCCGATTCGGCGAGCGGGAGGGCAAGCCGTACGCCACGATCGAACGCACCAGCACGCTCTCGGTGCCGCGGATCGATCTCTCCGGTCTTGCCGAAAACGACGAAGCCGCGCGGCTCGCATCGAAAGAAGGGCGGCGGCCGTTCGATCTCGCGCGTGGTCCGCTCCTGCGCGTTTCCCTTCTCCGCCGCTCTACGGATCGCCACGACGCGCTGTTCGTGTTTCATCACATCGTGACCGACGGCTGGTCGATCTCGGTTTTCTCACGGGAGGTGGCGGAGCTGTATGCCGCCGCGATCGAAGAGCGGCCCGCGGCCTTGGCCCCCCTGCCGATCGAAGTCGCCGATTGGGCGGCCTGGCAGCGGGGCTGGCTTTCGGGCGAGGTGTACGACGCGCAGCTTGCCTGGTGGCGCGAGCGGCTGGCGGGAGCGCCGGATGTCCTCGAGCTGCCGGTCGATCGGCCGCGGCCCGCGTCGCCCAAGAACCCGGCGTGGCTGATGCGCCGCGAGCTTCCTTCGGCGCTCTTTTCAGCGGTCGCCGCACGGTCGCGCGCGGCGGGTGCGACTCCCTTCATGGTGCTGCTCGCGGCGTGGGCTGGATTGCTCTCGCGGCTCGGCGCGGGGCGCGACCTGGTGGTCGGTACGGCCATCGCGAATCGCAACCGGGCGGAGACGGAAGGGCTGATCGGCTTTTTCATCAACTCGCTCTCGATTCGAATCGCCGCTGAGGCGAAGGGCGGCCACGGGGGGCCGCCCCTACGCGCGCTGCTCTCGATCGCGCGGGACGCGGCGCTCGGCGCATACGCCCACCAGGATTTTCCGCTCGACCGCCTGGTCGCGGAGCTGGGAGGCGTGCGCGGAGGTAACGCACCGCCGATCTTTCAGGTCTCGCTGGTGTTTCAGAACCTTCCCGAGCCGGTGCTGCTGCCGGGGCTGGTGACCACGATCGAGCCGCTCGGCGGGGGAGTGGCGAAGCTCGATCTCGCGCTCGTCGTCTCTCCCGTTCGGGATGCCGGGGGAGAGCGACTGTCGGCCTTGTTGGAGATCGATCTCGACTTGTTCGATCCTGCGACCGGCGCACGTCTGCTGCGCGGATTCGAGGCGATGGTCGGGCAAGTTGCGGCGCATCCGGAGCGGTTGCTGGCGGAAGCGGAGCTGCTCGGGCCTTCCGAGCGGCATCAACTGCTCACCGAATGGAGGGAAGGGGATCTCGCGCTGCCGCCGGTTCTCGTGCATGACTGGATCGCGCGGCAAGCCCGGGAACGACCAGGCGATTTGGCGCTCGAATCGGAGCACGAGCCGGGGCGGCGTTATTCGTGGGCGGAGCTGGCGGCGCATACCGACGCGTTGGCTCGTCGGCTCGCCGGGCTTGGCGCCGGGCCGGAGCGGGTGGTGGGCGTGTCGCTCGAACGGTCGGTCGATCGGGCGCTTGCGATGTACGCGATCTGGAAGGCGGGCGCTTGTTATCTGCCGGTCGATCCGGAGCTCCCGGTCGAGCGGCGGGCGCTGCTGCTGGCCGATGCTGGGGCGGTCGTACTGATCGCGAGGGAGATGCCGTCGGAGGTTGTGGGATTGAGCGGGACGGTTGCGCCGCTTCTTCTCAGTCAGGAGGATGGATTGCCGGTGGACGGCGGACCGGAGGAGGTTCCGCGAGCGGCGTTGCCGGAAAGCCTTGCGTATGTCATCTACACCTCGGGCTCGACCGGCGTGCCGAAGGGAGTCGGGATCTCCCATCGGGCTGCGGCGGGGCATTTCGCGGCGGCGTCGGGTTTCTATCGGATGGATGCCAGCGACCGGGTAGTGCAGTTCGCCTCGGCGAGCTTCGACGTTTCAATGGAACAGGTGGGCGTGGCTCTGGCCTCCGGAGGGACGTTGGTGGTGCGCGGGCCGGATCTCCCGCCGCCTTTGGAGCTTTCGGCCTGGATGACGCGGTGGGGGATTACGAACGCGAACCTGCCGACCGCGGTTTGGACCGAATGGAGCTGGTCGGACGCGTCTCTGCCGAGACAGTTGCGGGTTCTGGTCACGGGGGGCGAGGCGATGACCCCGGCGGCTGCCGAACGCTTCCGACTCCGGCTGGCCGAGATGGACGATCCGCCGGTGGTCTACAACGGCTATGGGCCGACCGAGACGGTGGTGACGGCGACTTGCTATGACCTGAGATTCGGCCGTCTGCCTGATTCGGGCTCGGTCTCGATCGGCCGCCTGCTGCCGCGACGCTCGGGTTTCGTGGCGGATGAAGCGGGCGAGCCCCAGGCGCTCGGCGGGGTCGGCGAATTGCTGCTCGGAGGGTTGCTCGCGCGCGGCTATCTCGATCGGCCGGACCTTACCGCCGAGCGATTCCGCCCCGATCCCTTCGCTGAGAAAGCCGGCGCGAGGGTCTATCGGACCGGGGACCGCGCCCGGCAGCGGGGCGACGGCTCGTTCGATTACCTCGGACGCACCGACCAGCAGATCAAGATCCGGGGCTTCCGCATCGAGCCGGGTGAGGTCGAGGCCGCCCTCGCACAGCATCCAAGCGTCAAAGAAGCGATCGTGATCGCGCAGGAGGTGCCGGGCGTCTCGGGGATCGGCAAGCGCCTGATCGCTTGGGTCCGACCGCTCGGCGGCGCGCTCGATCCGTCCGAGCTGCGCCGTTTCCTGCTCGGGCGCCTGCCGGAGTACATGGTGCCCGGCGCGTTCGTCGAGGTTTCGGAATGGCCCCTCACCCCGACCGGCAAAGTCGATCGCCGCGCGCTGCCCGATCCGACGTTCGACACCGGCGAGCGGATGGCGCTGCGGACACCGACGGAAGAGATCGTCGCCGGCCTGTTCGCCGAGCTTCTCGGAGCCTCGGACCTTGGCGCGGAGTCGGACTTCTTCGCCCTCGGCGGCCATTCGCTGCTCGCGACGCAGCTCGCCTCCCGTCTGCGCCGGGCGTTCGGCGTTGAGCTTCCCCTCGCCGAGCTTTTCGCCGGCTCGACAGTGGCGGGGATCGCCGAACGGATCGACGCGCTCGCGGGCCGGCCCCACGAGGCGCTCGCGCCAATCGTGCGCGGGGTGCGGCCGTCCCCTCCTGCGGACATTCCCCTTTCGTTCGCGCAAGAGCGCCTCTGGTTTCTCGACCGTCTGGAGCCCGGAACGGCGACTTACAACGTCGGGTTCCGCCTTGCGCTCAGCGGCCCCTTGACTCCGGACGCGCTCGCCGCCGCGCTCGCCGCACTCGTCGCGCGGCACGAGCCGCTGCGTACCCGGTTCGTGCTTGTCGACGACCGGCCGACCCAGCGCATCGAGCCGGCGGGCGCCCTCCCTCTTCCGGGGATCGATCTCGGCGGGCTCGGGAACGCCGAGGCGAGCGTCGAAGCGGAACGTCTGGCGGCGGCGGAGGGGCGGCGGCCGTTCGATCTCGCGCGCGGTCCGGTGCTGCGCTCGACGCTCGTTCGCCTCGCCCCAGACCGCCACGAGGCGCTGTTCGTCTTTCATCACATCGCGACCGACGGCTGGTCGATCGGGATTTTCTCTCGCGAGCTGGTGGATCTATACGCTGCCGCGGTCTCTGGCCGGCCGTCAATCCTGCCGCCGCTGCCGATCGATTACGCCGATTGGGCGCTCTGGCAACGCGGTTGGCTCGCGGGCGAGGTCTACGACCGCCAACTCGCCGAGTGGCGCGAGCGGCTCTCCGGAGCGCCCGAAGTGCTCGACCTGCCACTCGATTGTCCGCGCCCGATCGTGCCGACCCGGCGCGCCCATACGATGCGGCGGGAGCTTTCGGTCGAGCTTTCGGCGGCCGTCGCCCGGCGCTCCCGCGAGACGGGTACCACGCCCTACATGGTTCTGCTCGCGGCGTGGGCCGGCCTACTGTCGCGCCTTGGGGCCGGCCGCGACCTGGTGATCGGATTGCCGATCGCGAACCGCAACCGGGCCGAGACCGAAGGCCTGGTCGGTTTCTTCGTCAACACGCTCGCGATTCGGATCTCGGCCGAGCCCGCGCACGAAGGGGAATTGCTCCTAGGCGAGTTGCTGGCGCGCGCCCGGGCGGCAGCGCTCGGAGCGTACGCCGGCCAGGATTTTCCCTTCGACCGCCTGGTGGCCGAGCTGGCGGGCGCCCGAGGGGGCGGCATTCCGCCGATCTTCCAAGTGTCGCTGGTGCTTCAGAACCTGCCCGAGCCGGTCCTGCTTCCGGGCCTCTCGACGACGGTCGAAGAGCTGGGCGGCGGCCTCGCGAAGCTCGACCTCGGGCTCGCGGTGGTGCCGCTGCGCGAAGCGGGAATCGAACGTCTTTCGGCCCTCTTGGAGCTGAACCTCGATCTGTTCGACCCGACGACCGGCGCGCGGCTTCTCCGCGGCTTCGAGGCGATGCTCCAAGAGATCGCCGCGCACCCGGAGCGCGCTCTCGCGGAAGCCGATCTGGTCGGGCAGCCCGAGCGGCATCAACTGCTGGTCGAGTGGAACGATTCCGATCTCGCGCTACCGCCGTTTCTCGTTCACGACTTCATCGCGCGGCACGCCCGCGAGCGGCCGGACGATCCGGCGCTCGAATCGGAGCACGAGCCGCGGCGGCGCTACACCTGGGCGGAGTTGGCGGCTCACACCGATCGGTTGGCGCGGAGGGTTGCGGGCTTGGGCGCCGGACCGGAGCAGGTGGTGGGCGTGTCGCTGGAGCGCTCGGTCGATCGGGCGCTCGCGATCTATTCGATCTGGAAGGCGGGGGCCTGCTACCTGCCGGTCGATCCGGAGCTGCCGGTCGAACGCCGCGCGCTGTTGCTCTCCGACGCGAAGGCCGTCGTGCTGATCGCGCGCGAGGAATTCTTCGCGGATCTGCCGTCCGGGCTTTCGGGGTTGAACGGTACGGTGGCGCCGCTTCTTCTCAGGCAGGAGGACGGATTGCCGGTGGACTCCGGACCGGAGGAGGTGCCGCGAGCGGCGTTGCCGGAGAACCTGGCGTACGTCATCTATACCTCGGGCTCTACGGGGGTGCCGAAAGGGGTTGGCATTTCTCACCGCCACGCGGCGGGGCACTTCGCGGCGGCGGCCGGTTTTTACCGCATGGATTCGACCGATCGCGTGGTGCAGTTCGCCGCCGCGAGCTTCGACGTTTCGATGGAGCAGGTGGGGGTGGCGCTCGCCTCCGGCGGTACGCTCGTGGTGCGCGGTCCGGAGCTGCCGCCACCCCTTGAGCTGTCGGCCTGGATGACCCGGCACGGAATTACGAACGCGAATTTGCCGACGGCGGTCTGGACGGAATGGAGCCGATCGGAAGCTCCTCTTCCCAGGTGCCTGCGGGTGTTGGTGACGGGAGGCGAGGCGATGACTCCCGCGGCGGCGGAGCGTTTTCGCGCCCGGCTGGCGGAAATGGCGGATCCGCCGGTGGTCTACAACGGCTACGGTCCGACGGAGACGGTGGTGACCGCGACCTGTTACGACCTTGGTTTCGGCCGCCTGCCCGAATCGGGCGCGGTGTCGATCGGCCGGTCGCTGCCGCGACGCCTGGCGGTCGGGGTCGACGCCGCGGGCCGGCCGCAACCGGTCGGCGGTGTCGGCGAGCTGGTGCTCGGCGGGCTGCTGGCGCGCGGCTATCTCGATCGGCCGGAGCTGACCGCCGAGCGCTTCCGCCCCGATCCCTTCGCTGAGAATGCCGGCGCGAGGGTCTATTGGACCGGGGATCGCGTCCGGCAGCGGGGCGACGGCTCGTTCGACTATCTCGGCCGCACCGATCACCAGATCAAAGTGCGCGGCTTCCGCATCGAGCCGGGGGAGATTGAAGCAGCAATGGCTCAGCATCCGGGAGTTCAAGACGCGATCGTGCTCGCCCGCGAGGTGCCGGGCGCGGGGCCGCGGTTGGTCGCCTGGTACCGGCCGCTCGGGGAAACGAGCGCCGCCGCCGATCTGCGCACCTTCCTTGCCGCGCGCTTGCCGGAATACATGGTGCCCGCGGCGTTCGTGGAGGTGGCGGAGTGGCCGATTTCGGCGACCGGCAAGATCGATCGCCGCGCGCTGCCCGAGCCGCAGCGCTTGGCGGGCGCCGAACGGACGCCGCCGCGAACGCCGATACAGCAGGTGATCGCGGACCTCTGGCGCGAGGCGCTGCCGGAGATTGGCGACGACTTGGCGATCGAAGACAACTTTTTCGAGCTGGGCGGCCACTCGCTGCTCGCGGTGCGCATCACGTCGAAGGTGGCGGCGAATTTCCAAGTCGAGCTGCCGCTCAAGCGCCTATTTGAAGCACCCACCATCGCTGGCCTCGAAGCGGCGGTCCTCGCCGGCGAATCGCGCCCCGGCCAGAGCGAAAAGATCGCCCGAGTTCTCTTGCGCCTGAAGAGCCTGTCGCCGGAGGCGAAGGAGAAGCTGCTGGCCGGTAGGTGAGCTTGGGAAGTAAGAGGGCGTTTAGCTCCTGCAATTTCAGCTCGTTGCACGATTCCCGGTAGTCTCGAAAACGTCCCGTTTCGACCCCTCGCTTACACTACCTGAGCCGAGAGACCCGAGCCGAAGGGCAAGGAGAGAGAGCCGGATGAGCAGTATCGACGATCTGGGCAGCGCCGCCGGGCTTTCGGAGCAGGACCGAGAGCTGCTCGCGCTGTTGCTCGCCGAAGAGGGGGTGGAGCTGGCTCCCAGCAAGGCGATCCCCCGGCGCGCGGCGGAGCTGTCGGGCGAGGCGCCTCTTTCCTGGTCGCAGGAGCGGTTGTGGGTGATCGACCGGATGGCGCCGGGCACTTCGACGCTCGACATTCCGGTCTCCGTGCGGCTGCTTGGCCGGCTGGATCGCGGCGTGCTGGCGCGCTGCTTCGCCGAGATCGCCCGCCGTCACGAGTCGCTGCGCACCCGGTTCATCGCGCGCGGCGGGGTGCCGCGCCAGGTGATCGATCCGCCGCTTTCGCCGTCGGACTCGAAGCGTGCGGTGGCGCAGCCTTTGATCGATCTGGCCGGCCTAGCGGCCGAGCGCTGGGACGTCGAGTTGCACCGCCTCGCCGCCGAGGACACCCGGCGGTCGTTCGACCTCGCGCGCGGTCCGCTGTTTTCCACCGTCTTGATCCGACGAAGCCCGGACGAGCACGCGCTGCTGCTCAACATCCATCACATCGTGACCGACGGCTGGTCGATGGGCGTGTTGATCGGCGAGCTTTCGGCGCTCTACCCCAGGATCGCCGCGGCGACGGCGGCCGGCGCGCCGGGGACGTTCGAACCGCTGCCCGAGCTGCCGGTGCAGTACGCCGATTTCGCCGTCTGGCAGCGCGAGCGATTGGGGGTGGACGAGGGTTTTGCCGAGCAGCTCGCCTATTGGCGACAGCTTCTGGCCGCCGTGCCCCCCCTGGAGTTGCCGACCGATCGACCGCGCCCGGCGGTGCAGACCTTCCGCGGCGGCAGCGAGGTCCGGGTGTTGCCGGCTCACCTCGCCGCGGGGCTCGCCGAGCTGGCGCGCTCGCTGAGCGCCACGCCCTACATGGTGCTGCTCGCGGTCTTCTCCCTGGTGCTTGGCCGCCACGCCGGGCAGGAGGATTTCGCAATCGGCAGCCCGATCGCCGGCCGCGGCCGGCCGGAGCTCGAAGGGCTGATCGGGTTCTTTCTCAACTCGCTCGCGCTGCGCGCCGACCTGTCGGGCAACCCGACCTTCCGCGCCCTGGTCGGGCGAACGCGCGACACCGCGCTGTCCGCCTTCGCGAACCAGGACGTGCCGTTCGAGCGTTTGCTCTCCGAGCTGGATGTCGAGCGGGATCTGTCGCGGACGCCGATCTTCCAGGTTCTGCTCAACATGCTTAACCTGCCGCGCGCCGAAGCGCGGTTCGAGGGGCTGGCGATCGAGCCGATCTCGGTGCCCGAGGCCGAGTCGAAATTCGACCTCACCGTTTACGCTTCCGAATCCCCAGAGGGCCTGGCGCTGCGGCTGGTCTACAACGCCGACCTGTTCCGGCCCGAGCGGATGCGTGAGCTGCTCGCCCAGCTGGACGGCGCACTGGTCCAGGCGCTCGCGGCGCCCGATCGGCCGATCTCCCAGATCCGCCTGCGCACTGCTGCCGCCGACGCTGTCCTGCCCGATCCGAAAACGCCGCTCGACGCCTCCTGGCGGGGGTCGGTGGCCGATCTGTTCCTCGCCCAGGCGGCGCGCCGGCCGGAGCGGCTCGCGGTGGTCGATCGGACAGGTTCATGGACCTATGGCGAGCTGGCCGAAGCGTCGGCGCGGATCGCCGCGCGGTTGAACCACACCGGAGAAGGAAGCCCAGGCCTGGCGCGCGGCGACCGGGTGGCGATCTGGGCGCACCGGAGCGCGCCGCTGCCCGCCGCGGTGCTCGGCGCGCTACGCGCCGGAGGGGCGTTTGCGATGCTCGATCCGGCCTACCCGGCGGAGCGGATCATCGCAATGCTCGATCTCGCCCAGCCGCGGGCGTTCGTCCGTCTGGCGGCAGCCGGACCGTTGCCGGCCGAGGTCGACCAATGGCTCGCGCGCGCCGGGGCGATCCGGATCGACCTGCCCGCCGGAGGAGCGATCGCGGTGCTTGCGGCACTGCCCACGGCTCCGTTCGCCGGTCCGGCGATCGAGATCGGTCCCCATGACCGGGCGCTCGTGGCATTCACCTCGGGCTCGACCGGCGCGCCGAAAGGGATCGTCGGCCGGCACGGGCCGCTGTCCCACTTCCTCCCCTGGCAGTGCGCGGAATTCGCGCTTGGGGAGGGTGACGTGTTCAGCCTGCTCTCGGGTCTCGCGCACGATCCGCTGCAGCGCGATCTGTTCACGCCGCTCTGCATCGGCGCGAAGATCGCCGTGCCGGACCCCGTCGACATCACCACCCCCGGCCGGCTCGCGGCCTGGATGGCGGAGCGCCGCGTCTCGGTCGCCCATCTCACCCCGGCGATGGGGCAGCTGATCGCCGAGTCCGCCGAGCTGGCCGCTTCGCGCGGCGCGCCGGTGGCGATCCCCTCGCTTCGTCGCGCGCTGCTGGTAGGCGACGCGCTCACCCGGCTCGACGTCGCGCGGCTCGAACGAATCGCGCCGAACCTCACCTGCATCAACCTCTACGGCTCGACCGAGACCCAGCGCGCGGTGGCCTATCACGTGGTCGAACGTTCCTCGGCGGGCGAGATTTCGTCCGCCTCCTCGCTCCTTCGGGTGCCTTCGGCAGCGGCCAGTCGCTCCAGGGCGGACGAACCCTCGCCCGGGACTCAACGCGAGGTCCTGCCGCTCGGCCGCGGGATGAAAGACGTGCAGCTCTTGGTGCTCGACGCCGAAGGACGCCCGGCCGGCTTCGGCGAAGTTGGAGAGATCGCGGTGCGCAGCCCGCACCTGGCGGCCGGCTATCTCGGCGATGCGGAGCTTACGCGGCGGCGTTTCGTGCCCGCCCCGAACGCGGCAGCGTCGGGCGACCCGACCGACCGGATGTACAGGACCGGCGACCTCGGCCGCTATTCCCTGAACGGCGAAGTCGAGTTCGTCGCCCGCGCCGACGCGCAGGTAAAGATCCGCGGTTTCCGCATCGAGCCGGCGGAGATCGAAGCGGCGCTGGCGCGCCATCCGGGAGTGCGCGAGGCGGTGGTCGTCGCGCTTTACGCCGAGAACGGCGCGGGGGACACCAAGCGCCTAGTGGCCTATTTCGTCGTACCCCCGGGCGCGCCGGAACCGGCGGCCGAAGAGCTCGGCGAGTTCCTGCGCGCCCGGCTGCCCGAGTACATGGTGCCGTCGCTGTGGATGGCGCTCGACCGGTTGCCGCTCACGCCAAACGGCAAGATCGACCGCCGGGCGCTCCCCGCGCCGCGCGCGGCCTCGACCGCCGCGGCCGAGTACGTGGCGCCGAAAACCGAGACCGAGCGCACCATCGCCGAGGTCTGGCGCGAAGTGCTGAACCTCGATCGGGTCGGCCGTCACGACAAGTTCTTCGCCCTCGGCGGCCATTCCCTCCTGCTGGTCCGCGCGCACGGCCGCCTCGCCGAAAGACTAGGGCGCGAGATCGCGGTGATCGACCTGTTCCGCCATCCCGACGTGGCGTCGCTCGGCCGGTTCCTGGACGGCGGCAGCGAATCCGAGGTCGCTGAGGTCGAAGCGCGCGCTGGAGCGATCGAAGCCGGAAAAGACCGCCGTCGGATGCGGCTCGAACGCAGGCAGGGGGCCGGCGCGGGCGGCTCTGCCGGCGGGGACGAGTGATGAATCGGCGAGCCCTATCGTCCGCTATGCGCTGGCCGGGGGCGATCGACTGAAGTTTTTCCCTGGGAGCGCCGAGCACCAGCTCGGCAACCGCGGCGGTGAAGATCGCTCCAGTGGCCGAAGGGATGCTCCTCGTCTTCCTCAACGACCCGCTGTTTCGGCGGAGGCGGCGGTCCCAGGACAAACACACGTGCTGTTCGAGTTTGACCCGGGAGCTTGAGCACCTCGCCTCGTGCCCCCGGCGGGTGATCCTCCAAGGATCTCCGTCGGGCAGGAGGTATTTCACGTCAGGCAGAGAAGAATCTCCGCAGGCTATATAAGAATCCGCGTCGGCTATATAAGAATCGCCGGCAGCTATATAAGAATCCACGCCGGGAGAAAATCGCCATCCGGTCCGCGCTTTTCCTGGAACAGCTACCGCAGCGGCCGCTCCACCAAAAACCACCGCCCCGCCCGCTTCACCTGCATCTCGGCGAGGTGCGGGCCGAATGCCGCCATCAGTCGCTCCGCCCCGCCCCGCACGAGAAAATACCGGTAGTGCAAGCCATGCCGGCCGTAGTCGAACTTCTGCGGGTTCCACTCGTCCCACTCCGCGAGCAGCGGGTCGTCCTCGTTCCTGCCCGGCCGGTAGGCGACGGGGGAGTTGAAGAACTGGGCGAACGAGAAATGGATCCGCCCGCCTTTGGCGACCTGGTAATAGGCGGGGGTGTGGATCAGCACCGGCGGTTCGTCCCAGCCGTGCGAGCCGTGCTCGCCGCCGGGTTCGTAGATCAGGCCGGCGAGCGACTGGCCCGGCTCGGTTTGATCGAGCAGCTCGCCCAAGCCTTCCGTTTCGGAGGCGAAGCCGAGGAAGCCGGCGGCCGTTCGCATCCACTGCCCGGCGAGCAGTCCGGCCACGAGCAGCGCGGCGAGCCTCCAGCGCCGCGAGGCCTCGGGAGGGCAGGGGAGACCCGCGATCGCCACCATCACAGCGAGCGGCAGCAGGCGATCCGAGACCAAGTAGCCGCGCGTGTAGTTGGGCAGGACGAAGTAGAGCAGCGCGATCCAGGCGCCGAGCGAAAGGAACCGGGTGCGGTAGAGCGCGCCGCCGTCGCTGTCGCTTCCTGACTCCGGCTCGGAGCGCGGCACGGAGAGCACCAGGAGCACGACCAGGAGGATCGCCGTGAGCAGGTAGCAAGCGCCGTCCGCGGCGCCGGAAAAGAGGATCGAGGGGATGTGCGCAACCCGCGCGGTGAAAGGGGCGAAGTGGGACGGCTCCGCCGCCAGTCGCTGCTGATAGCCGGTCATCACCTCAGAGGCATGTAAGTGAGCCCAGGCGAGAACCCCCGCCCCCAGCGCGAGCCCCGGAATCAGCGAGGAGAGCCAGAGCGCCAGGCGCGGGAAGCTCGGACGGCGCACGAGCGCGAGCCAGCCCACCGCGCCGGCAAAGACGAGCAGAAACTCCAGATGCACGGTGTAGAACGACAGGCCGAGCGCGGCGAGGATCGTCCAGGATTTACCGCCGAACGGTCGGTCGAAGAACCGGTCTGCCAGCGCAACGCCGAGCAGCACCAGAGGGTAGGCGAGCAGGTTGTCGACAAACCCCCAAGCGAACGCGTCGTTGTAGGTTGGTGCGAGCGCCAGCAGCGCGTACCACTCCGGCCGGCCCGTACGGCGGCAGAGGAGAGCGGCGGCGAGCGGCACGGCGAGCAAAGAGAGCGAGAGGACGAGCTTGCCCGCCGCCTCGATCGGCACCAGGTACCCCAGACCTGCGGTGAGCATCTCGAACAGCCCTTGCGGCCGGAGGAGCACGATCTCGTAGGTCTGGCGCAATGCCCGGGCCGGGTCGCCGTAGAAGCGGAGGATCGAAGCCGCGGCGAGCTGCTGCGGGTAATCCACCATCGGCAGGAACCGGACCAGCCAGAGCGGCAGGACCCAAAGCGCGCCGGCCAGGACGAGCCTGAGCGGCGTCCGGCGCGGCGGAGTTTCGCCTCCGGAGGGGATCGAAGGGTCGGTCATCGGTCCGGCATCGTACACTCTGCCTCTCGTGGCTACTTCATCTCTCGTTCGCCCGGCTCGCGCCGTCGGCCTGGTCCTCGTCGCCGCCCTGCTCGCCGGGGCCGCTCCGGCTCGCGGCGACCAGGTCCGGGTGCTCGACTCCGTGCTCGAAGCCGCGGCCTCGCGGGTCGAGGGTGTGCTCGGCGCCAAGGGGGAGATCCTCACCTCGACGTTCATCGTCGGCGACGATCCGTTCTCGCTGGGCGCGCTCGCGTTGCTGCGCGATGCGGCGCGCCGCGGTATCTCGGTCAAGCTCCTGGTCGACAGTCAATGGAACAAGATCCCGGCCGCGGTCCAGGCGCACCTGGTCGACGAAGGGATCGAGATCCGCACGTATCACCCGTTCGTCTGGGGCAACCTCCACTGGCTGACCCGCCGCCTGCACGACAAGCTGGTCATCGTCGACGGCGAGGTGTTGATCGCCGGGGGGCGCAACATCGAGAGCCCGTATTTCGGTCTCGGCCCGGCGCAGGTCGGCCGGCGGAACTATCTCGATTGCGACGTCGAAGTCCGGGGTGCGCTGGCGGCGGAGGCGCGCACCTACTTTCTCGCGCTGTGGGAGAGCCATCACGTCAAGGAGCGGAAGCGACCGGCCTCCGCCGCGGCGAAGGCCGCCGCCGCGCGCCAACTGGACACGTATCAGGCGTGGCTGAACGCGCGGATCGAAATCGCCCGGAAGGACGGCGTTCCTCTGCTCGACGTGCCGACACCGGTCGAGCACCTCCGCTTCCTGCACGATCCGATCGGGCGGAAAGACCCGGAGCTCGGGGTCGGGCCCGAGCTGCTCGCGCGTCTGGATTCGGCGCAGGTATCGATCACGATCGAATCGCCCTATCTGATCCCCACCCGCGCGTTTCGCCGTGGGCTCGCCCGCGCGCTCGAACGGGGAGTTTCGGTTCGCATCCTCACCAACTCGCTGTCGACCACCGACAACCTCTGGGCGCAGGCGGGCTATGTCGGCAGCAAGCGCCGGCTGGTCGAAAGCGGCATCGACCTGTGGGAGTACCACGGCGACGAGAGCCTGCATTCGAAGGTGGCGGTGATCGACGGCCGTTGGTTGATCGTTGGCTCGTTCAATCTCGATCCGCGCTCCGAGTACCTGAATTCGGAGATCGCCGTCGAAGTCGACAGCCCCGCGCTGGTTGCCATCGAAGAAGAGATCATCGCGACCCACCTGAAAAGCTCCTGGCGGATCGACGAGAGGGGGTTTCCGGAAGGATCGAGCGAGCGCTTTCCGGGCGTGCCGAAGAGCAAGGTGAGGAAGCTTCGGTGGCTCAAGCTGCTCGCGCCGTTGATCCGCAGCCAGCTGTGAATCGCCGGCCCGATCCCGCGGCGGCCGCGGGTGCCCCGGTAGCTGAAACTCAGCTCGCCGGCCGCGCCACCGGCCGGAGATGGCCTTTCACCACGTGCCGGGGCGGCTTTCGCAGGTCCCAGATCAAGCCCGTCCACGACAGCGCTTTGAGCACGTAGAACGTCGGATCGAGCTCCCACCAGAAGAAGCCCTGGTTCGCCGAGCTGCGGTAGAAGTGGTGGTTGTTGTGCCACCCTTCGCCGAGGGTGAGAAGCGCGAGGAACCAGTTGTTGCGGCTGGTGTCGGCCGTCGGATAACGCCGGGTGCCGAACAGGTGGGCGAGCGAGTTGATCGTGAACGTGCCGTGCAGAAGCAGCACGGTCGAGACGAAGAAGCCCCAAAACAGCGCGGGGAGCCCGCCCCAGACGAAGAGCGCCGTCGCGAGCGCCGCCGGGGGAAGCGCGTACCAGCGATCGAGCCAGCGCAGCTCCGGATAGCGCGCGAGGTCGGCCACCCGGGCGAAATCCGTTTCGTTGTTGCGCGGCGAGAGGATCCAGCCGACGTGCGCCCACCAGAGCCCGCGTAGCGTGGGGGAGTGGACGTCCTCCTCCTGATCTGCGAACCGGTGATGCCGGCGGTGGTGGGCGGCCCACCAGAGAATGCCCTTCTGGCCGCTCGACATCGCGAGCCAGGCGAAGAGGAATTGGCCGACCCGGCTGGTCTTGAACGAGCGATGGGAAAAATAGCGGTGGTATCCCGCGGTGACGCCGAACATGCGGACGAAGTAGAGCCCGATCGCGAGCCCCACCCAGCGCGGCTCGAACGGGACGAAGAGCGCGCCGAGCGCGCCGAGGTGGACGAGCGAAAAGGGGATCGAGTTGGCGAGCCGGGGGCGGTCCGCGGGGTCGGATGCGGCTCGGGGGACGGCCGGTGCGGCGATGGACATGGCTTTGGCTTCGCTCCTTCGCATTGCATCATACGACCGGGCGGGAGGAAGCGAGAAACAAAAAACCGGCCGATCTTCCGATCGGCCGGCCCGGGTTCGACTCAAGCGATGCGATGGCGCTCGTCGTGACCTTAGAGCGAATTCAGGAAGGCGATCAGCTGGTTCTTCTGAGTCAGGCTCAGGTTGATGTAGTTATTGATCGCCGGATTCGCTTCACCGAAGTGAGCCAAGATCGCGTTGTTGCGCGTGAAGGAGATCGTGTCATGCATCATGCGCGAACGCGTCCGCAGGCCCCAAAGCGGCGGGGTACGCATTTTGGTCAGCGTGCTCTGGCCGCCGTTTTGGACGATGAAGTCGCCGGTGCCGACGTCGTGGAGCATGAAGTCGCTGTACGGATGGATGATCTTGTCGCCGAGCGCGGGCGGGATGGTGAACTTGCCGCCGTTGACGATCGTGCCGGCCGGGGCCGTGGTGATCGAGGTCCGGTGGCAGTTGGCGCAGCCGACGCTGGTGAACAGGTTGGAGCCGGTGATCGCGTCCGGCGTGGCCGCGGCGACCGTGTCGCGCGGCGGAGCTTTGGTCGCGCGCATGAAGCGGGCGAAGATTTCGACGTCCTCTCCGAACGGAAACGCCACGCTGGGCGGCTCTTCCGGATCGGGCACGGTGTCGAACGCCGCGACCGAGACGCCGTTGCTGGTGTTCTCGGCCGGCTGCAGCGGGCTGGTGATTCCCATCTCGTTCAGGTAGGCGTCGGCCGAGAAGGAGAGCAGGCTCGCGTGCTGGTTCTTCCAACCGAAACGCGCGACGCGCGTCTGGCCGGGGGCTTCGCCCACCGGTACGTTGATGATCTGCCCCTTCATGCCCGAGGGCTGCGAGTTGCGGATCGTGGTGAACGTCGCGTCGGCGATCGCTTCGACGAAGCCGTCGCCGAGGAGGTTGAGCGAGGAGCGGAAATCCGCCACGTTGTCCTCGCCGGCCACCCGCTCCTGGATCGCCGCGTTGATCGCCCGGTCGTTGATCAGCGAGCCGCCCGGCCGATCGGTGAACGTGAAGCCGTCGAAACGGCCGACCCGCAGCTCGGTAATCTGGCTGGTGCCGCCGCTCACCGGGGTCTGGTGGCATTCGGCGCAGGCCTGGGCGTTGTACAGCGGTCCGAGCCCTTCGTCGATGTCCTCGCGCCCTTCGAACGTCTCGCGATCCAGGTCGAACGTCGCCTGCGGTGTGAAGCCGTTGGTGAGGTTGTCGAATCCGGTCGGGGCCTCGGTGGCGGTGATCGCATTGACCAGCGGTACCGCCGCCGCGAGGGCCAGCACGATTCCCGCCGGGATCGTGAGCCTCCGAATCCACTTCGTCGCACTGCTCATGGCCGTTTCTCCTTCTACGCAAACGCACCGGAGGGATGGAGTCCCCGGAAGCGCCCTTGGCGGGCGGACTTCACGAAGCTCCGGGCGCGAATAGACAAAAGCTCACGCTGGACCGAAACCATCGGGCTGAGATAGATAAACGAGCGTCTGATATAGAAGGTGCTCGGCAGAGCTTTAGCGGGACAGCGCGACGAGAGTTTTTTCAGCGAAGCCGAAGCGAGCGGGTAGACTTGAATCCCGATGTCTCTCCCCGCGGCCAAATCGCCCCTCGCCCTCGACTACCTTTCGCCGTTGCCCCCGGTGCGTTCGGGGATCGCCGACTACTCGATGGACCTTCTGCCGCACCTCGCGGCGCGGGCCGACGTGCGGTTGCTCGCTCTCGCCGGCCAGCCGGTGGCGCCGGAGGTCCGGGCCGCCTGGCACCCGAAGCCGTCCGAGCGCGCGGGGGAGGGTGGCCGGCTGCCGCTCTACCATATGGGTAACAATCGGTATCACGAAGACGTGCTCCGGCTCGCCCTCTACCGGCCGGGCGTCGTGGTGCTCCACGATCTCGTCCTCCACCACCTGCGGCTCGACACCACCCTCGGCCGTGAGCGGGGACGCGAGGATTTCGATCTCTACTGCCGCCTGCTGGCCGAGGACGAAGGGTGGATCGGTACGGCCACGGCTCTGGCCAAACGATGGAGCGCCTATGCCGACGCGCCGGTGTTCGCCTTGGCCGCGCGGCGCACGCTGCTCCGGCGCCAGCGCGGAATCCTGGTCCACGGGGAATGGGCCGCGCGCGAGCTTTCCGAGGAGGACCCCGACCTACGGGTGCGCGCGGTGCCGATGGGCATTCCCCTGCCGCCCGCCGCCGATGCGGAAGCCGGCCGGCGGTTCCGCGCCAGATACGGCCTGCCGCTCGACGCGCCGCTGCTCGGCTCGTTCGGCTTCCAAACGCCGATCAAGCGAACCGGCGTGGCGATCGAAGCGCTCGCGGCGCCGGGTCTCGAACGGGTTCACCTGCTGATCGTCGGCGAGTCGTCCGGGCTCAAGCTCGACGAGCTGGCGCGCGCCGCAGGTGTCGCCGAGCGGGTGACTCATCTCGGCTTTCTGCCGTTCGATCAATTCGAAGCGGCGATCGCCGCCTCCGACCTCTGCTTGAACCTGCGCTATCCGACCGCCGGCGAGACCTCCGCCTCGCTGCTGCGCGTGCTTGCGGTCGGCCGGCCGGCGATCGTCTCGGACTACGCGCAGTTCGCCGAGCTGCCGGAGGAGATCGCGCTCAAGGTGCCGCTGGGCAAGGGAGAAGGGGCGGCGCTCGCCTCGGCGCTCCGCGAGCTGCTCGCCCAACCCGACCGGCTGCGGGCGATGGGCGAAGCGGCGCGCGCCTACGTCGCCGCCCGGCACGATCCGGGGGCGGCGGCCGAGGCGATCGTCGCCGCCTGCGCCGAGTGGTGTTCACTGCCGCCGCCCGACGACCTCGGTCCTCGGGCTGACGGGGAGGTTCGAGCCGCCGAGGCGCCGCCGCCGACCAGTCTCACCTGGCACGAGTTTCCGGGCGACCTCTCGGTTGCCGGCGCGGAGCTGCCGTGGGCGCCTGGCGAGCGCCGCCAGCTGACGATCCGCCTCGCGAACCGGGGCTTTGCGCGCTGGCTCGCCGGCGAGCGGGGACCCGGGGGCCTGGCGCTGGTGGTCAAGCTGTTCGAAGGGGGCGAGGGGGGCCAGGACCTGCTCTCCAACCGTCATTGGCTGGCGTTGCCCCGCGATCTCGATCCGGGCGAAGAGACGGTGTTTTCGACCGCGATCCGCCGCCCGCCGGGGCCGGCACGTCTGCGCATCGAGCCGCACCTGTTCGGCGGCCTCGGCTTCTCACGCCTTTCCGGTCCCTGGTGGGAGCGCGATCTGTGAGCTTCCCATCGAGCCCTCCGATGAGCCTCCGATGAGTACGACCGAGCGATTCGGCTGGCTGGTCCTGTTCGGCCTGCTCGCGGCGGTCCTCTTCGGAGCCGCGACGTTTTCCCGCGCGGGGCGTCCCTCGCTGGTGGGCGACGAGGCGACCTACGCCATGCAGGCGGCTTCGCTGGCGTTCGATCTGGACCTGCGCTACACGCGGGCCGATTACGACCGTTTCGTTCGCGATTGGGGAGGCGCGCCGGACGGCTTGATCCTCCAGAGCCGCACGTCGAGCGCCCCTGCGAAACCGGGAGCCTCGCGTGCGCTCACCTATGGCAAGCCGGTCGCCTACGCGCTGTTCGTCGCGCCGTTCGTTCGCGCGGCGCCGGTACGTGGCCCGTTGATCGCCAACGCTCTCGCCTTGGCGCTCGCCTCATGGCTGGCGGCGCGCAGCCTGCGCTTGCGGATCGGCCCTATCGCGCCGCTTTGGGCCGCGGTGTTCGTGTTCGCCTCGGTCTCGTTCGCCTACGCCTTCTGGGTCCATGCCGATCTGTTCCTGTTCGCCGCGGTAGCGGCCGGTTTCGCGGTCGCCTACGGCGGGCAAGAGCGGCGGCGCGATGACCCGATGCCCGAGATCTACCAAGGGGAGGAGACGACACCCGCGCGGCGCACGTTCTGGCGTTTCTTCGCCGCGGGCCTCCTGCTCGCGATCCCGGGATCGTTCCGGCCGTTCTATCTCGTCCTTCTCCTGCCCGCGGCGCTCGCCGTGCCGAAATCCAAACGAGCGGCGGGCTTGGCCGGGCTCGCGCTCGGCGCGCTGCTTCTGCTCGGCGGAGCCGGCGCACTGCAACTTTCGGCCGGCGGGAGCTTCACCGGCTACGGCGGCGAGCGCCAGGGCTTCTACCCCCGCACCGGCTACCCGGAGGTCGATTTTCCCGCGAGCGATTGGGAGCGCTCGATCCGCAAATGGGGCAACACCTCGTGGACGCAGGAAGGCGCAATCACGCCGAGCCCGGACCTGCGCCTATGGGGATGGAACACGGTGTATTTGGCTCTCGGCCAGAACATCGGCGTTTTGCCCTACTTTCTGCCGCTGGTGCTCGGGCTGTTCGCCTTCTCCGGCGAGCGCGGACGCTGGGCGATCCCGCTCGCGGTGGCCATCGCCGCGCTCTGCTTCCTCGCGATCCGGCCGTTCAACTTCTACGGCGGCGGCGGCGCGATCGGCAACCGCTATTTCCTGCCGCTCTACCCGGCGCTCTGGTTTCTCGCCGGCCGCTCGCCCCGGGGCCGCAACGGACCGTTCGTCGCGGTGCTGATCACGGCGGCAGCCGCGCCGTTTCTCTGGCCGCTTTGGACCCACCCACGGGCATTTCCGATCGCTCCGGATGGCCGCTACGCCCACACCTCCTTGATCGCCCGCGCGCTGCTGCCCTACGAGACCACCCAAAGCCACATCCCCGGCGGCCAGGATCTCTCCGCCCACGGCCTCTGGATCAAATTCCTCGAAGGGCCGACCGGCCAGCGCAATGGCCGCCCCTACGTCGAAGGCGACGGAAAAGCGGAGATCCTGTTCGGCAGCCCGAAAGCGCTACGCGCCGTTCTCGTCGATCTTGCGCCGAACGCCCCGAGCACCCTGGAAGTAAGCGGCGGAACGCTCGGCGAAAAGATCCTGCGGCCGGATGGAGGCATCGCCTACTTCGTCAACCTAAGTAGCCCCCGCGCCGTCCATCCGATGTGGTGGACCGACGACCCCTGGAGTCTCTACCGCCTCTCGCTCCGCCTTCCCGGAGGCAAAGGGCGGATCGCCTTCGACGTCGAGCCCGCTGAAGAGGTCGGCGGCGAAGAGCAGAAAGGCCCGATCGTCATTCACCGGCGTCGGGCCAAAGCCGGGGTAAGCGGGCGCTTCCAAGCGCCCGTTACCGTGGCACTACGGGAGCCCTAGCAGCACTGTGTCCTGCCACCGCTGGCGCAGGTGTTGTACTCAATGCATACCAGCGAGCAGTCGCTAACGGAGCAGTCTTGCGGGCCGGTACATCCGCCGCTACAAACACCACAAGTATCGGGGGTGTAGCCTCCGAATGCGTGCAACTCGAAGCGCCGAAGGTTACGAAGGGTCTCGCGGGACAGAGAAAGCTTGCGCCTTTTCATCACCGACTCCTTTGGGGACACCCCCAGGACGATAGGGCGGCCGCAGAAATACGGCAGCTTGACTTCAAGTACGGTCTGCCCGTCCTAGTTGTTACAAGTCGAGGATCAAAAGCCGCGCCACGCTGGATAGACATGACGAACCGTACTTCAGCGGCGATTCCCATCCGGCGAGTCACGAGATTAAGCAGGAACGTAGGTCAACCTGATCACATCCTCGCCAATCCGATCATGACCCATAAGGCGGAGCGGCGGCCGGGGTCCGGCGAAATAGGGCTTGCCGTGACCTAGCACGACGGGGTGCAGGTAGATTCGATACTCATCGATCAGGCCTAGTTCGGTGAGGCTTTGCGCCAAGTCCGGGCCCGCAACTTCGATCTCTCCGTGGTACTCGGCCTTCAGCTCGCGGATCGCGCCCTCAAGATCATCCTCAACAAGCCTGGCGTTGGGGCCGACCGACTGCAACGAGCGCGAGACGACCCATTTCGGCTGGTTCCGCCACGCCGCCGCGAAGGCGTGTTGCTCTGCATCCCATTCAGGATGATCGTCGTCCCAGTAACGCATGACCTCATACATTTGGCGACCGTACACACTGCCTGCCAGCCCCTGCGCCTCGTCGATGAAGTGGCGGAAGAGGGCGGGGCTCGGCGCAAATGCCAGATGGTCGACGTAGCCGTCCAGGGACTGGTTCATTCCGAACACGAGCCTAGCCATACCCACTTCCTTTCCTTACGCGGCACATCCGCGCGGGCTCAATACAAATCGAAGATCAAAATCCGCCCCTCCAGCGGGCCGTTCCAGATCGGGATGCGGCGCTTCGGCTTCAAGCCGATTCCCTTGCCGTGGGTCTCTCCCGCGAGGACCACGGCTCGGTAGCCGCGGAAGCGCTGTTTGAGCAGGTCGCCGAGCTGGCGCCAGAGGTCTCCCGGTTCTCCCGGATCGGCGAGGCGGTGGCCGTGGGGAGGGTTGACGAGAAGGAGGCCGGGGGCCGGCGCGGGAGCTTCGAGCGTGAAGGCCTCGCCTCGGGTCAAATGGGCGCGTTCGAGCAGGTCGGCGCGTTCGAGGTTCGCTTTGGCCGCGGCGAGCGCGGTGGCCGAGTTGTCGTTGCCGTAGAGCGCGAGATCGGTCGGCGCGGTGAGCGCGGGGATCGGCTCGGAGCGGACGCGGGCGAAGCGGCGCGGGTCGAAGCCGGGGAGGCGCTCGAAGGCGAAGCTCTTCCGCAGACGACCGGGCGCGCGGCCGAGGGCGATGTCGCCGGCTTCGATCAGCAGAGTGCCCGCTCCACACATCGGATCGACGATCGGGCCTTTGCCGTCCCAACCGGCGGCCAGAACGCAGGCGGCGGCGAGGTGCTCGCGGACCGGGGCGGCCCCCGCGTCGAGCCGATAGCCGCGGCGGTCGAGCGGCTCGCCCGAGGTGTCGAGCAGGAGGGTCGCCCGGTCCCGATGTAGGCGCAGGCGGAGTGCCAGATCGGGATCTTCGCGCTCGACGTTCGCGCGCCGGCCCCAGCGCTCGCGCTGGGCGTCGACGATGCCGTCCTTCACCCGCAGCGCGGCCCAGCGGGAGTCGCGAATCTCTGAACCCGCGGCGGTCGCCTGGATCGAGAACGTCCGGTCGGGGTGGAGCAGGTCGGCGAACCAGCCCAACGCTCCCGTCGGCCCGAATCGGTCGCCCCCGGTCACCAGCGTGCGCGCTCCTTGGTAGAGCGCCTCGCCGTCCGCGCCGTCGAAGCTCGCGATCTCGACCAGCACGCGGTTCGCGGTGCGCAGGCGCCAGTTCGCGCGGTAGACGTCCGCCCAATCGCCCGGGAAGGTCACGGCGCCGCGGCTCTTCTCGATCTCTCCGACGCGGCCCGGGGTCAGAGCCGCAAGCTCCGCGGCGACGAAATCCTCAAGCCCGAGCGCGCAGGTCGCGACCAGCCCCAGGGGATGGGTAGGGGAGGCCGGCCCGCTCAACGGGCACCTGGATGGGATTTGAGAAACGGCAGGATCAGGCGCACCACCTCATCCGGCCGCTCTTCCATCGGCGAATGGCCGCAGTGCTTGATCGCGGCAAAAGTAGATTCCGCCATCTTCGCCGCCGCGGCGCGGCCGGCCTCGATCTTCACGGTCCGGTCGTCGGCGCCCCAGATCCATAGCGACGGCCGGTGGATCTTCGCGAGATCGATCGGCGGCCCGGCCGGCGGCGTCGGTAAGGAGAGTCCCGCGTAGGCGTCGAGGACACCCTCGATCGCGAGACGCGAGAAGTACGCATCGGCGGTTTCTGGGGTCGCTAGAGAGTCGTCGAAGTAAGCCTTCCTCAGAACACGCCGGATCGCGCTCGGCCGGAGCGCGATCCCAATCCCTAGCCGCGAGAGCGTGCGCGATTTCGCGAGGCGGCTCTTCGTTTCGTCGGGATAGGTCACGGCCGCGCTATCCATCAGGATCAGCGAGCGCACCCGTTCCGGGTGCAGCGCCGCCAGAGAGAGCGTGAGCGCACCGCCGTAGGAGTGCCCCGCCACGTGGACGGATTTGATCTTGAGCGCATCGAGCACGCCGAGAATCAGGCGCAGCTGCCCATCACGAGAATAGGCGGCGCGTTCCTTCGGCCGCTCGGTATAGCCGAACCCGTTGAGGTCGATCGCGATCGTGCGGTAGTGCGCGGAAAGGGCAGGAACGACCTGTCGCCACAAGTAGGTCGACTCGCCAAAGCCATGGAGAAGGAGGAGCGGCTCGCCCTTGCCACGCTGTTCGACATGGACGGTCCGGCCGTCGATCGTCAGGCGGTCGTTTTGCGGCAGCGTCCGCAGAATTTCGGCGTAGGGCGTGAGCGAGACGCAGCCGAAGGTGAAGAGAGAGGAGATCAGGGCCGCCGGGCGCCAGAAGAGCGATGCAAAAGACCTGGATTTCGAGCGGAGGGTACGGTTCACGACGGGGCGGTGGAGGAGGCTAGACGATTGATTTGACACGTTTTAGGGTACCACACGGCGCAAAGTCCAGGAATTGTTCTCCCGCTCGTTGCGCCAGAGCACGTACGCACCGAGTGTGAGCAGAACGACCGCGAAGCGGGTCGCACGTCACGGTGGCCCCTGTGGCTTGCCGAGCAGCGCAACGCGCATCGGCACCCGGTCCGGATGAATCGAGAAGGTGCCGTAACAAAGCCGCCGCAGCACGGCGTCTGGGCGCGCGTACCAGCTGGCCCAGGCGAGCGGCGTGTCGCCGTTCATGTCTTTCGCCTCCCGCACCGCGCCGGCTTGCAGTAACAAGTCGACGGTCTCCTCGCTGCCGAACGCGGCGGCGCGGTGCAACGGCGTCTCGCCCCGAGTCCGGCAATCGCGCATGAAGGCGCCCGTCTCCACCGCGGGCAGCGTCGCGCGATTCGGGTCCGCGCCGTGCCTTAGCAGCACCTGGACGACGAGGTCGTGCGCTTCGCGGTGCGGCGTGCAGAGCGCGCAGTGCAGCGGAGTCTCGCCGGTGCGCTCCTCTCCGGCGCCGACGTCGGCACCCTGTTCGATCAGGAACTCGCACAGCCGCCAGTGGCCGTGAAACGCCGCGTCGTTCAACCCGAGATTCGCTCCCAACGACGCGAGCGACTCCCCGTGATCGAGCAGGAAACGGATCGCGCTCACGTCGCCGTAATAGGCGCACCACTGAATCAGCCGAACGCCGTCCTGGGTTGCGGTGGAGGCGGCGTGTCCCCGATCCACGATCTCCCAGATCAGGTCGGTCCGTCCGTCCGCGATCCGATCCAGCAGCGGGTCCATCATCGGGAGCCCTCCTACTCAAACATGCTGATCGACGAGGATTGGGTTGCCGTCCGGGTCGACGGCGATGAAGCTGGCCGGCCCGGTCGTGCTCTCGTCCGCCTCCTGCTTCAGCTCCACTCCTTGAGCCTTCAGCTGGCGCTGCAGATCTCGGATGTCGGTGAAGGAGTCGAGCTTCTGCGCGTTGCTGTCCCAGCCGGGGTTGAAGGTAAGGATGTTCTTCTCGAACATCCCTTGAAAGAGCCCGATCACATGATCGCCGTTCTTCAAGATCAGCCAGTTTTTCGAGGCATCTCCGAGGAAGGTTCGGAAACCGAATTTCTCGTAGAACGTCTTCGACGCCTCGATATCCTTGACCGCCAAGCTGATCGAAAAATTGCCGAGCTCCATGCCTTGTCCCCTTTTCAGAAAGTCGAGTGCTTGCCCGCCAGTTTATCAGGCCGTCGAGGAGTCCTTGCTTCTCCCTCAGGATCGAGCTCCAATTCACCTCCATGAAGATAGAACCGCTCGCCTCGCTTCCTCATCCGGAGTGGCTGCGGATGCGCCATGCGCTCTGGCCCGAGGGTGGGGAGGCCGAACATCTCGCGGAGATGGAAGGGTTCCTCAAGGACCCGGAACGCTACGCCCAGTTCCTCGCCGTCGCCGAGTCCGGCACCGCTTCGGGCTTCGTCGAGGCCTCTCTGCGCACGGACTACGTCAACGGAACTGAATCGAGCCCCGTCGCTTTCCTGGAGGGTTTGTACGTCGAACCCGCCGTGGATCGAACCTCCCGAACCTAGCAGGCCGAGCGACAGACCGACGCAGGGGGCGCAGAGGGATGAGCAAGAGTCTTAGAGATTCTTGGGTCAGACCGTTCCAACTTGGCAGATCTGACCTGCGAGGACGAACTCGAGAACCTCTCGAGTCGCTGGGACCAACGGCAAGAGGTCTTCGATCTTCGTGGAGTACGCCCGGAGCACCACGATGCCCAGTTGAAAAGTTGTGGCCGGCTGCTGATAGGAGAGATTCTTATCCGCGGTAAGGAAGACGTCGAACTCGACCTCGGCGAGCCGGAGCAGCTTGCCGTTCTTGACCCCGGCCCACCCTACCTCTTGGACCGTGCGAACATCGAACCCCGAGAGTTCCCGCGCAAGCAGCCGCGGTAAGTTTTCGTCGAGAAGGACGCGCTTCACGCGACGCGAGCCAAAAGCGCCCGCGTCGCCTGCTCAAGGAACGAGTTGACCTGCGCTTGGCGGACGCTAGGGAAATTGTCCAGGAACTCGTCGACGCTGTAGCCACCCTCCAGATAATCGACGAGCGTTTGAACCGGCACTCGGGTGCCTACGAAGACGGGAGTTCCTCCCAGGATCTCGGAATCCGAGTGGACGACGCTGCCATCAGCAAGGGCGATCGGGCGAGTTTCAAGCATAAGCACCTCCAAAGGCCGACTGTTACTCTACTACTCCCAACGCTCCAACGAGTTGGGAGCGTCCGCTCCGACTCCGCTCCGAAAGATCGACCTCGGCGGGTTGGTTTGGATCACCCAAACTA
Source organism: Thermoanaerobaculia bacterium (assembly GCA_035995205.1). Taxonomy (GTDB): domain Bacteria; phylum Acidobacteriota; class Thermoanaerobaculia; order Multivoradales; family UBA5704; genus DASYKS01. The sequence continues at coordinate 37,376 of DASYKS010000023.1, forward strand.
CGTTCGCGACCTCAATAGCCTAGAGGATGATCGCCGTGTCTTCGGGCATCCTGTCGGTGTAGAGCATCGCGAAACGTTGGGGCCGGAGCTCGACGGCTTTGCGATAAACCTCGTCACGATCCTGGCTGTGCCAGAGAACCTGGCCGCTCTGGACCTCCAAGGCGTCGTCGGTCTGGGGGGTCTCCGATGAAGACCCACTCGGAATCGAACTCTGTCTCGATCTGGGCAAGAGTCATGGCGGTATCCATCTGTGCTTCCTCCGCCTCCTATTGTAAGCCGAGGCGAAAGACCAAGGCCCGGGCCCGACAGGATTGCCGAGACCCGGGCCTCCCTCCTCGCGCGGGGAGATGGGTTCAGTGCTCGTCGAAGGCGCGGAGCGCGCTTGCGAGGAAGCGGTCTTGTTGCGCGCGGTCGATGACTCCGGCGCGATGGAGATCGCGGACGGCGTTGTTGACGCAGGCTCTGTAGAGACCGCGGGTTTGGCCTGAGTCGAAGCTGCAGGGGATCTCGGGGAAGCGGACCTTCTCTCCGGCGGCCACACCGTAGAGGCGGTTCTTCACCCGGCCGGGCCAGACGACTTCGACGGTGCCTGAGGCTATGTCGCCGATGCCGAAGTGGGCGGTGAGCGCGTCTTGCGAGGCCAGGCTCGATCCGCCGAGGACCGGCTGGGTGGCTTTGCGCCCACCGTCCGGAGTGAACGAAACGATCGCGCCGATGCCGTCGCGGTTCACCTTGCCTTGCTCGGTGAGACCGATCGAGCCGAGGACGTCCACGTCCACGCCTTTGCGGCCGTTGCCGCCCTGGTTCAGCTCGACCGCGAGGGTGCCGTTGTCCATCACGTGACCGCTCCAGCGCGCTTCGTCGCCGTTGCCGGTGAGCGACCAGACCGGGGCGTAGCCCGCGATACCGTCCAGGTAGCTGTCGTAACTGAACGGATAGAGCACTTTCGGCAGGGCCGCGGGGCGGTTGACGATCGAGACCGAGACGACGTCCTCGAAGCCGTTGCCGTCGAGATCGCCGATCGCGACACCGTGGTCGTTGCGACTGCTGTGCTCGGCGGCGAGCGGCAGGTCCGCCGAGAAGTGGGCGTTGCCGTCGTTGACCATGATCACGCCGGGGTTCGATTCGTCGACGATCAACGACATGTCGAAGCCGCCTAAGCCCACGTAATCGAAGTCGCCGTCGTTGTCGTAGTCGAACGGCGAGATGCCCCAGCTCCAGCCGGAGGCGATCAGCGGGCCGACGCCCGGATCGCGGAACGTGCCGTCGCCGTTGTTCAGGTACCAGCGCTGGGTTTGATCGCCCAGCGTGTAGGGGACGCCGAGAAACCGCTCGATGTAATCGCCGATATTCGAAACCGCGAGGTCGAGCGTCCCGTCGCCGTCGTAGTCGGCGATCGCAAAGCCCATGTTGCTCTCCGGCTTGGCAAACGCGGTCTCGATGGTGACGTCGGTGAAGTGGGCATGGCCGTCATTTTTAAAGGTGCGGATGAATCCGCGATCGATGCCGCCGTAGCGGGCGGGCGGCATCGCGCCCTGGTCGTTGGCGACGAAGATGTCGTCGTCGCCGTCGGCGTCATAGTCGAACAGAGCCACGGCCCAGGAAATGTCGTTCCTCGCGCCCTGGATGCCGGAGCTCGCCGAAGCGTCGCGGAAGCGCCGCCCGCCGCGGTTCATGAACAGCTGGTTCGGCTGGTTGAGCGCGAACGGCTCGACCATGATCGCCATCTTGGTCGCCCAGTCGAACGTGTTGCTGACGAACAGGTCGAGCCGGCCGTCGCGGTCGAAGTCGCTCATCGCGCAGGACGAATGGCTGAGGTTGCCGCCGCCCGCTCCCGCTCGGGACGTGATGTCCACATAGGCGCCGTTGCGATATTCGAGCAGGCGATTCGGCATTCCGGCGCCCAGTACGTAGAGATCCTGGTCGCCGTCGTTGTCGATATCGCCGAAGCAGACCCCGGTCGAATCCTGATCGATCAAACCGGCGTTTACCTGCCGCGCCACATCGCGGAAGCGCATTTGGCCGGTCTCTCGCAATTGGTTCGAGAGCAGGCTGTTGGCGTGGCCGGGGCCGTTGGTGGCGTAGATGTCGAGATCGCCGTCATGGTCGAAGTCGAGTAGGGCGACGCCCGGCGCGCCGCGCTCCTTGATCGGTCCGAGCAGGACGTCGAATTTGTTCGTGGTGCCGCGTTGACGGATCGCTTCCGCGGTCGCGTTGTCGGCCGAAGGGGTGCGGCGGTAGGTGATGCCATGATCGACGTCCGCAATGTCGCGGAAGGTCACCCCTTGGGCGAACGCGTTCGTACCGAGCGCGAGAAGCCCTGCGAAAGCAAATGATGTGAGGGGGGTGCGACGGCGCGCAGCGGGACTTTGATTCGGGCGCTCAACCGAAGACATATAAACCTCCCAGGACATGAGAGTCGAGCGAAATTCGCTCGTATCTATCAATCACTGGTACGCCAGACCGCCCGAGCGTGGCAAGTTCTTGCAAAGATCTTTGGAGGAACTCGAATCGCGGAAAGAAACGGGGACGAACGGGCGCGGTTACGCGGGCTCTTCGAGCTCTTCGGGTTCGACGCCGTCGACGATCCAAGCGATCGCGGCGGGCTCCCAATCGGGAAGCGTCGCGGCGTTGAAATTGCGTATGAGAGGCGCGATGCCGGTCTCTTTGACCATCCGTCGCACCTGCAATGCGGCGATCGCGCTGTGGAGGATCAACGACTGGCGGCCCATGCCGGCATCGCGACAGATCAGGATCGTCTGCTTGATCAGCTCTTGCGCCTCGGCGGTGAACGAGCGGGTTTTGCGCAGGTCGATCAGCATGCCGAAGCCGCCTTCGCGCGGACGGATGATCCGGCGCAGGTTGGCCTGGAGCTGGCCCGCGTTCTCGCTCTCGACCTTGCTGTCGAAGGTCACGCGATAACCGTAGGTAGTGACTTCGACGTGGGCCATGAACCTCGGGTCGAACGGGGCGCGGGGGCGCCCCGATGGGAACGGCGTTAGTTCGCTAGGTTCGGCGTCGACCGGCAGCCGGCCGGTCGACGCATCGCACGCTTGTTCGATTCCGCGGGTACCTAGTCCAGATGGAACGAGACGGTGAGAACGATGGATTCGAGCGCGATCTCCTGCTGGACGCTGGCGCCGGGGACCGGTCCGGCGAGCGAGAACAGCGGGCCGCTCGCCTCGTTCTTGAAGGCACGATAATAAGCCAGATCGAGGCGCATGGCCTGGGTGGCCTGAAAACCGAAGCCGGCCGTGGCGTGATCCTCGAAGATACCCGGGGCGAACAGGCTGAAGAAAGTCTGCGAGTCCGGGATCGGGTTCTCGGCCTTGTTGTAGCCGCCGCGCAGGGTGAGCTTAGGAGTCGCGGCGAACTGGAGCCCCAAGGCGAAGACGTCGATGTCCTCCCAGCCCGGACCGCGGATCGCGCCGGTCGCCGGGTTGATGCCGGAGTCGCCGAAGCCGGGGGTGGAGGAGTAGAAGATCCGTTTCGCGTCGAGCGCCAGCCCAAGCTTGGGAGACGGCGTCCAGGCGAGCCCGACCGCGGCCACGGCCGGCGCGCCGAGCTCGAACTTGATCTTCCGCGCGGTGCCGAAGGTCGGCAGGTTGGGGTTCGCGACCGTCGAGTTCCACTCGAAGTCCTCGAATTTCGTCTCCGAGGTGTACGAACCGCCGACGGCAAACTGCGGCGTCGCCTGGAAATGAACGCCCACCGTGATGCCGTGGCCCATCGCGCTGTCGGAATCGAGGCGCGGGAAGAAGCAGACCGGTCCGCCCGGGCTGGGCGAACAGTCCGGGGCGGCGAAACCGGCCGGATCGCCGGCCAGGACGGCGCGGGCGAGGTTCAGCGAGGCGCCGAGCGACAGACGGTCGTTCACCCGGTAAGCCACCGCGAACGGGATCTTCATGTACTGGTAGCTCGAATAGAGCCGGCCGAAGCCTTGCGGCTGCGGCGCAAAGATCGGGTTGGTCGAATCCTGCGGGTAGTCGACGCTGAATCCGGCCAGACCGAGGAAGCCCATGCCGTAGGCGAGGCGGCTGTCCTGCTTGTGGCGGGTCCAGCCGAACGCGGGGACCGAGGCGTCGTCCCCCTCGTCCTCGGTGCGGCCGGAGAACGGTCCGACGCGGCTCTCGACCGCGTTGTCCTGGCCGACGTTCTCCAGGCTGAACTGGAACTGATAGCCGTCCAGTCGCGCGAGCAACGCCGGGTTCAAGTTGAGGGCGCCGAGGGCGTCGTTGGGAAATGCCACGCCCGCGCCGCCGAGGGCGTCATTGACCGCTCCGACGCCGTGCAGGAAGTGACCGTTGCCCGCCGCGGCCGGCGGAGGGGTCGCCGCGGTGACCCAAGCGACCAAGGCGGCCGCCGAGAGCAGACGCGAGGTGCGGGAAGGTAGGATTCGTGAGGCGGGACGACGAGGGGCTCCGAGACAACTTCCGGGCATATCTCCTCCGCGAGATCTTAAAAGTCCATCAAGGATCGAAAGAAAGGCACCGCCTGGGCGGCGCTCCTCCAGGGTTGAGCATTTCGCTCGCTTCCCACTTGCGTTCGTTTGGGACGCGCGAAACTATAACGGCACATCGGTTGGGTCAAGACGACAACACTGAGCGCAAAGCGGCTCCGATTCGGTGTGTGGTGACACCATAGAGAGTGCGTCCCACTCGATTTTGCGAGCCGTGCCGGATTGCGCGCGGTCCGGCCTTGGCGGAGGAATGACCGAAGAGGGGATCGAAGAGGAGCTCCTATTGAACCAGACGCACCGCCGAGCCTCGTCGGAAACCGAAGCCGAGCCGCGAGCCGCCTTCGGGGCGTTCGCCCTGCTCGCGAGCGCGTCGGCCGCGGGCGTCGTCCTGTTGGCGATCGGGCTCGCCTTCGGCGCTTCGGCCTGGCCGTTGGCGGCGTTCACGCTGGTGGCCGGCGCGGCGCTCGCGCTCCTTGCCGGGCGCCGGGGCGTTTTCTCCCGCTCCGCGGCCGGCGTGGCAGGAGTCGCCGACCTCGGCTCGATTCCGGCCGAGCACGCCGCCGCGAGCGCGGCGCTCTCCGAGCTGCGGGCCGGCGACCTGGTTGCCGCCGCCGAAGCGCGGCCGGATCTGGCGCCGCGGGTGCGCGCGGCGATCGCGACCGCGGCGGACGGGCTCGCGACGCTCGCCGAGCAGCTGCGATCGGTCAACGGCGAAACCGCGACCGCGACGGACGGGGTGGTACGGATGACCGCAGAGCTCGCCTCGTCCTCGTCCGAGCTGTCGGCGTCGGTCACCGAGATCACCGCCGCGATGGAGGAGCTCGCGCGGACGGCGTCCGGCATCTCCGAGCGCGCGATCACCCAGGTCGAGCTGGCGACCCGGGTCGAGGCGCGCGGCGCCGCCGGCGAGGACGCCCTGGTCGAGGCGGTCGCCGGGGTGGCCGAGGTCGAGGCGCGGATCGCCGCGATCGCCGAGCGCACCGACGCCCTGGGAGCGCGCTCGAAAGAGATCTACCGGGTGCTCGACCTGATCGCCGAGATCGCGCAGGAGACCCACGTCCTGTCGTTGAACGCGGCGATCGAGGCCGCGGCGGCGGGGGTGGAAGGACGGCGGATCGCGGTGGTCGCCGAGGAGGTCCGCCGCCTCGCCAGCCGGTCGCGCGACTCGGTCGCCTCCGTGCGCGCCCTGCTCGACGAGTTTTCGGCCTCGATCCGGGGCACGGTGGTAGCCACCGAAGAGGGGGCCAAGGAGACCCGGCGGGTGCTCGGCTCCGCCGAGCGCGCCGCCGTGGCGGTCGCCGATCTGCGCGCGGTCGGCGGCGAAACCTCGGCGCGCGCGGGGAAGATCTCCGGCGCCACCCGCGAGCAGGACGCCGCGTCGGACGAGGTGGTGGCGACCTTGCGCGACGTCCTCTACGTGGTCGAGCGGACCTCCGCCGCTCTCGCCGGCCTGGATGCGACCCAACGCCGGCTCGAACGACTGGTGCTCGGCGTCGAGCTGCTGGCGCAGGGGCTCCGGCGCGATTCGTCCACCTCGCTGGTGCATCTGGCGCAAGGGTGGGGAGAGCGGCTCGCCGGGCCCGACTCAACGGCCGAGGCCTATCAGCGCGCGCTCGACGAGCTCCTGGTCGAGGCGCCTTATCTCGACGATGCGTACCTGGTCGACGCGAAGGGATATGCTCTCTTCCTCGGCTCGAGACGAAGGCCGGCCGACGCTCCGGCCGCGGCGGACGGCCGGGCGGCGGAAGGCCCCGAGCATGGCGATCGCGACCTCTCCGGCCGCCCCTGGTTCCGGGCCGTGGTGGCGCGCGGGCGGACCGTGCTGACCGCGCCCTACGTTTCGGTCAACGGCAGAACCTGCTTCACGGTCGCCGTGCCGGCCTTCCAGCCGACCGGCGAGCTGCGGTCGGTGCTCGGCGTCGACGTCGACGTTCACAACTGGACGCGGATCGGCGCCCCGAGCTGAAGCGTGGACGGGTGCCGCAGTAGCGGGGTGGAGCGAAGGGGTAGCGAGAAAGACGAAACAAAGATGGATGCATCCAAAGCCAACGAACCGCTCCCAAGTGAACGCTCCGGGCATCTGCTGGTACGGGTCGGCGAGCAGATCTGCGCGGTCCCCGTGGCGGCGGTGCGGCGGGTGGTCCGCGCGCTCACCGTCCATCCCCTGCCGGGAGCGCGCGCCGAGCTGGCCGGCCTCGCGGAGTTCGGCGGCGAGCCGCTGCCGGTGCTCGACCTCGGGCGCCTGATCGGCGCGCCGATCGGTCCCCACCCGCTGTTCCCGGTGACCGTGGTGGTCTGGTCGCGGACCGGCGAAGGCCGCGAGGCGATCGGCCTGGCCGCCGACGAGGCGCTCGAAGTCGTCGATCTCGCCGCGGCGTCGTGGCTGCCGGCGGCCGGTTTCCTGATCGGCGAAGCGCTGGTCGGCGACCAGGTGGTCCGCGTGCTCGATCCCGACCAGCTGGGGGCCGGGTAATGGCTCCGGCAAGCCTCCTCGCTCCTTCGGGCGCCTACGGCAGCAGCCAGTCGCCGTGGGACTTGCCAGAGCCCTTACCGGGACAGGCGATGATTCCGACCTCATTCCTTCTGTTCCACCGCGGCGGCGGGTTTTGGGGGATCGACAGCGGCCAGGTGATGCGCATCGGCCCCGGCGCTGAAAACCTTCGCGTCGAGCTGTCGCCCGGCGCGAATCCAACCGCGGCGAGACCGGTCGCACTCGCCGCCGACCGGGTGGAGGGCGTCGTCGCCGGCCTTGCCGTCAGGCCGATGTCCGCCGCGTTGCGTACCTTCTGGCCGGAAGCGGGATTCGGCGTCGCGGTCTATTCCGGCCGGCCGGTGATCCTGCTCGATCCGCTCCACCTTCCCCTTCCCCTGGTCGCCTCTGGAGGCCCCGATGCCTGACCCCAACTTCCCGACGACGACCGGTTTGACCCTCCGCGCCGGGCGCAGCGAGCAGCGCCCCTACTCGTCCATGCTGGGACTGGTGCTGCTGGGAGCGGTACTGCTCGCCGGCTTCGCCCTGCTGTTGGTCGCCGAGGCGCACGGCGCTCCGGGCTGGCTGTTCGAGGCGTTCCTGCTCGTCGCCCTGGTGGTCGTCGCGGTCGAATTCGGCGTCGTGATCCCCGCCGAACGCCGCCTCGTCGCGTTCGCCGAGACCCAGGAGCGCTCCCGCGCCAACGCCGAGACGGTGCTGGTCGAGGCGCTCGGGCACTTGAGCTCCGGCGACCTGGTGCGTTGTAGCGAACGGGGGCACGGCCTGCCCGGCGAACTCGCGCCCGCTTTCGAGAGCGCCACCGCGGCGCTCGGCGTGCTCGCCCAGCAGATCCAGTCGAGCTCGATCGAGGTCGCGGGTGCCGCGAGCGGGGTAAATCAGATCGCCTCCGAGCTCGCCTCCGGCTCTTCCCAGCAGGCCGCCTCGGTGGTCGAGATCACCGCCGCAATGGAGGAGCTGGCGCGCACGGCGTTCCAGATCGCCGAGAACGCGGCGAGCCAGGCCGAGCTGGCGCAGCGCGCCGAGGAGAGCGGCGACGTCGGCGCCGCCGCGGTCGAGGAGGCGGTGGCCGGGGTCGAAGAGGTGAAGAAGCGGATCAGCGGCATCGCCGACCGGGCCGATTCTCTCGGCGCCCGATCCAAGGAGATCTACCGCGTGCTCGACCTGATCACCGAGATCTCCCAGGAGACCCACATCCTGTCGCTGAACGCGGCGATCGAAGCGGCGGCGGCGGGCGAGCACGGCCGGCGCTTCTCGGTGGTCGCCGAAGAGGTGCGCCGGCTCGCCCAGCGCTCGCAGGAATCGGTCGAGTCGGTGCGCGCGCTGCTCGACGAGTTCGCGGGCTCGATCCGCGCCACGGTGGTGGCGACCGAAGAGGGGAGCAAAGAGGCGAGCCGCGTGCTCGAACGGGCGCGCGCCGCGGCCTCGGCGATCGACGAGCTGCGCCGCGCCTCGGGCGACACCGCGCGGGTCGCGCGCGAGATCTCGCTCGCCACCCAGCAGCAGAACGCGGCCTCCGACGAAGTGGTGCTGACGCTCAAAGAGGTGAGCCAGGTGGTGCAGCGGATGGCCGACGGCCTGAAGCAGTTCACCTCGACCGCCGACCGGCTGAACCACCTGGGGCTGCAAATCCAGATGCTTGCCCAGTCGTTCCACCTCGACACGACGCACTCGCTCAAGCACGCGGCCGAGCTGTGGGCGCGCGAGGTCGAGCGCCGCGCCGGCAACTGGGAGGCGATCGACCGCCTGCTGCCCGAGCTGCTGGTCCAGCGGGGATACATCGAGTTCCTCTATTTCACCGACGAGGTCGCCGGCCAGCTCTCCTCGGCGGCCAACTACGAGCTGCTCGGCAGCCGCGACGTGCCGGAATCGGTCCTGCGCGGCACCGGCTTTGCCGACCGGCCCTGGTTCCGTTCGGCGGTGAAGGCGGGGCGCGCGGTGATCACCACGGTCTACCCGTCGCTGATCTCGGGCGAGCCGATTTTCACGGTCGCCGCTCCGGTCTACGAGGACGGCCGGCTCGCCGGCATTCTCGCCTTCGACATCAACATCAACAGCTGGACCAAGATTTAGCACCCGGGGAGTCCGGTGGATCCGGAGTTTGCGGACTTAGTTCCCCTGTTCGCCGAAGAGGCGCGCGATCGGCTGGCCCGCCTGTCGGCGACGCTCTCGCGCCTGGACGAGGACCGCGCCGCGCTCGCCGAGGCGCGCCGCGAGCTGCACACGCTCAAAGGCGCCGGCCGGATGCTCCAGATCGCTCCCCTCTCCGAGCTCTGCCACGCGGCGGAAGAGCTGCTCGCCGAACCCAGCCCGGGGCTCGGGCGGCGCCTGATGCGGGTCGCCGACCGGCTCTCGGCAATGGTCGAAGAGGTGGCGGAAGGGCACGAGCCGACGCGCGACGACGACCTCCTTCTCGCGCTGCTCGCGACCCCCGCCGACGCGCCCGTCCTGTCCGAGAAGGACGCCGCCGGCCCGGCGACGGTCGCCGCGACCGCCTCGATCGCCGAGATCGCCGCGCCGCCCGCGGATTCGGCGGGTCCGGCCAAAGCCGCCGAGCCGGTACTCGCCGCTCCCTCTGTTCCTCTCGCCGCCGGCCCCGAGCGGCGCGGCGCCGAGTTGCGGCTCGACGCCTCGTCGCTCGATGCGCTCGCCGAGCGGGCGACCCAGGTGCGTCTGCTCGCGCTCGGCGTGCGGCCGGTGGTCGACCGGCTCTACGAGCTGGCCCAGCTGGCGGAAGGGGGCCTGCGCGAGCCGCAGCCGACGCAGGTGCTCGCGGGGCTCGCGACCATGCTCCGGCGCCTCGCGATCGAGGTCGAGGGGCGGGAGCGGCGTCTGGTGCGCACGGCGGACGAGCAGATCGACCGCATCCTCACACTCCAACTCCAGCCGCTGCGCGACAAGCTCCAGTCGCTCGCGCGTTCCGGGCGCGATCTCGGCCGGTCGCTCGGTCGCGAGATCGACGTCGAGGTCGCGGGCGAGGAGGTGCGGCTCGACCGGAGGATCGTCCGCGAGCTGGAGGAGGCGTTGATCCACCTGGTCCGCAACGCCGTCGACCATGGCATCGAAGCGCCGGCCGCGCGGGCGGCGGCGGGCAAGCCGCCGATCGGCCGGTTGCGCATCGCGGCGGCGGCCGAGGCGTCGCGGGTCCGCCTGAGCATCGAGGACGACGGCGCGGGCGCGGATTTGGAAGCGGTGCGCGAGCGCGCGATCTCAACCGGCCTGGTCGGCGAGACGGAGGGGCGGTCGCTCTCGCGCGAGGCGGTGTGGCGCTTCCTGTTCACGCCGGGGTTCTCGACCCGCGCCGTCGTCTCCCACATCTCCGGCCGTGGCGTGGGGCTCGACGTCGTCTCGTCGGCCACCTCGCGGGCGGGCGGCGAGGTGTTCTTCCACTCGGCCCCGGGCGAGGGCACCCGGGTGGAGATCGTGGTGCCGGTCGCGCGCCGGGGCGAGGCGATCCTGGTGCTCCGGGTCGGCGGCCTGAAGCTCGGGCTGCCCGCCAGCTCGGCGCGCAGGACCACCCGCATCGATCCCGCCGCGGTGATCGAGCGGGACGGCCGCCTGATCGCCAAGGTCTCCACCAAATCCTCTCAGTCCGGCCCCGCCTCCGACCGGCTGGTCCACTTCGTCCCGCTCGGGCGCCTGTGCGGGCGCGCCGACGCCGAAGGGCGGCTGCTGGTCGAAGGGATGGCCTCCGGCCAGCCGTTCGCGGTGTCGGTCGACGACATTCTGGGCGAAGAGGAGGTACTGGTCCGCCCCCTCGCGCGGGCCGCGGCGGCCGATCTCGCGGTCGAAGGGGTGGCGCTCCTCGCCTCGGGCGAGCCGATCGGCGTGCTCGCTCCCGGAGCACTCGCCGAGCGCAGCCTCGCGCACCAGCCGGTGGTGCCGCGCCCGGCGCCGACGCTGCGCCGGGTCCGGGTCCTCCTGGTCGACGACTCGCTGGTCACCCGCGAGATGGAACGCCGGCTGCTCGAAGACGCGGGCTTCGCCGTCCGGGCGGTCGGCGACGCGTTCGAGGCGCTGTCGCGCCTGGGCGAGGAAAGCTTCGACTGCGTGGTCACCGACATCGAAATGCCGGGGATGAACGGCTTGGAGCTGACCGCGCGCATCAGGTCGCTGGAAAATTTCGCCCACCTGCCCGTCGTCGTCGTCTCGACTCGCGACCGCTCGGAGGATCGCCTGCGCGGCCTGCAGGCCGGTGCCGATGCCTACCTCGCCAAACAGAGCCTGGACGCGGGCGAGCTGGTCGAGCTGGTCCGCCGGCTCGGGGGGCGTTTTACCCCGTGATCCACGTCCTGTTGGTCGACGACTCGCCTTCGGTGCGCGCGGTGCTCCGCCGATTCCTCTCGCGCACCGAGGATCTGGTCGTGGTGGGCGAGGCGGAGGACGGCGAGCGCGCGGTCGCCGCGGTCGAGGAGCTGCAACCGGACGTCGTGGTGATGGACCTTCAGATGCCGGTGATGGACGGGTACGTCGCGATCGAGCGGATCATGGCGACACGGCCGACGCCGATCCTGGTGCTCTCGTCGCGCGCCAACCGCAACCAGATGCAGACCGCGTTCGAGGCGATCCGCCGCGGCGCGATCGAGGTGTTGCCGAAACCGGAGGACACCGGCAGCTGGCAGTTGCTGGCCGATAGCCTGCCGGAGGTGGTGCGCGCGGCGGCCGCCGCGCGCCCGGCGCGGGGGGGGCCGAGGAAAACGCCGGCCCCGCCGCGATCGGTAGAGCCCATGCCGACCGGCTCTTTCCGCATCTTCCGTCGGCCGGACCGGCCCCTGCGCTGGGTCGCGATCGGCGCCTCGACCGGCGGGCCGGCGGCGCTGCGAGAGCTGTTCGAGGAGCTGCCCGCGGATCTGCCCGTGTCGATCCTGATCGTCCAGCACATCGCGGCCGGTTTCGAGGTCGGGCTCGCCGACTGGTTGAACAAGGAATTTCCGCACGACGTTCGCTTGGCCCGCGACGGCGAGGTGCCGCCGCTGGGAGCGGTACGGCTGGCGCCGGCCGGCGCCCATTTGCGCTTGGAAGCGACCGGCAAGCTCGGCCTCGACGCCGCGACCCCCGCGCGGCGCGGCCACAAGCCGTCGGTCGACGACCTGTTCCATTCGGTCGCCACGGCCGCCCCGCGCGAGTCGGTGGGCGTGCTGCTCACGGGCATGGGGTCCGATGGTGTCGAGGGGCTGTTGGCGTTGCGCACCGCCGGTGGCTTGACGGCGGCCCAGGACGAGGCCAGCTCGGTCGTGTTCGGCATGCCCCGGGTGGCGCTCGAACGGGGGGCCGCCGATCTTTCGCTGCCGCCGAAGGAGATCGCGCGTTGGCTCGCCCGGATTTGTCGCGGCGATCGAAGTGGGGAAGGCGCCCCGGGAGCGAGCTCGTGACCGTCCGGGTGCTGCTGGTCGAGCACAGCGAAGTCGGCCGGGCGGTGCATGCGCGCGCCCTGCGCGGCGCCGGGTTCGAAGTGGAAGAGGCGCGCGATTTCGAGACCGCGATGTCGGCGCTCGAACGGCGGCCGCAGGTGGTGGTGGCGGCGGTCGCGGTGCCGACGATGGAAGGCTTTCCGCTGCTCCGCCTGCTCAAGGCCGATCCGGCGCAGGCGCGCATCCCGGTTTTAATCCTCTCCGGCGAAGGGGAGGCCGCGTCGCGCTTCTGGAGCGCCAAGAGCGGGGCGGCGGCACGCCTCGACCTCGAAGCGCCGGCGGCGGAGCTGGCGGCCGAGGTCGCGCGGCTGGCGGTGCTCGGGGCGACCGATGCGGGCCCCGCCACGGGAGGGCCGCGGGTCGATTCTCATCTGCTCACCCGCGTGGCCGGGGTCGCCGCCCGGCTCGACGCCGCGCTGCTGCAAGCAACGCTCGCCGCCGAGCTGCTCGAAGCCGGCATGGCGACGGGAGATTTTCACGAAGCCTGCCGCTCCGTGTTGCAAGTACTTGGCGCGGTGGTCGACGCCCGCTTCCTGGGGGCGGCGGCGGGCGACGCCGAGCTGGTGGCGGCGCACGTGCTGCTGCCCGAGCCGCTCCCCCCCGAATTGCTCGCCGAGCTGGGCAAGCGGCTGTTCGCGAGCCTCGGCCTACCGGAAGGCGCCGCGCGCGATCTCGGCGTCTCGGGCGAGCGCGGCGGCGAGCCGGTCGACATCGATCTCGCCGTTTGGCTGGAGCTGCCGCTCGCCCGCGGCCGGGGGAGCCTCGTGCTCCTGCCGCGCGATCCGGGGCAGTTTGCGACCTCAGCCTCGTCGCTGGTCGACGGGCTGGTCCGGCCGCTCGGCGTGGTGCTCGAAAACGCCCTGCTCGCCGAAAGGCTGCGCGAGTTGTCGGTGCTCGACGGGCTCACCCGGTTGCTCAACCGGCGCGCCATCTTCGAGCGCCTGAGCGAAGAGATCGAGCGCGCGCGCCGCTACCGCCTGCCGCTCTCGGTGGTGCTCTGCGACTTCGATTACTTCAAACGGATCAACGACCGTTTCGGCCATCTGGTGGGGGATGCGGTGCTGCGCGAAGGGTCGGCCGTGCTGCGCAAGTCGCTGCGCACGACCGACCTGCTCGGCCGCTACGGCGGCGAGGAGTTTCTCGCGGTCCTGCCGCAGGTCGATCTCGAAGCCGCGCGCCAGGCCGCGGAACGCTTGCGTCGCGACGTCGCGGCCCATCCCCTGAGCATTGCAACCATCCCGCAACAGCAGATTACGGCGTCGTTCGGCGTCGCCGCGCTCTCCGAGCTGGGCGGCCGGACGGCGACCGACGAGCTGGTGGCGATCGCGGATCGCAGGCTCTACGAAGCGAAAGCCGCCGGCCGCGACCGGGTGCGGCCATGACCCCGAAGGGGGGATCCGCCGCGGGTACCGGATCGATCGTGCGCCCCGGCCCGGTTTCGAACGCCGAGCGGCTCTCCGCTCTGATCCGCGAAGCGACCGGCAACGTGGTCGCAAGCGAGAGGGTGACGTTGCTCGACGAGATCGCCGCCCGCCGCACGGCAGCGACCCGCCAGCCGAGCATCGAGGCCTACCTGTACGCGCTGTCGACCGGCGCACTCGCCGACGAGTGGCAGATCCTGATCGGGCTGGTGACGATCAAGGAGTCCTATTTCTTCCGCGCCCCGCAGCAGCTCGACGCGATCATCCAACGCGCCCTCCCCGCCCGGATCGAAGCGCGCACGGGCGAGCGCCGCCTGCGCATCTGGTCGGCCGCCTGCGCCCGCGGCGAAGAGCCGGCGACGATCGCCCTACTGCTCGCCGAGCACCCGGCCCTCCTCGGCTGGGACTGGTCGATCGTCGCGACCGACCTCGACGCAGAAGCCTTGGCTGGGGCCGAACGCGGCCTTTACGGCGACCGCGCCGTCGCCCAAGTGCCGCCCGCGCTGCTCGAAAAATGGTTCACCAAGCGCGGCAAGCTCTGGGAGCTCTCGCCCGATCTCAGGCGGCGGATCAGCTACCGGCTGCTGAACCTCGCCCACCCGCCCTACGACCTGCCGGAGCGCGGTTTCGACCTCATCCTGCTGCGCAACGTCCTGATCTACTTCCGCCGCCCGCTCCAGCGCAAAGTCGCGAACCAGGTCGCGCGCCTCCTCGCCCCCGGCGCGTACATGTTCTTGGGTGCCTCCGAAACTCTCTGGCAGATCCACGCCGATTTAGAGCCCGTCGATCTCGGTCCCTGCTTTGGGTACGTCCAAGGAACCGCGCGGCCGGAGGTGAAGCGGCCGGAGCCGGAGGGGGCGCCAAAACCCAGAGCCGTGCCCGCCGCCGCTCCGAAGGCTCAGCCTCCGGCTCGACCTCAGCCCCCGCCGCCACCGCGCCCGGCTCCGTCCCGGCCCGTCGCAAGGGTTTCCGCGGAACCCGCCTCGCCCATCCGGGACCTCGAAGCCGCCGCCCTCGCCCTGTCCGAAGATCGCCTGGACGAAGCCGCCCGCCACCTCGAAGCCGCCCTGGTGCGCGAGCCCGAGAACGCCGCGGCCCACGCCCTCCAAGGCTTTCTCGACGACCTCTCCGGTCGCCCCGAAAACGCCGTCGCTGCCTACCGCGCGGCGCTCTACCTCGACCCCGATCTCTACCAGGCGCGGCTGCTGCTCGCCGACCGGCTGCTGCATTTAGGCCAAGCCCGGCGGGCGGAGCACGAGTTTCGGGAGGTGCTTTCGGCGCTGCTCGCGGGGAAGGGGAAAGAGCTGGCGTTGCCGGAGGCGCTGGCGTTGCCGGATCGGGAGCGGGCGTTGCGGCGGTGCCGGCAGGCGCTGGGGTAGAAGCGCAGGCGTTTTCCTGGCTCGCCAAGCTCCAGCTTGGCGTTTTTGCGGTGAATTCAAGGTAGGCCGTCGATCAAACTGTTAGCATTCCGTCATCATGAATTGGAAGATGGCGGAGGCGGAGCGGCGGATCGAGGAGGCGCTCCGCACGGGTCAAGAGTGGCTGGATCTGGGCGACCTGGCGCTCGATGAATTGCCGGCGCGGATTGGGGAGCTGCGGGGGCTTCGGGGGTTGGCGCTAGGAGGGAAGGCGCTTACGGAAGAGGGGGAGCTGGAGTGGAGGGGGCGGAGCGAAAATCCTAGACTCGCCGATCTCACCCTATTGGCGAAGTTCGCGCGCCTGGAGGTTTTAAACCTTTATGGGTGCAGTCAGGTGACGGACCTCTCGCCGTTGTCTTCTGTGCCCGGTCTTCAGAGCTTGGACGTCAGTTCTACCGGCGTGACGGACCTCTCGCCGTTGTCTTCCGTGACCGGCCTTCAGAACTTGAACCTCAATTATACCAGCGTGACGGACCTCTCGCCGTTGGCTTCCGTGATCGGCCTTCAGAGCTTGGACGTCAGTTCTACCGGTGTGACGGACCTCTCGCCGTTGGCTTTACTGATCGGCCTCCAGGGCCTGGACTTCAGCTTCACCGGCGTGACGGACCTCTCACCGTTGGTCTCCCTGACCGGCCTCAAAGTCTTGAATTTTTTCGGCGTTGTGGCAGCGCCTGAACCTCTTCTTCGGACAGTGGCGAATCTTCCAAACCTTCAATGGCTTTTTTGCGACCACGGAGAGAACGTACCGCTAGAAGTAATGAGCAATGATTACGGTAACTGTCTGGAACGCCTTCGCGCCCATTTCGCTGATGTCGACGAAGTCGCGGAAGTGGAGAACGAAGTAAAGATAATCCTCCTCGGTAACGGAAGTGTTGGGAAGACCCAGCTCTGCCGGCGGTTTCGGAATCTGGAACCCGACGAGTCGATTGAATCCACGCATGGGGTCCAGCTCCGGCGGGAACCGCTTCGGCTTCGAATTTCTGGCGAAGAAGAGACTTTCCAGGTGAACTGGTGGGATTTTGGCGGGCAGGACATTTACCACGGCACTCACGCCCTTTTCCTACGGAGCCGCGCCGTTTTTCTGATCCTCTGGACTCCGGCTCTCGAAAACCGGGGCGAACTCGAAGAAAACGGTATTCCTCTCCGCAACCAGCAGCTCACCTACTGGCTGGACTATGTCCGCTCGCTTGCGGGGTCGGGAAGCCCAGTGATCGTCGTTCAGAGCCAATGCGACACCTTCGGCCAGGAGCGCCCGCTGCCCGTGCAGCCCAAAGGATTCGAGTTCTTCCGCAGCACCGCCTACAGCGCATGGACGGATCTGGGACGGGAAACTTTAGAGGGACAAATTCGCGACGCCATCCGCTACCTGCGGGAGAAAACCGGTGCGCTTTCGATCGGGGTAGGGAGAGCCGAAGTCCGGCGCAAGCTTTACAGGATGCGGGAAGAACACAAGGAGTGTGCGCCGGAGGAGAGGAAGTATCGGACTCTCACAATCGAAGAGTTTCGCTCCCTCTGCGAGCAAGTGGGCGGCATTTCCTCGCCGGAGTCTGCACTCGACTATCTGCATCAAACGGGAGTCGTGTTCTACCGCTCGGACCTGTTCTCGGAGCGAATCGTCCTCGACCAGACCTGGGCGCTCGACGCCATCTACGCCGTGTTCGACCGTCGGCGGGCCGCGCCGTACCTTCGCGGATCCGGACGCTTCACCCGAAAAGACCTAAATACCCTCGTCTGGAGTGAGCACTCTGAGGACGAACAGCGTCTCTTCCTCGGCCTGATGGAAAGTTGCGGAATCTGTTTCAAACACGGAAAGGACTACGAAGGCGAAACCGAGTACGTTGCGCCGGACCTCCTGCCGTCGTTCGTGGCGGTTCAGCGGAGGCTCTACGTGTGGCGAGACGACGAACTGATCTCCACTCTGCGCCTCAGCTATCGCTTCTTCCACCAGGCGATCATTCGCGGCCTGATGAGCCGTGTTGGCCAAATCGCGGGGGAAGCCGCCGAGTACTGGAAATACGGCTTCTGGCTGTACGACCGGAAGCGGGATTCCCAGGTGCTGGTGCAACAGATCGACACCTACATCGCTGAGAAGCCCGGGGCGGGCGCGCTCGAATTCCAAGCTCAGGGGCGCGATGCCATCGGTCTGTTACGTGAGGTTTGCCGGCTGGTCTCGCGGAACCGAATCGGCGAGGAGCCTGAGCAAAGTTGGCGATCGGGGGCGCGACCGTTTTACGGAGCGAGCCGGCCCACGTTGTGGGCGGTCAAGTTCGAACGACGGACGGGAAAATCGTATCTGCGGCGCCGTTCATCACGTTCTTTGAAGGACGCAGGGAACAGATGGCGAACAGCGAGCGGCAGGAGAGCCGGGAGGGCACCGTCGATCTCGCCCCGGCGCCCGCTCCCGAGACCGACCGGAGGCCGGAGGTCTTCATCTCCTACGCATGGGGCGACGACAGCCCGGAAGGCCTCCGCCGCGCGGCGGTGGTGGATCGCCTGCAAGAGGATCTGGAGAAATCGGGTTATTCCGTCCAACGCGACCGCGATGCCCAGCGGCCAGGCGACCTCATCTCTCAGTTCATGAAGCGGCTCAAAGCGGCGGATCGGGTCGTCACAGTGATTAGCGGGAAATACCTGCGCTCGGTCCCTTGCATGGACGAGATCTACCGCGTGTACCAGCGCTGCCAAGAGGACGCGAACCTCTTCGCGGAGCGTGTGGTGCCGATCATCTTGCCGGAGGTGCAGATCCGGCGGCCGCAACAGCGTGCGCCGATTGTCCGAGATTGGTCGACGAGAGCCGACGAGCTCGACCTCCTTCTCAAAGAGCTGGGCACCAAAGCCGGCTGGGCCACCTTCGAAGAAACGCGCCTGGCCCGGGCGCTATCCCAGCATGTGGACAACATCCTCGGCTTCGTCGTCGACATCCTGATCCCGAGGAATCTGAAAGTGCCGCTCGAGAGCGATTTCGAGGGAGTGAAGGCGGCGTTGCTTCGGCGGCTGAAGACGTAACGATCTCCGGCGCCCAGCAGCGTTGGGGTCGTTCCCATCGCCGTTGGGGTCGTTCCCATCGTCGTTAGGGTCGCGCCCATCGCCGTTGGGATCGTGCCCGGCGGATTTGGGATCGCGCCTGGGCTAGCCTGAAAGCGACGCCACGACGGTCCCTTGACGGCTACGGGATTCAAGGCCACCCGGCCCCCAGATCCCTCGCTCTCGCTCGGATGACGGGTCGAATAGGCCGAGCGCTGGCAGCCACCATCCTGCTAGGATTCACAGGAATTCGCGGCGTAGTGGTCGTAAGTCGCTCCGACGAGGTCGTGAACTGTTATGCGTGCATGTTCAAAGGAAAAGGGATCGGAAAGGGACTCCACCTTCGACCCGACAGTGGCCTATCTCTATGCCCATGGGATTCGGGTCTCACCGAGCAGGTTGGAGGAGATGGTGCAGGAGGCAGCACTCCGTTTGCGCCGCTCATTGTCCCAGGCGGACTCGGGGCCGCCGGCCGAGGGAAGTGCTTAGCTGGCGCCCCTCAGGTCGCGAACTGGAACACAGGCGTCTCCAGGATTCGAACCGGCTTCTCTCCGCCCCAGGCGATCGCCTGGATTCGCTCCACTGTTTCCGGGGAAAAGAGCCTCTCGCCCGTCCGTAAGGAGATCCGGGCGGGGACGTTCTCGATGACGATGAATCGATCTCCCTTTTCAAGGGTATAGGTCACCCGTTCGTCTCGGAACTGCTCGTCGTCGTGGCTCACTCGCCGGCCTCCTCCAAACAACGGCGGCAGAAATCGAGCAGGCCGGGCAGGTGGGTTTCGCATACATTCCAGACCGTTTCCATGTCGACCCTGTCGTACTCATGCACGAGCACGTTGCGGAACGATACGACCTTCGGCCATGGGATATCGGGATGTTCGGCGCGAAAGTCCTCGGACAGTCTGCCGGCGGCTTCGCCGATGACGATCAGCTCGTGCTGGACGGCGGACTGGATCACCTTCCGAGATAGGAAGGCCGTGCGGCCCTCGCTGCCCACGAACTCGAAGATGCTCTCGATAGCGAGAGCCATGTCCCTCAGGTAGGCGAGATCACGCGGCATAGAGCAGGGCGGCGTCGCGGAGGATCCCTTCGCGGCGAAACTCGTTGCGGCTCTTCTCGACCGCCCGCCTTTCGACCAGATCCACGGGCCGACCGAAGATCGCTTCCAGCTCACGCTCCATGTCGTACAGCTCAAACAGACTCCAGGGGGCGCCGCCGTGGAAACGGACCAGCAGATCGACGTCGCTCTTGGGGCCGAAATCGGGCCTCAGGGCAGAGCCGAACAGCTCCAGCGTTTCGACCTTCCAACGCTCACAGAACGCGGAGATGTCGGCCATCGAAGCACCTAGGCGGGCGAGAGCCTGAAGTGGAGCCATTCCGAGATTATAGGCCTTCCCAACCCAATCCCCGCCGCCCCCTGATAAGCTTCCCCGGCCCCTGGAGGTCGTATCGGTCCGGGGCGCTTCCAGGTTTGCCAATTCGCCAGGAGGGTGAGCGTTGAAGATCCACGAGTATCAAGCGAAGGAAATCCTGCGCCGCTACGGGGTGGTCACCCCGCGCGGGCGGGTGACGGACGATCCGGAAGAGGCCGGCCGGATCGCCGCGGAGCTGGGGGGGCGCGCGGTGGTCAAGGCGCAGATCCATGCCGGTGGACGCGGGAAGGGCGGCGGAGTGAAGGTCGGCAGGTCGCCCGAGGAGGTGAAGGATCTTGCCGGCAAGATCCTCGGCATGCAGCTGGTGACGCCGCAGACCGGGCCGGAAGGGCAGAAGGTGCGGAAGGTGCTGGTCGAGGAGGCGCTCGACATCGCCTCCGAGCTCTACCTTTCGGTCACGCTCGACCGCGCGAACGGCAAACCGGTGATCATGGCGTCGGTTTCCGGCGGCATGGACATCGAAGAGGTGGCCGCGTACGATCCCGATGCGATCTTCCGCCTGCACGTCGATCCGCACCTCGGCCTGCTGCCGTTCCAGGGCCGGGCGGTTGCGCGCGGCTTGAAGCTCAAGGGCGACACGGCACGGAAGTGCGGCAAGCTGGTCGCCTCGCTGATCAAAGCGTATCTGGATACCGACGCCTCTCTGATCGAGATCAACCCGCTCCTGATCACCGGCGGCGGCGACGTGCTGGCGCTCGACGCGAAGATGAACTTCGACGACAACGCGCTGTTCCGCCGGGCGGACATCCTGGCGATGCGCGATCTCGAAGAGGAAGATCCGGCCGAGGTCGAGGCGGGCAAATTCAATCTGAACTACATCAAGCTCGACGGCTCGATCGCCTGTATGGTGAACGGCGCCGGGCTCGCGATGGCGACCATGGACATCATCCAGCTGCACGGCGGTTCGCCCGCGAACTTCCTGGACGTCGGCGGCTCGGCGAGCCAGGAGGCGGTGAAGAACGCGTTCCGCATTTTGGTCTCCGATCCGAACGTCAAGGCGGTGCTGATCAACATCTTCGGCGGCATCGCGCGCACCGACCGGATCGCCAACGGGGTGGTCGGCGCGATCCAGGAGCTGGGCAACGTGACGCTGCCCGTGGTGGTGCGGCTCGAAGGGACGAACGTCACGCTCGGCCGTCAGATCCTGCGCGACGCGCCGTTCTCGTTCATCGTCGCCGAGGACATGGAAGACGCCGCGACGAAGGTGGTCGCGGCGGCCGAAGGGAGAGCCGCATAATGGCGATTTGGGTGAATGAAGATACGCGTCTGCTGGTCCAGGGGATCACGGGCAAAGAGGGAACCTTCCACGCGCTCGGCTGCCGCGAGTACGGCACGAAAGTGGTGGCCGGCGTGACGCCGGGCAAGGGGGGCGAGACGGTCGAGGGGATTCCGGTGTTCGACTCGGTCGAAGAGGCGCGTGCCGAGACCCGTGCCAACGCCTCGATGATCTTCGTGCCGCCGCCGTTCGCGGCCGACGCGATCATGGAATCGGCCGCCGCCGGAATCGAGCTGACCGTCTGCATCACCGAGGGCATTCCGGTCAACGACATGCTGCAGGTGAAGACCTTCCTGCGCGACCATCCGACCCGTCTGATCGGGCCGAACTGCCCGGGCGTGATCTCGCCGGGGAAGGCGAAGATCGGCATCATGCCGGGTCACATCCATAAGGAAGGCTCGGTCGGCGTAATCAGCCGCTCGGGTACGCTCACTTACGAAGCGGTCTGGCAGCTCACCAACCTCGGTTTCGGCCAGTCGACCTGCGTGGGCATCGGCGGCGATCCGGTCAACGGCACGAACTTCATCGACGTGCTCTCCGCCTTCAAGGACGACCCTGCGACCGAGGCCGTGATCTTCATCGGCGAGATCGGCGGCGACGCGGAGGAGAAGGCCGCCACTTGGTGCCGGGAGAATTGGGATCTCGAACGGCGCCCGATCGTCGGCTTCATCGCCGGCCGCACCGCCCCTCCGGGGCGGCGCATGGGTCACGCGGGCGCGATCGTCGCGGGCGGCAAGGGAACGGCCGCCGAGAAGATGCAGGCGATGAAGGACGCGGGAATCCACGTCGTCGAATCGCCTGGGCACTTGGGCGAGACGGTGAAGCGGGCGCTCGGAAGGTGAATGCGGAATTGCGAATCGGGAATCTGGAATGAATGACGATTCGGTGCTCGGGACTCCGGAAACGGAGGACTCGGCTTCCAGATTCTTGATTCGACATTCGACATTCCAGGGCGTTCTCGCCCTGGTAGGGGGTGGCGAGTTCAGCTTCGGCGAGACCGCCGAGGCGGACCAGGCGTGGCTCGACGAGACGCCCGAGGGCTCGACCATCGGGTTCGTCCCGGCGGCGAGCGGCTCGGAAGATTACGGCCGGCACTTCGCCGAGTACCTCCAGGAAGAATTCGAGCGGACGGCCGAAACGATCCCGATCTATCGCGGGCGCGACGGCCGGCGCGGCAAGAACGCCGAACGCATCCGCGACGTCGGGGCGGTCTATCTGGGCGGCGGCGTCGCCGACCACCTGCTCGACGCGATCGTGGGTACCCCGTCGGCCGAAGCGCTCGCCGCGAAGCTCCAGAGCGGGGGAGTGGTGGTCGCCATCGCGGCGGCGGCGCAGGCGGTGGGGGCCTACGTGCGGAGCATCGCGGGCGGCGCGTTGATCCCCGGGCTCGGCTGGTTGCCCGAAGGGGTGGTCGAGCCGAACTTCGATCCCGGCCACGACCGCCGCTTGAGGAAGCTGCTCGAAGCCGCGGGCGTCACCTGGGGGTTGGGCATTCCGTCCGGCGCCGCGGTCCTGCTCGGTCCCGAAGGGGTCGAGCTGGTGGGCACGGTCTACTTCGTCCGCGGTGCCAAGGGCGAAATCGAAATACTCTCCTGAGCCACCTCGGGAGATCCATTGAAACGATGGAGCCGGCGCAGGCCGGCTTTCCTATCCAACTTGAAGTAGGGAGAAGGACACATGGAAACAACACTCACGATCCTGAAGCCCGACAGCGTCGCGGCGGGCAATGCCGGCAACATCATCGCCCACCTGCAAAAGGAGGGCTTCCAGATCCGCGGCATCAAGATGCTCCGCCTCACCCCGGCGCAGGCGCAGGCGTTTTACGAGGTCCACAAGGAGCGCCCGTTCTACGGCAGCCTGGTCGAGTTCATGACCGGCGGCCCGGTGATGCCGATCGCGCTCGCCCGCGAGAATGCGGTCTCCTATCTGCGCGAGGTGATGGGGGCGACCGACGTCGCGAAAGCCGCTCCGGGGACGATCCGCAACCTCTACGGCACCTCGATCGAAGCCAACGCGATCCACGGCAGCGACTCGGCCGAGAACGCCCAGATCGAAACCGCGTTTTTCTTCTCCCGCGCCGAGCTGATCGCGGCGACATAGAAGGCCCGGGAACCCGCCTCCCCAAAGTCGAGATCCTCGCTCCATGGGATCCCTGGGACCGCCGCCGTCTCGGCGGCTTTCGAAGCGCCAACGTTCGCGCCTCGAAAGCGCCGGCGAGGACGCCGGCGGTCCCAGGAAACCTGCTGCGATAAGATTCTGGTCCCTTCCAGGAGACCGACACTATGAGCTTCCGCTTCCCAGAGGCCGCCCCCGCCAGCCAGATCGCGCCCGAGCGGCGCGGACCGGCGATCGCCCGTTTCTGCCATGGCTGCCAGCAGCTCTATCCCCTGCTGCGCGCCCGCCACGTCGGCCGGCCGATCTATGGCCGCGACCAGGTGGTCTCCACCTGTTCGTACGAGGGGCTGCCGTTCGAGCACGGCGCCGAGTGGTGGGAAGAGGCGGTCGAAGTCCTGCCGGCGGTCGCGGCACCGGCCGCGGCGGCGTAGCTGGACGCCGGGGGAGGGGAGTCCACACCTTTTCGCCGATTCTGTATCCTTGACGGAGAGGTTTCTTCCCGTACGGAGGTTGCTATGCGCATTGCCCGTCCTCTCCTGATCCTTGCCGGAACCGTTTTTTCGTTCTTCGCCCCCTGGGGGCTCACGGCTCAATCGGATCAATCGGTGGAGTACGTAAATCTCCCGTCCTTGAAGTGGACGGCCGACCTGAACCACGCCGACAAACAGCTGCGCGCGGGCAAATGGGGAAAGGGCGTCAAAACAGCGCAGAACCTGATCGAGGAGATTAGATCTCACCCCACGATCGGGACCGGGCTCGCCGAACTGTTGGCGCGATCCGTGGCCCTGCGTGCCGTCGGGGAGGCCGGCCTGGGGGATGCCGAGGCTGCGAAATGGGACGGCGCAGCAGCTCGATTTCTAGGCCTTCATCCCACCGACATCGATTTCGAAGCCTTTGGCGAGGCCGGAATGCTCGTACGCTCGGCCGTCAAGCCCCCGGCGGAGGAGTCCTCCGATGTCTTGAGCGCAGGCGGCGAGGTGACGAGGCCTTCGATTCGCACCAAGGTCAACCCCATAATCCCGGTCGCGGATCGCGCGCGGGAAATTCATGGTCCCGCCATCGTCGAAGCCGTCATCGACGAGCAGGGAACACCGCACCGTCCGCGAGTTTTGAAATCGCCGTCTCCAAGGCTGATGCTCGCCACGCTCGAAGCTCTGCGGCAATGGAGTTTCGTCCCCGGAAGCGCGGCCGGAAAACCGGTTCCCGTCTACTACGTGTTGACCATCCAGTACTAGGCGCCGGAGGACGAGTGCCGGTCGGCGAATCCCTCCTCCGTGCCCATGGCCAGTGGCCCGCCTGGGATGTCGACCGGCTCGCCGCCCACGTCGCCGCCCTCCGCGCCTGCCGGCGCTGCCCGCGGGTGGTGGCGCCGCCCGTCGCGGGGGAGCCTCCGCTCACTCGCCCGCGGGTCTTCCTGGTCGGCCAGGCTCCGGGGCCGCACGAGCGCGAAGGGAACCGCCTGTTCGCCTTCACCGCGGGGACCCGGTTGTTCCAATGGTTCGCGCGGATCGGCGTTCCCGAAGACGAATTCCGCGCCCGGGTTTGGATGGCGGCGGCGATTCGTTGTTTTCCCGGCCGGGCGCCTCAGGGGGGCGATCGGGTGCCGGCTCCGGACGAGGTGGCGACCTGCTCCGACTGGCTGGAGAGGGAGTTGGCGTTCGTCCGGCCGGAGACGGTGATCGCTATCGGCCAGCTCGCGATCTCTCTCTTCTTGGGCAAGCCGGCGCCGCTCGCCGAACGGATCGGCGCGAGCTTCCCGGTCGAGCGCGGCGGTTTGTCGTTCGAGCTGATCCCGCTGCCTCACCCTTCGGGCCGCAGCACCTGGCTGATCGCGCAGGAAAACCAGCAACGTCTGGCGCGGGCCCTTGATCTTCTCGCCGAGAGTCCCGGGTGGCGCGCGACGTTCGGGGAGCGCAGCGAACGAAACGAGAGATAGACTTCCACTCGATCGCTCCGAGGAGATCTGTCGATGAGGACGAAGCTCTCGCTGGCCTTCCTGGCTCCCTTCCTGGTGGGCGCTCTCGCGTTCGCCCAGATTTCCCGAACCGCCCCTACGCCGCAGATCATGCAGAGCGCTCATGGTATGCCCTCGGCAGCGGATACCGAGGCGGCCAAGGAGTGGCAGCGGCGGCTGCACAAGACGGATAATCAGCTGCGGGCGGGGGAATGGAGCAAAGCGCGGCGAGAAGCCGGCCGGTTGCTCTCCGAAATGCTGTTCGGCATCGAGATCGACCCCGAGACCGCGGCGACGCTCGGGCTCACGCTCACCTTTCGCGCTCTCGCCGAAGCGGGGGGCGGCGACGTCGAGGCCGGGCGTTGGGATTGGCTCGCCGCCCAGGCGCTCCAGCCCGATTTGAACGAGGTGAGCCTCGATCCGTACGGCGCCGGAGGCAAGCCGCTGGAGCTGTTTCGGCGCGACGACCACGGGGAGCTTTCGGCCGCGGCGGTGCGTGCGATCGGTGTGCCGCCGGCCGTGCCGATCGGGGAGCAGGTGGCGCCGAAGAAGATCTCGGGCGGCGAGCCGCGCTACCCGAAGGCGCTACGCGCCACCTGCGCCAAGGGAACCGCGCGGATCGCGGTCACGGTCGACGCGACGGGGCGGCCGATCCATCCGCGCTGGCTCGACGCTTCGGGCGGCCCGGCGATGGCGCTCGCCCTGTTCGAGGCGGTGCGCGACTGGCGCTGGCAGCCGGCCCTTCGCGCGGGCCAAGCCGTGCCGGCCGACGTCGAGATCGGCCACGAATTCGATCCCGGACATTGCCGGCCGCGCGACGAATAGCTGGAACTTCTATCGCGCGGCGAGGATCAGCCCGTAGAGATCCTCCGGGTCGGAAAACCAGGCGACGGTCGAAAAGCCCGCGGTGGCGAGTAGGGCTTCCGCCCGCGGGCGGTCGTACTTGGTGCTGATCTCGGTCAGGATCTCGTCGCCGGCCTCGAAATCGAGCGAAAGATCGAGCGCGGGGAGGTCCACCCGCTGGGATCGCGTCGCGACCAGCCGCATCTCGATCCAGGAATGTTCGAGATCGAAGAAGGCGCGGTGGCGGAACCCTTCCAGGTCGAAGTTGCCGCCGGTAACCCGGTTGACCGCCGAGAGGATGTTCAGATTGAACGCGGCGGTGACCCCGGCCGAGTCGTTGTAGGCGGCTTCGAGGCGCGCGATCGGTTTGATCCGATCGACGCCGAGGAGAAAGGTATCCCCCGGCGCCAGCGCGGCGTGCAGCTGGGACAGAAAGCTCGCCGCTTCGGCCGGGTTCAAGTTGCCGATCGTGCCGCCGAGGAAGATCGCGAGCCGGCGTCCGCCGGGTCCCCCTCCGGGAAGCGGCGCCAGGTCGGTCAGGAAGTCGCCAAGGATGCCGTGGACGGCGAGGCCGGGGTACTCGGCGGTCAGCTCCGCGCCGATCCGCCGGGTGGTCGCCTCGGCGACGTCGAATGGCACGTAGAGGCCGAGCGTGCCCTGCGCCTGAAGGGCATCCAGCAGCAGCCGGGTCTTGGTGGCGGCGCCGGAGCCGATCTCGACCAGAACCTCGGCGCGGGTGCGGGCCGCGACCTCCGGGGCGATTTCGTAGAGCAGCGCCCGCTCGGTGCGGGTTGGGTAGTACTCGGGCAGCTCGCAGATCTGCTCGAACAGGTTCGAGCCGACGTCGTCGTAGAAGAAGCGCGACGGGATGCGCGGCAGCGGTTCGCGCAGCGACCGCGAGAGCTCTTCGAGATCGCGCTCGCGGCTGCCCGCCGAGCGCCGTTCGAGCCGGAGGGTTTCGAGGGCGCCGGAGGCGCCGAGGTTGGGGGTCATTGCCGAAGTCTATCGCCGCAACGCGAAAACACCGGAATCCATCCGTCTTCTGGAATAGACACCGGGCGCCATCTCACCGTCCGAGCCGGAGGACAGGCGCTCTGGCGAGGCGCCCCGGGAGCGGCGGCGCGCCTTTCGTTTCAACGGGTTGCCCCGCGCTTTCCGGGTTGGCACGGATCGTGGAAATAGTCTCGGACGAAGGAGGTTCCAAAACCATGAGCGGAACGAATCGAAGGAAAGTTTGGCAGATTACGGCGCTGTTCGCGGCGCTCCTGGTGCTCCCGCTGTTCTCGGCGACGGCTCACGCCGACCGGCTTTCGCTGGGTGCGATCTTCCGGATCGGCGGGGTTCACTTCAACTTGGCGTTCGGCGACTTCGGATACGGCCATCCCCGAGGCTACTACTACCGCACGGCGGATCCGATCTCGTACGGAAATTACCGATGCAACTCCTACTGCTTCACCAGCGGGGGCTATCACTACCATAGCGACAGCTGTCCCCTGGTACGGCATCATCTGGCGTACTTCGAAATCGACCCGCTGAGTCTGTACGACCGTTACGCGCCGGGTTATGGCTCGGGCTATGGCTACAACTACGGCTACGGCTACAACAACTACGGCAACGGCTACTCCAACCGCTACGACGGCTACACCCGTTACGACCGCCGGGGCGGTTACAACCGCTACGACAACCGTCACGACAACCAGCATGACCGCCGGTACGACAACCGGTACGACCGCTATCCGTATCCCGACCGCCGGCACGACCGCGACCGCGATCGCAACGACGGCCGGCACGACCGCGATCGCCACGATGGCCGGCAGGACCGCGACCGTCGCGACGATCGGCATGACCGCCACGACGATCGGCATCACGGCGGGCACTCATCCTCGGGTCGCCCGCAGCATCACTAAGCAGGTTCCGCTTCACCAACCCTCTTCTCCCCCCTCCTCCCGCCGGGGCGGGTCCCTCCACCCGCCCCGGCCCCTCCTTACCCTCATGTCCGCGGTCATGTCCAGCAAGCCCCGCAGCGAATGGCTGCCGCCGAAGGCGCCCGAAGGAGCGAGGAGGCTTGCTGGACACGACCACGGGGCGAGGACGTCAGTTTGGGTATAATGCCGTCGTGAGCGTAGTCAGCGAGGTGCAGCCGCGTATCCTTTCGCGGCCCGAGCACCCGATCTCCCGGAAACAAATCAGCGGTCAGGCCCTGAAGGTTCTCTACCGGCTGCACGGCGCGGGGTATAAGGCCCACCTCGTCGGCGGCAGCGTGCGCGACCTCATGCTCGGGCGCCGGCCGAAGGATTTCGACATCGGCACCAACGCGCGGCCGAACGAGATCCGCCGCCTGTTTTCCAACTCCCGGATCATTGGCCGGCGTTTTCGCCTGGTCCACGTCTTCTTCCAGGACGGCGAGATCGTCGAGGTCTCGACCTTCCGCCGCGATCCGCGGCCGGAGGACCAGGAGGGCGCCCCGGGCGATCTGCTGATCACCAGCGACAACGCCTACGGCACCCCGCGCGAGGACGCGTTCCGGCGCGACTTCACGGTCAACGCCCTGTTTTACGACATCGCCGACTTTTCGGTGATCGACCACGTCGGCGGCATCGAGGATCTCGAACGCCAGCTGATCCGGACGATCGGGGATCCGGCGGTCCGCTTCCAGGAAGATCCGGTGCGGATGCTGCGCGCCTGCGAGTTCGCCGGCCGGCTCGGCTTCGGCATCGAGAAAGGGACGCAGCAGGCGCTCCATCTGCACAGCAAGGAGCTGTCCAAAGCGTCCCCGGCGCGAATGACCGAGGAGATTATCCAGCTGTTCCGCTGCGGCCGCTCGGGCGCCGCCACCCAGTGGCTGCTGGAGCTGGGCCTGCTCGAAGTCATCCTGCCCGAGGCCTACGCGATGGTGGCGGCCGGCGAGCGGGGCTTGGGCGAGTTCGGCCAGATTCTGCCGTCGATCGACCGGATGGTGGCCTCCGGCCGGACGCTGTCCGACTCCGGCGCGCTCGCGGCGATCCTGTTGCCGCAGGTCATGCTCCGCCGGTTCGACATCGAGGGGATCGCCCAGCGGCCGATGGGGCGGTCCGCGCTGGACAAGATGACCGAAGAGGCGGTGGCGCCGTTCTTCGCCCGGTTCACCCTGTCGAATTTGAAGTCGCAGCAGGTGCTCTCGGCGCTCCACCTGTTCCAGCGCCTGATCGATTCCGGCTGGAGCGCGGGGGAGCGGCTGCGGATCGCGCGCCGCGCGGGATTCGAGGACGCCCTTTTGTTGTTCGAGATCCTTGTGGCTGCCACCGGCGACGGCGGCGACAAGCTGGAGGTCTGGCGCGCCGCGTCCGCCCGGGCGCGCTCGGGCGAGATGCCGCCGCCGGAAGAGGTGGTGGCGGTGCCGAAGCGTCCGCGAAGGCGCCGCCGACGAACCGGCCGGCCGGCGGGCGCCGCCAGCTTGTGAGACCGCCGCCAGCTTGTGAAATGAGTCACAGCCTCGGACGGTTCCCATAGAATAGGGCGACGCCCCCCATTCTCCGGTTCGCACCGCCGGAGAACTGCCCTTCGAGGATCTTTCATGTCCTGGTTTTCCGATTTCTTCCGCTCCAGCGTGGGCAAAAAAGCGGTGATGGCCGTCTCGGGGCTCGTGTTGTTCGGCTTCGTGCTGGTCCACATGCTGGGCAATCTGAAGCTCTTCCTGCCGGCGCATCCGGACGGCACGATTCCGATCAACGTCTACGGCGAGTTCCTGCGCCACATCGGCGAGCCGCTGGTCCCCGCGCATTCCGTGCTCTGGATCGCCCGGCTCGTGCTGCTCGCGGCCGTGGTCCTCCATATCTGGTCCGCTTGGGCGGTCACGCAGGCGAGCCGGGCGGCGCGGCCGGTGCAATATCAAAAGAGAGAGGTCGTCCAGGCGACCTACGCTTCGCGCACCATGCGCTGGGGCGGCGTGATCATCCTGCTGTTCGTCCTCTACCACCTGGCGCATTTGACCTTCGGCTGGCTCGGCCTCGGCTTCATCGAGGGGGACGTTCGTCACAATCTGATCGCGGGCTTCTCGGTTTGGTGGGTTGCGACATTCTACGCGGTGGCCCAGATCGCGCTCGGCTTTCACCTTTTTCACGGGCTCTGGAGCCTGTTTCAATCGCTCGGCTGGAACCACCCGCGCTACAACGCCTGGCGCCGCGGATTCGCCACGGTCTTCGCCTGGGTGATCACCTTGGGCAACCTGTCGTTTCCCGTGGCCGTGCTCGCTGGTTGGGTCCGGTAGGAGTCCGCGACGATGAACACGACGCAGAAACCGGTCCCCTCCGCTTCGCGCCCGTTGGACGCCAAGATCCCCCCCGGCCCGCTCGACCGGAAATGGCTGGAGCACAAGAGCCATCTGAAACTGGTCAACCCTAACAACAAGAGGAAGCTCGAAGTGCTGGTCGTCGGTTCCGGCTTGGCCGGCGCGGCGGCCGCGGCGAGCCTCGCCGAGCTGGGCTACGAGGTGAAGTGCTTCTGCTTCCAAGACACCCCCCGCCGCGCCCATTCGATCGCCGCCCAAGGGGGGATCAACGCGGCGAAGAACTACCGGAACGACGGCGACTCGGTCTACCGGCTGTTCTACGACACGATCAAGGGAGGCGACTTCCGCTCGCGGGAGGGCAACGTCCATCGCCTGGCCGAGCTGTCGGTCAACATCATCGACCAGTGCGTCGCCCAGGGCGTGCCGTTCGCCCGCGAATACAGCGGGCTGCTCGACAACCGCAGCTTCGGCGGCGCCCAGGTGGCGCGCACGTTCTACGCCCGCGGCCAGACCGGCCAGCAGCTGCTGCTCGGCGCGTACCAGGCGCTCGAACGGCAGATCGCGGCCAAGAAGGTCCGGATGTTCCCGCGCACCGAGATGCTCGACCTGGTGGTCGAGGACGGCCGCGCGACCGGCATCGTCACCCGCGATCTGATCACCGGCCGGATCGACTCGCACGCCGGCCACGCGGTGGTGCTCGCGACCGGCGGCTACTCGAACGTCTTTTATCTCTCGACCAATGCCAAGGGCTCGAACGTCACGGCGATCTGGCGCGCGCACAAGCGCGGCGCGCTGTTCGCGAACCCCTGCTTCACCCAGATCCATCCGACCTGCATTCCGGCCTCCGGCGACTACCAGAGCAAGCTGACGCTGATGAGCGAATCGCTCCGGAACGACGGCCGGATCTGGGTGCCGAAGGACCCGGCCGATACGCGCTCGCCGGACCGGATCGCCGAAGGGGAGCGCGACTACTACCTCGAACGGAAGTATCCGAGCTTCGGCAACCTGGTGCCGAGAGACGTCGCGGCCCGGAACGCCAAATCGATGATCGACGAAGGGCGCGGCGTGGGCGCGCAGAAAAACGGCGTCTATCTCGATTTCTCCGACGCGATCCGCCGGGTGGGCGAAAAGGCGATCGAGGAACGCTACGGCAACCTGTTCGAGATGTACGACAAGATCACCGGCGAAAATCCCTACAAGGTGCCGATGCGCATCTACCCCGCCCCCCATTACACGATGGGCGGCCTGTGGGTCGATTACAACCTGATGAGCAACGTGCCGGGGCTGTTCGTGCTCGGCGAGGCGAATTTCTCCGACCATGGCGCGAACCGGCTCGGCGCCTCGGCGCTCATGCAGGGTCTGGCCGACGGCTACTTCGTCATCCCGTACACGATCGGCGACTACCTTGCGAGCTTCCTCGGCAAGCCGATCACCACGGAAAGCGAAGGCTTCCGCGAAGCGCGCGCCAGCGTCGAAGGGCAGATCGCGAAGTTCCTCGGCGGTAAAGGCAAGCGCACCGCGGACTCCTATCACCGCGAGCTGGGCAAGGTGGTCTGGGATCAGTGCGGCATTCTGCGCACG
This sequence comes from Thermoanaerobaculia bacterium, assembly GCA_035995205.1. GTDB lineage: Bacteria > Acidobacteriota > Thermoanaerobaculia > Multivoradales > UBA5704 > DASYKS01. The sequence goes on from DASYKS010000023.1 coordinate 69,065, forward strand.
GCGGAGGGCCTCGCCGAAGCGCGAGGAAAGATCCAGGCGCTGCAAGAGGAGTTCGAGCACGACCTGTGCATTCCGGGCGGCGACGCCCAAGTGAACCAGGAGCTCGAACGCGCCGGCCGGGTCGCCGATTTCTTCGGTCTTGCGGATCTCATGTGCCGCGACGCGCGCGAACGCAACGAATCGTGCGGCGGTCATTTCCGCGAGGAGTACCAGACGCCTGAAGGCGAGGCGTTGCGCGACGACGAGAATTTCTCCTACGCCGCGGCCTGGGAGTACGACGGCCCGGACCGGCCGGCCATCCTGCGCAAAGAACCGCTGGTGTTCGAAACCGTGAGCCCGAGCCAGAGGAGCTACAAATAATGGATCTGACGCTTCACGTCTGGCGCCAGGGCGGCCCCGACCAGCCGGGCCGGATGGAACGCTACGAGGCGAAGGGAATCAACGAGCACAGCTCGTTTCTGGAGATGCTCGACGTGGTGAACGAAGGTCTGATCGGCGCGGGCCAAGAGCCGATCGCCTTCGACCACGACTGCCGCGAAGGGATCTGCGGTTCGTGCGGCTTCATGATCAACGGCCACGCCCACGGGCCTCTCCCACACACGACGGTCTGCCAGCTCCACATGCGCCACTTCAAAAGCGGCGACGAGCTGTATCTGGAGCCCTGGCGGTCGAGGGCGTTTCCGGTGGTCAAAGACCTGATGGTCGACCGGGGCGCGTTCGACCGGATCATCCAGGCGGGCGGCTTCATCTCGATTCCGACCGGCAGCGCGCCGGAGGCGAACCTGACCCCCGTGCCGAAGGGGGAGGCCGACCAGGCGTTCGACGCCGCGACTTGCATCGGCTGTGGCGCCTGCGTCGCGCAGTGTCCGAACGGCGCTGCCCAGCTGTTCACGTCAGCGAAGGTCTCCCACCTCGGTCTATTGCCGCAAGGCCAGCCCGAGCGGAACCGAAGGGCGCTCGGGATGGTCGAAGCGATGGAGGCGCAAGGCTTCGGCGCCTGCTCGAACTACGCGGAGTGCGAAGCGGTATGCCCCAAGGGGATCTCGATCGACTTCATCGCCCGCCTGAACCGCGATTTCCTCGGCGCGAAGCTCGCCGGGGCGTCGGCGACCGACGCGGCGGTGAAAGGCGGCGCGGGATGAGGAAGATCCGGGGCGCGAGACGGGCACTTCGCATTCTCGCCTGCGCCCTGATCGCGGTGCCGTTTGGGCTCATCGGCGCGGCAGGGCAGAGTTCGCCCCCGGCCGCCGTGCCGTCGGCATCTCCCTCCGCGTCGCCATCGAAGGGCGCGCCGATCTTCGTCACGATGCCGAAGAACGAGGCGGCGGCGAAGCACAAGGCGTCTCCCTCTCCTGAGTCGATGACGGTGGCGATCAACCGGGAGATGCGCGCCAGAAACACGCCGGTCGCGATCGGGATCCTCACCGCGGTGGTGGCCCTGATCTTCGTCGTCGTGGTCCTCCTCGCCCTCCGCCGTCGCGCGAAGGTTTGCCCGCGCTGCTTCTCTCTGCTCTACGAGCTGGGGGATCGAGACGACGCGGGCGAGGATTTGCCGGAGGAAGAACCGAGAGATAGCCGGCCGGTCCTCGCCTGCCTCGGCTGCGGCGAAGTCGGCATGCTGCGCGCCGGTCTGTTTTTCCGCAGCGGCGGCCAGTGCCCGAAGTGCCACCGCTGGAATCTCGCGAGCCGCTTCAAGGTCGTGCACCCCTCGACCTACATGATGTTCGGCCTGATCCGCATCGAAGAAGCCTGCGCCTGTGGCTACGAAGCGCGTTTCCTCCGCTCGACGCCGCCGAACCAGGCGCCGATCCCCGAGTTCGTGGGCGCCTCGCCGTTCCGCTCGTGAGCCCGGCCTCCCTCCTCCCGATCCTCGCCCTGATCTTGGCGCTCGCGGTCCCCGCGAGCGCGACCGAAGTGGCCGACCTCCCGCGCCCCGCGGGCGGTCTGCTCGATCGCACCGGCCGGGTGACCCACGAATCGACCGCCGAGTTTCGACGCATCGCCGAGCACGTCCGCCGCGAGACCGGCGGAGAGATCGCGGCGGTCGTAATCGATTCGCTCAAAGGAAAAGAGACCAGCGCCTTCGCCCGCGAGCTGTCCGAATCGTGGCGGCTTGGTGGAGACGACGCGCGCGGAGTGCTGATTCTCGTGGCGCTCCAAGATCGGCAAGTCGAGCTGGCGCTCGGGCGCGGGCTCGACGATCCGGAGCGAAGAGAACGGGCGGCCCAGATCGTCCACGACACCCTCGCGCCGCGCCTCCACGCGGGAGACCTTGGCGGCGCGCTAGTAGCGGCAGCGCGAGAGAGTGCGACGCGGATCTTCTACGCCGTCGAGGTTGTCGAACCAAAGGCGGGGGAGGAGGAACCGGCCGATCGATCCCCCGAGTCGTCCCCCGCGCCGCCCGGAACGACGCTGGTGCCGGCGGGCCGCTCGTTCGGGTGGGTGCCCTACGCGATCGGTCTCGCGGTCCTGCTGCTCGGCCTGGCGGTCTACGGTGCGCTACGGTCTGAGAAGTGCTGACGATTGCCGGGAAGGAGAATCCCGCGCAGGGGGGATCGTTTCCTACGGAAGCACTACCGGCTGCGGGAAAAGGCGCTCGGCGGCAACCCGCCGGGCGTACGGCGGCGGTCGCAGCCCGAATCAGAGCGGCCGACATATATAGGGGAGTGATCGTCGTACACATTGCGATCATCGCCGTGTGTACGGTGACGGGAGACTTGTACAAGGCGACGGCGCCGATGTGGACGGCGATGACCGAGATGTACAAGGCAACGAGAGACGACGACCCGGCGAAGCAGGAAATCCGCGCGGCGGTGACCGCCGAGGCAGTTTTCGCCACGGCCGACCGCGCGGGGTCGGCCGGTTTATACATGGTGGTCGCTGAGTTGTACAAAGATCCAAGGGCGGGAAGCGGCGGACCACCCGGAACGAGAGGGTCCGGCCTTCAGCCCTGGGTGGGGGTTAACCGTTCAGGTGTCCTGGGACGTTGCCCCAGGCTGGTTTAGGTCGCGCCTTCGGCGCTCAAGTCGAGCCATACTTCTTGAGGGCCGAAGGCCCGTCCGATCACAGCCTAGGGCAACGCCCTAGGTTCCGGGTCCAGCCGAATCCCTCAAGGGCTGAAGGCCCGCCCTATGCCTTCTAAACGGAAAGCGCCCGCGCGCGAAGCGCGTCCACCTCCGCCGCATGCTTCTCAGCGTCCGGGTGGCCGATCTGTCGTTCGAAATCGACGCGAACCTGCATACAATCTATTGCCCGGACCAGTTCGCCGAGCGTTTTGTACGCCAGGCTTAGGTTCCACGATACAAGCGCCTCTCCGCGCCGATCGCCGAGTTCGCGGGCGATCACGAGCCGCTGGTCGTAAAGTTCGATAGCGCGCTGGGTTTCGCCGAGATTCTTGTAGGCGAGGCCAAGATTACTAAGGGTGATGCCCTCGCCGCGCCGGTCACCGATCTCGCGGGTGATGGTAAGGACTTGCTCGTAGTATTCGATTGCCGCCCTTGCCTCGCCGAGATCAGCGTAGGCGAGGCCCAGATTGCCCAAAGAGTTGGCCTCGCCGCGCCGGTTGCCGATCTCTCGGGTAATGGTGAGGGCTTGCTCGAAGAGTTCGATCGCTCTTCGGGTCTCGCCCAGGTGCCAATAGACGAGGCCCAGATTGCCGAGATGGTTCGCTTCCAACGGTCGATTGTTGAGCTTCCTGGCGCCGGCAAGTCCTGCCTCCAGCAAGTGGATACGTTCGCGGGGAGGAAGGCGCAGGTCGAGAAGGTAGGCGCCGACGTAGGGGAGGCTATTCGCAACGTGGGCAGCGATTTCGGAAGTCTCGATTCTCGCTTCCGCCCACACCTGCCCGGCGAGGATGTGGGCTAGTTCCCGATCGAAGCGTGCCAGCCCGCTGAGGATGTAGTCATTGCCTTTCTGGTATAGCTCATCCGCCTCCGCGAGCACTCTCACAAAGTGCTGCGCATGCCGAGCCCGGACCTCTTCTTCCTCGCCCTCTACGCACCGCGCCGCCGCGTAGGCCTGCGCTAGGTCGTGCAGCTTGTAGCGCCCTTCCTCGCCATCCAGCAGACTCCGCTGGACCAGCTCGCCGAGCGCCTCATCCGCTTCGTTTTCCTTCCCAGCCAGATCCCACACCGCGGCCGCGGCCGGGAGGTCGAAGTCCACGGAGAAAACGGCAAGGGTTCGGAAGCGAGCTTGAAGAGAATCAGGAAGAAGGGAGTAGCTGAGGCCAAGCGCCGCTGCTCCCAGCTCGGCCTTTTGGTCGTCTTTCTCCAATCGGTGGACGTAGTCGGAGACCGTGAGGTCGGTGCGATCGGCGAGAGTGCTGGCCGTAACGCGAAGGGCAAATGGCAGGTAGCCACACAAGCGTGCAATCGTTGCGGCTTGATCCCAAATCCGTGGCGCGATTTTTAGCAGAAGAGCGCAGGCGTCGTTCTCTGGGAGTTGGTCCAGATCCCGACGAAAAAGGCCGGGGAGGGAAAAGCGGCTGCGGGAGGTGACGAGCAGCGCGCAGGTGTCGGGCGGGACAAGCGGATCGACCTGCGTCCTATCGGAGGCGTTGTCCATGAGAAGAAGCACGCGCTTGCTGTGGAGAACTTCGCGGTAGAGCGCCGCCAGTTGATCCCCTTCGGGGATCTTGGTTTCCGGATGGAACGCGCGAATCACATGCGCCATCGCCTCTTCCGAGGTGACCGGTTTCTCACTCACTCCTCGGAGGTCGAGGTAGATCTGGGCGTCAGGGTAGGCGTCGCGGAATTCGTGGGCGAGCCGGAGAGCGAGGGCGGTCTTGCCCACGCCTCCCATGCCTTGGAGGCCGCAGATCGTGAACCCGCCCTTCTGCATTTCGGCGCGAAGCTCGGTGAGCTCGGTCTCGCGGCCGACGAAATCGGCCGGGGGGGAAGGGAGCTGATGGAGGGGACGAATCGCTTCAGCTGGCGTCGATACGGAGGGCTCCGTATCACCAACCAAGAGGCGAAGGATCTCTCTGCCGATCTCCGCCATCTCTTGGTTGACTCGATCGCCGCGGAAACTCGCGAGGGCTTTGCCGTCGCGCGGGCGAGCTTGAATCGAAGAGATCTCTCGGACCTGATCCCAGAGACACGAGCCGACAATCACCGGGAAGATGTGGAGCCCTTCGGTCTTCCGTCGGGCGAGGAAATCGGGGACCTCTTTCTCGCGGATGAAGCGGGAGTTGAGGAAATCGACCGACACCAGGAGGACCGCGACTTGGGCGCCTTGGATTGCGTCTTGGATTTCTGCGAGCCAATCGGCGCCCGCGGGGATGCGGTCGTCGTCCCAAAGATCGAGAGAGCCCTCCCGTTCGAGCACCTGGAGATGGCCGACGAGCCGATCCTTCCACGCGCGGTCGCGGTGGCTGTAGCTCAAGAAGACCTTGGCTTTCGGCATGTGCGGGGATTCTATGCCCTTGGGCCGGTCGATGGGTCGGGCCTTCAGGCCTTCGTGGTGGGGGAGGTCGGCTCCGTGTCCTGGGGCGTAGCCCCAGGCTGGTATAGGTCGCGCCTTCGGCGCTCAAGCGGGCTCGTGCTTGTTGAGAGTCTAACGACCGCAACCGCCGCCTCATGTTGCTGCGTTGGCCGCGATCACCGCCTGTCCGTACGCAAGCCCGCCGTCGTTGGGCGGCACCTTGCGATGGGTGAGTACTTCGAAGCCCGTGCGGGCGAGGGCGTCGACCGCTAGACGGAGCAGGAGCACGTTTTGGAACACGCCGCCGGAAAGGGCGACGGTGGCGACTCCTGTTTTCTTTCGGCCGTGAACGCAGGCGGCGACCAGGGCGTCGGCGACCGCGGCGTGGAAGCGGGCGGCGATCCGGCCCGGAGATTCGTTGCGCAGGCGGTCGCGCACCACCGCCGCGAGCAGGGGCGCGGGGTCGAGCAGCAGGTGCCCCTCGTCGCGTAGTGCGAAACGGTAGAACTCTCCGCCCGGTCCCTCGGCCGCGGCGGTTTCGAGCGCCATTGCCGCTTGGCCCTCGAAGCGCGATTCGAAACAGAGGCCGGCGAGCGCGGCGACGGCGTCGAACAGGCGCCCCATGCTGCTCGTGGGCACGGTGCCGAATCCCGTTTCGACCTGGCGCGCGAGGATGCGGCGGACCGGCTCGGGGGTCGCGGCGACGCAGGGCAGCTGCGGGTGCCATTCGATCCCCGCGGCGGCGAGGTGCGCGAGTGCCATTCGCGCGGGGTGGCGGATGGCGGCGTCCCCTCCCGGTAGGGGCGTGTAGCGTAGATGGGCGAGCCGCTCGGCGCGGGCGTAGTCGGCGAGCAGGATTTCGCCTCCCCAGATCGCGCCGTCCAGGCCGTAACCCGTCCCGTCGAAGCTCGCGCCGAGCACCGGCCGATCGCCGGCGAGACCATTTTCGGCCATTACCGCGGCGATGTGCGCGTGGTGATGCTGGATTCGCAGGAGAGGTAGGCCGCGCTCCGCCGCCCGGCGCTCGGCCCAGCGGGTCGAGAGATAGTCCGGATGAAGATCGCAGGCGATCCTTTCCGGATCGATGCGGAACAGGCCGGAGAGATGCTCGACCATACGCTCGAACGCGACCAGCGTCTCCCAGTTGCCGAGGTCGCCGATGTGTTGGGAAAGGAATGCCCGGCGCTCGTGGGCGAGACAGAAAGTCGCCTTGAGCTCCGCGCCGACCGCGAGAGTCGGTGGCGCCGGATACGGCATGCGGAGTGGGTAGGGCGCGTAGCCACGTGATCGGCGAAGCGGCAGCTCGCGCCCGGTGAAGACCCGGACCACCGAGTCGTCGCAGACCGCATGGATCTCTCGGTCGTGGAGCAGGAAGGCGTCGGTCAGGGGTCCAAGCCGTTCCAGCGCTTCGTCGTTCTCGCGGCAGATCGGCTCCTCGCTCCGGTTGCCCGAGGTCATGACCAGGATTCGACCTGCCAGCAGCAGATGGTGGAGCGGCGAGTAGGGGAGCAGCAGACCGAGCGTGGCCTGGCCGGGCGCCACGAGATCCGAGATCGGGAGCCCCTCGCCCGGCGGGTGCCTTGCGACCAGTACGATTGGCCGCTCGCGGCTCGCGAGCAGGCGCTCCTCGTCGAGCTCGAGCCGGGCCACCTGCCGCGCGACCTCCAAGCTCGGCACCATCACCGCGAACGGCTTGTCGCCGCGCCCTTTTCGAAGGCGTAGTTCGGCGACCGCGGTATCCGATCGGGCGTCGCACGCGAGATGGAAACCGCCGATCCCCTTGATCGCGACGATTTTGGCCGCGTCGAGCGCGCGACCGGTGGCCTCCAGCGCCTCTTCGCCGTGAAGGCTTGCCGCTTCAGCCCTCACCCCCGGCCCCTCTCCCAGAGGGAGAGGGGAGAAAAAAGGAGGCGTTTTTGCTGTTCCCCCCTCTCCCTCTGGGACAGGGGCCGGGGGTGAGGGCTGAAGTGGCACGAAAGACAGCGCCGGGCCGCATTCGGCACAGGCGTTAGGTTGCGCGTGAAAACGGCGGCTGCCCGGATCGTCGTACTCCGCCTGGCAGCGCGGGCACATCGAAAACGCGCCCATCGTCGTCTTCGGACGGTCGTAGGGGAGACTTTCGATGATCGTGAAGCGCGGGCCGCAGTCGGTGCAGTTGATGAACGGGTAGCGGTAACGGCGATCTGCGGGGTCGAACAGCTCGGCGAGGCAGGCGTCGCAGACCGCGACGTCGGGGGAGACGGGGGTCGGCACGGCGGCCGCCGCGTCGCTCTTTTCGATCGTGAAACCGACGTCTCGCCCGAGCGGCAGCGGCTCGATCCGGATCTCGTCGAGCGCGGCGAGCGGCGGTGCCTCGACCGAGAGCGCGCGCTCGAAGGCGGCGACCGCCGGCTCGGAGCCTTCGATCTCGATCGCGACGCCGCCCGCGACGTTTCTCACCGTGCCGGCCAGGCCGTGGCGCGCCGCGAGCGAGAAGACGAACGGGCGGAAGCCGACCCCTTGGACGATCCCGCCGACCGTCACGCGGTGGCGGATGGGGGAGTCCGCGGAGTCCGACAGTTGGTCGGGGGGCATAAGGAGGAGATCGTAACCCAGCGGTCGCCCGGTCTCTCCTGGGTACGCGGGCCTCCGGCCCGCCGTTGCGGGCGAGACGCCCGCGCACCAGGAGAGGCAAGCCGACTCTGACGTGGCCTCCACCCGGGGTATAGAGTGCGCGGCATGCACGAGCTGTCGATCGCCCACTCGCTGGTCGAGCTGGCCGCGGAGGCGGCCGAGAAGGCCGGAGCGAACCGCGTGCTGGAGGTGCGGATCGTGATCGGCGTGCTGGCGGGAGTGTCGGTCGATTCTCTGCTTTTCTGCTACGACATCGCGACCCGAGATACACTGCTCGAAGGCTCCCGGCTGGCCGTGCGCGAGTTGCCGCTCGTGATCCATTGCGCGGTCTGCGCGCGGGACGTCGAGCTGCCCGGAGCGCTACGGTTCACCTGCCCGAGCTGCGATACGCCGAGCGCCGACATCCGCCAGGGGCGCGAGATGCAGGTCGAGGGGATCGAGATCGAGACTCCCGACGAGATCGCGCCGCCGCCGGCGGCCCTGGAATCCACCCTATGACCACGCGCATCCTGGAGCTTCGCCAGGGCATCCTGAACAAGAACGACGAGATCGCGCGGGCTCTGCGCGAGCGTTTTCGCGCCGCCGACGTTCTGGCGCTCAACCTGGTGTCGAGCCCGGGCACCGGTAAGACCGCGTTTCTCGAGCGGACCTTGCGCGAGCTGGTCGAGCGCGGCATTCCCGTCGCCGCGTTGGTGGGCGACCTGGAAACCGACAATGATGCCCGGCGCCTGGCGGCGAGCGGCGCGCCGGTGCGCCAGATCAATACCCACGGCCGCTGCCACCTGGAGGCCGAGTGGGTCGAGTCGCACCTCGACGGCTGGCCGCTTGCCGGGCTTCAGTACCTGTTCGTCGAGAACGTCGGCAACCTCGTCTGTCCGTCCAGCTACGACTTGGGTGAGGCGGTGCGGGTGGTGCTCCTGTCGGTGACCGAAGGGGAAGACAAGCCGCTCAAATATCCGGGGATGTTCAACTCCGCGGACGTCGCCGTGATCACCAAATGGGACCTCGCCGGACCTTGCGAGTTCGACGAAGCGGCGGCGCGGGAAAACATCGACTCGGTGCGTCCGGGTCTGCCCGTGCTCATAACTTCTGCCAAGACCGGCTTCGGAATGGACGAGTGGCTGGCCTTCCTCGCCGAACGCCGCCGCCTCGGCCCGGCCCTCATCTCGGCCGCCGCCCGGTCGGCCGTGACCCCGACCGAAACGACGTAGGCCGATGCCGCCCGAGGAGAGCGCAGGAATCGCCCTGGCTCCCTCGCCGTCGGCGGAGGCCACCCAGGTCCGGCTGGGCGCGCCGGCACCGGGCGGCCTCGTGCTACCGAGCGGCTCGCCGACGTCCTCCCAGATGTATGCGCCGCGCGGCGTCTTCCTGAACGATTCGATTCTCGCGGTCGCCGACTCGGGCAACCATCGGGTTCTTCTCTGGCACGGGGCGCCGACGACCGACGGCGCGCCGGCCGACACGATTCTCGGCCAGCCGTCGGCGGAGAGCGAAGGGCCGAACGCCGCCGGCCGCGGTCCGGAGAACGGTTTCCACCTGCCGACGGGGCTCGTGGTTCTCGACGGCCGCCTGTTCGTCGCCGACGCCTGGCACCATCGGGTGCTGGTCTGGGAGCGGGTGCCCCAGCGGTCGGATACCCCGCCGGATTGGGCGCTCGGCCAGGCGGATCTGTCGTCGATCGAGCCGAACCATGGCGGCGCGGTTTCGGCCTCCGGTCTCAACTGGCCGTTCGGGCTCGGCTGGGTCGACGGCTGGTTTTACGTCACCGACACCGGCAACCGCCGGGTCCTCGCCTGGCTGGGCACCCCCGAGCGGAATCGTCCGGCCGACGCCGTGCTCGGGCAGCCCGACTTTTCCACCTCCGACGAGAACCGCGGCGGTCCGCCTTCGGCACGCTCGTTTCGCTGGCCGCATGCCGTGGTCGGCGTGGGAGGTCTCACCTATATCGCCGACGCGGGCGATCATCGGGTGCTCGGTTGGCGGGGGGAGCCGTGGGGAGCGGCAGGGGATCGCGACGCCGATCTCGCGCTCGGCCAGCCCGACCTTTCGAGCGCGAACGATCTGCCATACGCCCCGCAGAGCGCTTCGACGCTGCGCTTTCCGTATGCGCTCGCGACCGACGGCACCTGCCTCGCGGTGGCGGATACGGGCAACAACCGGGTCCTTCTCTGGCACCGGGCGCCGACCGCGAGCGGTACCCCGGCCGACGCGGTTCTCGGCCAGGCGAGCTTCGCGGACAACGGCGAGAACCGCTGGCAGGCGATCCGCCCGGACACCCTGTGCTGGCCCTACGGCATCAGTCTTTTCGGCGGTCGCCTGGCGATCGCCGATTCGGGTAACAATCGGGTCATGATCTGGCAGCTCGTTTCGGAGGTATGACGTCATGTGTCTCGCGGTTCCCGGTCGTATCGCGGAGATCTACGAAGCCCGCGGGACGCGTATGGCGCGGCTCGACTTCGGCGGGATCACGAAAGAGGTCTGTCTGGCCTACCTGCCCGACGCGACCGTCGGCGACTACGCGATCGTCCACGTCGGCTTCGCGATCAGCCGGATCGACGAGGAGTCGGCGCAAGAGACGCTGCGCCATTTCCGCGAGCTGGGCCTGCTCGAAGAAGAGCTCGGGGTCGCCGAGGCGGCATCATGAAATACCTGACCGAGTTTCGGGACGGGGAGGCCGCGCAGCGCTTGGCCAAGGAAATCCGCGGGCAGGTTTCCCGGCCGTGGGCGATCATGGAGGTCTGCGGCGGCCAAACCCATTCGATCCTCCGGAATGGCATCGACCAGCTGCTGCCCGCCGAGGTCGAGCTGATTCACGGCCCGGGGTGCCCGGTCTGCGTCACGCCGTTGGAGATGATCGACCGCGCGCTCGCGATCGCCGCCCGCCCGGGGGTCATTTTCTGCAGCTTCGGCGACATGCTGCGCGTGCCGGGGAGCGAAAAGGATCTGTACCGGATCAAGAGCGAAGGGGGCAACGTGCGCGTCGTCTACTCGCCGCTCGACGCGCTCCAGCTCGCGCGCGACCATCCGGGCCGCGAGGTCGTCTTCTTCGGCATCGGCTTCGAGACCACCGCGCCCGCCAACGCGATGGCGGTCCATCTCGCCAAACAGCAGGGGATTCGGAACTTCTCGATGCTGGTCTCGCACGTTCTGGTGCCGCCCGCGATCGAGGCGATTATGTCCGCGCCGGGCAACCGCGTGCAGGCTTTTCTCGCCGCCGGGCACGTGTGCAGCGTGATGGGCACCTGGCAGTATCCGCCTCTGGCGGAGAAGTGCCACGTCCCGATCGTGATCACCGGTTTCGAGCCGCTCGACCTGTTGTTCGGGATCAGCCGCGCCGTGGCCCAGCTGGAGGCGGGCGAGGCCCGGGTGGAGAACGCCTACGCGCGGGTGGTGACCACGGAGGGCAACCCGACGGCCCAGGAGCTGCTCGCTCAGGTGTTCGAGGTCACCGATCGAACCTGGCGCGGGATCGGCACGATTCCGAGCTCCGGTTGGCGCCTGTCGGAGGCGTACCGCGACTTCGACGCCGAGCTGCGTTTCGACGTCTCCGGCATCCGCACCCGCGAGTCCGAGCTTTGTCATGCGGGCGAGGTGCTCCAGGGGACGCTCAAACCGAGCCAGTGCCCGGCGTTCGGCAAGCAATGCACCCCGCGCACGCCGCTCGGCGCCACGATGGTCTCCTCCGAAGGGGCGTGCGCCGCCTACTACCACTACGGCCGCTTCGCTTCGATCGAGGGGGTCGAGGCGATGGCTCCGCGCGAGGCGGCGCCTTGAGCGGAATCGATTTCTCCAGCTGGAGCTGCCCGCTGCCGCTCTTGGATTACCCGAACGTGGTGATCGGTCACGGCGGCGGCGGTCAGCTCTCGGCCGAGCTGATCGAGCATCTGTTCTTGCCCGCGTTCCGCAACGAGGAGCTGGAGGCCTTGGGCGACGCCGCGCTGCTGCCCGCCCAGCCCGGCCGCCTGGCGTTTTCGACCGACTCGTTCGTCGTCCATCCGCTGTTCTTTCCGGGCGGCTCGATCGGCGATCTCGCGGTCTATGGCACGGTCAACGATCTCGCGATGAGCGGCGCCCGCCCGCTCTACCTCTCGGCCGCGTTCATCCTCGAAGAAGGGCTCGACATGGGGGTTCTCGGCACGATCGTCACGCGCATGGCCGAGGCGGCGCGCGACGCGGGGGTGCGCATCGCGACCGGAGACACCAAAGTCGTCGAGCGCGGGCGGGGACATGGCTGTTACATCACCACCTCAGGCGTGGGCCTCGTCCCCCCGGGCCTCGCGATCGGTCCCGATCGCGCCCGGCCGGGCGACGTGGTGCTGGTTTCCGGAACCATCGGCGATCACGGCATGGCGGTGATGAGCGTCCGCGAGGGGCTCCAATTCGGGACCGTGATCGAGAGCGACTCGGCGCCGCTCGCGGGCTTGGTCGCGGTGCTCCTTGGCGCCGCACCCAGCGTGCGCGCCCTGCGCGATCCGACCCGCGGCGGGGTGGCCTCCTCGCTCAACGAGATCGCCGCCCGCTCCAGGGTCGGCATCAATCTCGAAGAGCGCGCGATTCCCGTCCGCTCCGACGTCCAGGCCGCATGCGAGCTACTCGGAATGGACCCGATCTATGTCGCGAACGAGGGCAAGCTCCTGGCGATCGTCGATCCCGCCGACGCCGACGCCGCGCTCGCCGCCCTGCGCGCCCACCCGCTCGGCCGCCAAGCGGCGATCATCGGCCGAGTCACCGATCGCCACCCCGGAATGCTGGTCGCCAAGACCGGCATCGGAGCCACCCGGGTAATCCCGATGCAGCTCGGCGAGCAGCTGCCGCGGATCTGCTGAGCCGGAGCGAGACGGTCGAGGTAGGATCGGCCAACGCTCATGCTTCCGCTCCGACATCGTCTCGCTCCTCTTCTCGCGGCCTTCGCCCTTCTCTCCGGCTGCTTCGTCGAGCCACAGGCCGAGCCGGGACCCGCCGCACGTACCTCACGGTCGTCGGCCGGCGAAGGGCGAGACCGGTCGCCACGGGCGAAGCGTGATGAGCATCGATCGTCCGAGCGTTCTACGGCTCCGTCCGCCCGTTCTCGCGGGGGCGAGCGGTGGAGCGAGACCGACCCTGCGATCAACCTTTCCCACCTGTTCGATGGGCAGATCAACAAACGCGGCAAGCCGGTCGGCTTTCACGCCCGCCCGGGGGGCGTCGATCCGGAGGGGGCGCGCCTTGTGCGCGTCATGGACGGTCCGAACCGGGCCGGGGTCTACGTCGCGAAGGTAGAGATCCGCGCCTCCTCCGGGCAATGGCTGGGCAAGACGTCGACGCTTTACCCCGATGATTTTTCGGAGGACGAGGTGGTGGCCGCGATCCTCGCCGCGTTCGAGCACCGCGACGGTGGCGAGAAATGGCGTGGCGATTCCGGGAAAGGTTTCACCATCGAGGGTTATTATCAGAACGGCCGGATTAACACGGCGTACCCGATCTTTCGGGGATCAGGGGGACGATGAACATGCCGACGAACCCTCAGGAGAGGTCCGAGCCGGCGCTGCTGCGAATCTTCCGCGATCCCGCGGGCGACCTGCGCGCCGAGGATCTGTCCGCGCGATCAAAGCGTGGACTGCTGATCTCGTTTCTGGAAAGCGAAGTGCAGGGGAGTGTCGCGGTCGGCCGCGAGATCTTGGGACAGCTGGCGGAGGTGGTCGCCGGAGAGCGCCCCCGGGCGACTTGGATCGGGAACGCCCATACCTTGACGATGAGCAAGAAGACGGCGCGAATCACCGACGAAATAGATTCCGAAAACGCCGCGCTCCGCCTGCCGCTCGCCGATCTCTACAGCGCTCTGGACGCCTGGCTCGACGTGCTGGAAGCCGGAGACTGATTCGGTGCCGCTCTCGCCCGACTATCGCGCCCACGCCCTGGAGCAGCTCGAACGCGCGGCGCCGGTCACCGCGAAAACCATGTTCGGCGGCGCCGGGCTCTACCTCGAAGGATTGATCCTCGGCCTGCTGGACAACGACCGGACGTTTTTCAAAGCCGACGAGACGAACGCCGCGCGATTCGACGCCCACGACATGGACTGGTTCCACCCGTACGGCGACGAGCGAACCATGCCGTACCGCGAGGTGCCGGTCGAGGTGATGGAAGATCCGGAAGAGTTGCGGGCCTGGATCGACTCGGCGGTGGCGATCGCGGCGAAGAAGAAGGCGGCGAAACCGGCGAAGAAAGCGAAAGCCCCCGCGGCCAAGAAGGCGCCCCGAGGGCGGAAAGCGAAAACCTAGAACCGGCCCCAGAGGTACTGGTTCGTCACCTCGTGGTGGAACTGGACCTCGCCCGCCTTGATCAAGGTTCCGAGCGCTTTTGGGCAGCGTTCGGCCTGGGCGAGCTTGATCTCCGCGTACTTGCCGTGGACCTCTTCGCCGAGCAGGTCGGAGGCGAAGCGGCTGCCCTTGAACAGGCGGATCGCGTCGTAGATGTTGTCCGGCAGGAAGCGCGTCCGGGGGCGTTTGCCACTCTCCGCCTCCTCCTCGGCGAGGGGGCCTTCGAGGCCGCTTCGCAACAGGGAGTAGATCGCCATGTAGGGATTGGCGTCCGGGGCGATCGAGCGGATCTCTACCCGCGCCGATTTCTCGTTGCCGAGGGGGATGCGCACCATCGAGCCGCGGTCGATCGCCGAGGCTTTGATCTGGTTCGGCGCCTCGAAATGCGGGTCGAGCCGGCGATAGGAGTTGACGCTCGAATTGAGGATCAGGCAGACGTCCGAGGCGTTGGCCAGGATGCGCTGGATGTAGTCCCACCCGGCGGGCGACAGGCCGTCCTTGCCGTTCGGGTCGTAGAACAGGTTCTTGCCGGCCGCGGTGATCGACATGTTGGTGTGCATGCCGCTGCCGTTGATGCCGGTGACCGGCTTGGGCAGGAACGACGCGGTCATGTCCATCCGCGCCGCGACCTGGCGCGACAGCAGCTTGTAGAGCTGGACCTGGTCGGCCGCGATCGTCGCCTCGGTGTAGCTGTAGTTCATCTCGAACTGCGAGGGGGCGACCTCTGGATGGTCCTTCTCGTTGGCGAAGCCCATCGCGCGCTGTACTTCGGCCGCGCTGTCGATGAACTGACGGAGCGCGTCGCCCGGCAGGGAGTGGTAATAGCCCCCGGTGCTGATGAACTCGAACTGCTCGGTCTCGGGAAAGCGCCGCTCCGCGTCGCGCCCCTTGAACAGGAAGCCCTCGATTTCGTTCGCGACGTTGGCGACCTTGCCGCCGTCGGCGAACAGCTGATCGCAATAGCTCTTGAGCCGTGCCCGCAAGTCCGCGCGGTAGGCCGCGCCGTCGCGCTCGCGGACCTCGCCGAAGACCAAAACCTTTCCCGGGCCGAAAACGTCGGACGGGAGCCAATAAAACGCCGGCCAGTCGATCGCCAAGCGCAGGTCGGACTCCTGCTGCGCCGAGAAACCGCGAATCGACGAGCCGTCGAACGTCAGGTTGTCGGCCGATTTGAGGAGAAACTTCTTGTCGTAGTCGAGCATGTGGAGCCGACCTTCGAGGTCGGTGAAGCAGACCGTGACCGCCTTGATCCGCTTCTCGTCCTGGAGGTAGCGCATCCGCTCCTCCTGGATCGCCTCCGGCGCTTTGCGCGCCAGGCGGTCCGCCTTGGCCTGGAGGTTCATCTCCTCCAGGCGGTCGTAGGGAATCTCCAGAAAATCGCGCAACGGCGGCGTGGTGGTCGTCATCGAAGGTCTCCCCCGGAAAGGAGCGCGAACGCTCCGAAGATCTCTTGTCGAGGACAAAACGTACCACGACTAACCTAAAACCAGCAAGAATTAGTACAAGGAGATGGACGCTAAGGCTTTCGAGCGCCCCCGGGCGGCGATGTCGTTACAGCTCGATCGCCTCCAACTCGTCGATCCGCTCGCGGACGAGGTCGAATCCGCCCTGCCAGAAGGCGCGATCGGTCGGGTCGATGCCGAACTCCGCGAGGATCGTCATCGGGCGGGCCGCGCCGCCGTAGGCGAGGAGCTTCAGGTAGCCCGGTTTGAACGCCTCGCCCTGCTCCTGGAAGCGGCGGTAGAGGGCGAGCACGAGGAGCTGGCCGAAGCTGTAGGCGTAGCAGTAGAACGGGGTCTGGTAGATGTGCGGGATCGACAGCCACTCGTAGCGGAACTCTTCCGGGACCTCGACCGAATCGCCGAACTGCTCGCGCAGCTTGGCGAGATAGAGGTCGGAGATCTCGTCGAGCGAGCGGCCGGCGAGAATGCCGGCGTGGGCTTCGAGCTCGAACAGGACGAAATAGGTCTGCCGGAGCACCGTGGCGTAGACGTCGTCCACCGCGGAGGCGAGCAGCTCGCGGCGGGCGAGCGGGTCGGTCTCCTCCTTGAGCAGCCGGTCGGTGATCAACATCTCGCCGAACACCGAGGCGGTCTCGGCGAGCGGCAGCGAGGCGTGCTGGGTGAGCATCGAATGCTGCTCGGAGAGCATGCTGTGGATCGCGTGCCCAAGCTCGTGGGCGAGGGTTGCGACGTCGCGGACCCGGCCGGTGTAGTTGGTCAGGACGTAGGGGGTGATTCCGGGCAGGACGGTCATGCAGAACGCGCCGCCCCTTTTTCCGCGCCGGGTCTCGCTGTCGATGTGGTGCTCGGCGAACACCCGTTCCGCCTGCTCGGCGAACGCCGGATGGAACTCGCGGAAGGTGTCGAGCACCAGCGCGATCGCGTCGGCGTAGGGAACCTCTTTGTCCGAGGTGGCAAGCGGTGCGTACAGGTCGTAGCGGCGCAGCTTCGGGAGGCCGAGCCAGCCGGCTTTGAGCCGAAAATAACGCTGGAACAGGGGCGCGTTGGCGCGCACGGTTTCGAGCAGGGCTTCCACCGCCTGATCCGGAATGTCGTTGTCGATGTTCCGCACCGCGATCGGCGAGGCATAGTCGCGCAGCAGTACGTTCTCGTCGTGCCAGTCGCGTACCCGGTTGACGTAGATCTGGCCCAGGACGGTCGCCTCATCGCCGTAGACCTTGTACAGCTCGCGGTAGGCGGCCACGCGCAGATCCTGGTTGGGCGAGAAGGCGTAGCTCATCAGGCCGTCGCGGGTCAGCCGCTTGGTCTCGCCCTCGACGTCGAGGCGAAACTCGATCCGGTTGGTGAGCATTGAGTAGAGCGTGACGATGGCGCCGATGCCGTTGTCGTCTTTCAGGTTGATGATCTGCTCGGAGCGCTCGTCCAGCGTGTGCGGCTTCAAACGCCGCAGGTCGAGCAGGTAGTGCAGCTCGTCCGGGTGCTCCTCGCCGCCGGGCAGGAGGGCTTCGGCCTCGGCGTCGTCCAGACTCTTCCACCACAGGCTGAAGAAGAGGATGCGGTTGCCGAAGCCCGTCATCATCTGGTTCGTCCGGTTGCGGAAGTTGAGCGCGTCGCGGTCGCCGGTGTTCTCCGAGAACCAGAGCGAGGCGTAGCCGGAGAGGATGTTCATCGCTTCGCCGAGCCGCTCGTAGCGATGGAGGACGGCGAGGAAGGCGGGGCGTCCCATCTTCGGATGCAGCTCGGTCCGGCAGGCCTCGAACGCGGTGACCTGCGCGTCGAGGTCGGCGAAACGGGCGGCGATCGCCACTTCGTCGCGCTGGGGCAGCAGGTCGCCGAGATCCCAGCCGCGGATCTCGTAGGCTGCACGCGGCGCGATCGATTCGGTCGTCGGTTCGGTTAGTGGAGCGATCATAGAACCTTGATTCTAGTCGACAACTCTCGCGCCGACGATCACGGGACAGATTGGGATGCTTCCGCCGGAGGCTCCGGGATCTTGGTTGGCAGCAGGGTGATCCCCGCCTCCCGGGCCTGGGCCTCGAACGCGGGGAGCCGCTCGGCGACGATTGTGCGGAGCTTGGCCAGGTGGCCGTCGATCGCCGTCACCAGCTCGTCGCGCACCGCGATCGCAGAGGCGGTGGGCGGGAAATCGCCGGTCCCGGCGGCTCCCGCCACCCCCGCGAGCTTGTCGTTCAGGCGGATGGGGAAGTTCAGCGGATCCTGCCGGCTTTCCATCTTCGTCTGGTAGAGGGCTTCCTCGACCCCCGACAGCTCCTTCTTGAGCGCGTCGGCGGCCTCGCGCACCGCCTTCTTGTCGTCGCCTTCGAGGCGCGACGAGAGCGCGTCGATCGAGCCCCGGGTGTCGCGGATGAAGAGGATCGCGCGGTGGACCTCCGACAGCTTGTCGCGGATTCCGAGCAGGAAATCGAATTGCGCCGAAAGGTCGGCGACGCTTTCCGACGAACGCGGATCCGGCAGAACCTCGAAGTCGGCGGTCTCCACCTCGCCGTCGACGGTCAGGCGAACCTGGTATTTCCCCGGCGGCACCCGCGGTCCGGGCGGGTTGCCGTTCCATAGGATTATGCCGGGGAAGTCGGCGGCCTGTTCGAGCCGCAGGTCCCAGACGAAACGGTTCAGACCCACCTCCGCGGGAGCCTTGGGCTCTTTCTTCGCCCGCGGGTCTTTCTTTTCTTTGGCGTCCTTCTCCTTGGCGCTTTTTTCGTCCTTGCCGTCCTTGGAGTCCTTGCCGTCCTTTTCGTCCTTCTTAACCGCCTCGCCGGCAAACTGCCGCAGCACCTTCCCGTCCGCTCCCAGGAACGCCACCTCGATCGGTTTTTCGGGCGCCTTGTCGAGGCGGTAATAGACGACCGCGCCGACCGCGGGATCGGTTCCGACCGTCAGAGAGGGGGCGTCCTCGCCGCCGCGGCGCCCGCCGCCGGGCAGACGTAGCACCGGGGACGGCGTGTAGAGGTGGCGGGCCGGGGGGGCCGAGGGCGCGGCCCCCGCCTTTGCCGGCTCGCCCACGCCCTGTCGGAGGAGCGCCAGGTCGTCGAGCGCCCAGAACGCGCGCCCCTGGGTCGCGGCGATCAGGATGCCGTCGCGGATCGCGAGGTCGGTGATCGGCACGATCGGCAGATTCAGGTTGAACCGCCGCCAGCTCGCGCCGTCGTCGAACGAGGCGTACACGCCGTGCTCGGTGCCGGCGAACAAAAGACCCTTCTTGACCGGATCGGCGCGGATCACCCGGGTGAAGTGCTGTTCGTCGATCCCCTGATCGATCCGCGTCCAGGTGGCGCCCCAATCGTGGGTGGCGTACAGGTAGGGGCGGAAGTCGTCCGACTTGTAGCGGGTGGCCGCCACGTACAGCCCCCCGGCCTCGAACGGGTTCGGCTCCAGGCTGTTGACCTGCGCCCATTCGGGCAGCCCTTTGGGCGTCACGTTCTTCCAGGTGCCGCCGCCGTCGCGCGACAGATGGATCAGGCCGTCGTCCGAGCCGGTCCAGAGCACGCCTTTTTCCAGCGGCGATTCACCGAGGCAAAAGATCGTTCCGTAGTACTCGATGCTGGTGTTGTCCTGGGTGATCGGGCCGCCGGACGAGCCTTGTTTGGACTTGTCGTTGCGCGTCAGGTCGGGCGAGATGACGCGCCAGGTGGCCCCCTCGTCGCGGGTTTCGAACAGAACGTTCGCCCCGGCGTAGAGCACGCTCGGATCGTGGGGCGAAAACATCAGCGGATAGTTCCACTGGAACCGGTAGCGCAGCTCGGCGGCGCCCCAGCCCATCGGAATGTCCGGCCAGACGTCGACCTGGCGGACCTCGCCCGTGCGGTGGTTGATCCGCACCAGCAGCCCGTCGTACGAGCCGCCGTAGATGACGTCCGGATCGCGCGGGTCCGCGAGGATCGTGCCGCTCTCGCCGCCCGCGGTCGGTTCCCAATCCTGGTCGCCGATCCCTCGGCCGGCAAACGATCGGTGACGAATCCGCAGGGCGCTGTTGTCTTGCTGGGCGCCGAGCAGGCGGAACGGGAACGCGTTGTCGGTCGAGACGCGATAGAACTGCGCGGTCGGCTGGTTATCCAGCGTGCTCCAGGTCGCTCCGGCGTCGTTCGACACCGCGGCTCCACCGTCGTCGGCGAGGATCATCCTCGACGGATCTTCGGGCGCGATCCACAGATCGTGATGATCGCCGTGCTTCGACTCGATCTCTTCGAAGGTCTTGCCGCCGTCCTTCGAACGGTGAAAGTTGACGTTCACCACGTAGACGACCTCGGCGTCCTTCGGGTCGGCGTAGAGGCGCGAGTAGTACCAGGCGCGCTGGCGCAGCTCGCGGCTGGCGCTGGTCAGCTGCCACGTCTCGCCGCCGTCGCGGGAGCGGAATACGCCCCCCTCCGCGGCCTCGACGATCGCGTAGACGTTTTGCGGGTCGGAGGGCGAGACGGTGACGCCGATGATGCCGAGCGGCGCCTTGGGCATTCCCTTCTTGCCCGACAGGTCGGTCCAGTGGTCGCCGCCGTCGATCGATTTCCAGAGGCCGGAGCCGGGACCGCCGCTGTCCAGGCTGTACGGGGTGCGACGCACGCGCCAGGTCGAGGCGTAGAGGATGCGCGGATTGGTCGGATCGAACGTCAGGTCGGCCGCGCCGACCTCCGGCGAGACGAACAGGATGCGCTCCCAGGTTGTGCCGCCGTCCTTCGAGCGGTAGACGCCGCGCATCTCGCTCGGTCCGAACAGATGGCCGAGCACGGCGGCATAGACCAGGTCCGGGTTCTTCGGATGGATGCGCAAGCGCGGGATATGGCGCGAGTCGGCAAGGCCGACGTGCTTCCAGGTCGCGCCGGCGTCGGTCGATTTCCACACGCCGTCGCCGTGCGAGACGTTGCCGCGCACGGTCACCTCGCCGCCGCCGACGTAGATCACGTTCGGATCCCATTCCGAGACCGCGACGGCGCCGATCGAGCCGCCGAAGAAGCCGTCCGAGACGCTTTTCCAGGCCGCGCCGGCGTCGATCGTCTTCCACACCCCGCCGCCGGTGGCGCCGAAGTAATAGGTCTTGGGATCGCCGGGAATGCCGGTCACCGCCGCGGAGCGGCCGCCGCGAAACGGGCCGATCTGGCGCCAGGAGACCGCCTTGCCGAGCGCGGTTTCGAGCGCGCTCGGCGCCGCGATCCCGGCAGCGGTTTCGGCGCTGGCCTTCGGGACGGCTTTTGGGGTGGCCTTGGCGGAGGTTGACGCACCGACGGCGAGCGCGGGGATCGAGAAAAGCAGCGCGAGCGCGAGCGAGGAGCGGAGAGTAGGAAGCATGGCGCGAGCCTCCGGGCCCGGGCCATACGGGCCAGTGGGGAGCGCGGAACCTTGAAAAGCGGCCGCGGAGCGCGCTCCGAGCCGCCTTCCCGAGATTCCGCACCGACGTCAGGTCAGCGGTAGTCCTCGACGGTCAGCTTGTCGAGCGGGAGCCCGAAGGGATAGAAGAAATTGAACACCGGCAGCTCGACCACCTCGGCGAAGTTGAGCAGCCGCGGCCCCCAGACTTCGACCTCGCTCTCGCCCGCTTCGATCCGCCGGTACTCGTCGGCCGAGATCTCCAGCTTTTCGGCCATCTGCTCGACCGTCTTGCTGCGCCGCTCGCGGTGCCCGGTGATCAGCTTGCCCGCCTGACCGGGCTTGCAGTCGGCCGACTTGCCGCTCTCGGCGAGCAGCCGGGAGGTCGGGGTTTCGAGTTGGATGGCGATATTGGCCAGCAGAGGACCCCAGGTTTCGGCCGGTGTATCGCCGGCTTCCAGGGACCGATAGTCGTCGGCCGACAGGCCGATTTTGGCGGCGGCGTCTTCGAGCGAGATCTTCTTGCGCTCTCGCTCCTTCTGAATGACCTCTCCAAGCTTCACGTTTCGTTCCTCCTCGGGAAAAAGGGACAGCCTGAAAATGCTAGCACAGGGGCTCACGGACGCACCGATCCTCTGCGTCGAGCTCCAAGCTGTCCCGTATTGCTCGTATTTCCTCACTGTAGACAGGCGAGGACGTGCGTCCCCGGTCCTCGTCCTCGGGTTGCTTCGGCTTTCGGTCCGCGTCGTGGGTCAGCGGTCCGCCCGGCTTGGCTACGATCTCAATTAAAGGGAGTGTGGGATGGCGGACGGAGCCCCTCGGCGCGCGTCGGACGAGGAAGACTTAGGAATTCTGGCCACGGTGGGCAATACGCCGCTGGTGCGCCTGAACCGGATCCTCTCCGGCTTCGACCTCGCGCTCTACGCGAAACTCGAAGGTTTCAACCCCGGCGGCAGCGCCAAGGATCGACCGGCGACGGCGATTCTCAAGCATTGCTTGGCGACCGGCCAGATCGATCGCCGCACGGTGATCATCGAGTCGAGCTCGGGCAACATGGGAATCGGTCTGGCGCAGGCGTGCCGCTATTTCGGCCTCCGCTTCATCTGCGTCGTCGATCCGAAGACCGCGCCGCAGAACTTAAAGATGTTGGAGGTCTACGGCGCCGAGATCAATCACGTGACCGATCCGGATCCCGCCTCGGGAGAATTCCTACAGGCGCGGCTCGCCCGGGTGCAGGAGCTGCTCGGCAAGATCCCCGGCAGTTTTTGGCCGAACCAGTACCAGACCGCGCTCAACCCGCAGTCGCACTACCAGACGACGATGCACGAGATCGTCACCGAGCTTGGGTCTCTCGACTATTTGTTCGTCGCGACCTCGACCTGCGGCACGATCACCGGCTGCTCGTCCTATCTGCGCGATCACGGCATAGCGGCCAAGGTGGTCGCGGTCGATGCGCGCGGCAGCCTGATCTTCAGCGACAAAAAGGAGAAGCGCTCGGTGCCCGGAATCGGCGCCGGCATTCGCCCGCCGTTGTGCAACCTGGACCTGATCGACCAGATCGAGTGGGTGAGCGACGCCGATTGCGTCGCCGGCTGCCGCCGCCTGGTACGATGGGAGTCGGTGCTCGCGGGCGGCTCCTCCGGAGGTGTGATCACCGCGGTGGAGCGGCTCGCGCCCGAGATTCCGGCCGGCTCGACCGTGGTGGCGATCCTCGCGGATCGAGGCGAGCGGTATCTCGAAACGATCTATTCAGAAACCTGGGTGCGCGACCATGTCGGCGACATCGCGGACCGGTGGGAAGGTGCGGGAGTGACTCCATGGCGGTGAAGGAGAAGGAAAACGAGCTGTTGATCCTCGGCGCGGCCGAGGTCGAAGCGGCGCTTGCCGGTCGCGAGCTCGAAGTGATCGATACCGTGCGCCGGGCCTACGAGGCGCACGCCGAAGGCAAGAGCTCGCTGCCGCACTCGATGTTTCTACGCTTTCCGGACAACGACAGCGACCGGATCATCGCGCTGCCCGGCTACCTGGGCGACGGCTTCGAGATCGCCGGGCTCAAATGGATCGCCTCGGTACCGGGCAACGTCGCGCGCGGCATCGATCGCGCGTCCGCCGTGATGATCATCAACGATCGCGCGACCGGCCGGCCGCGGGCGATCCTCGAAGGCTCGATCATCAGCGCCCGGCGGACCGCGGCGTCCGCGGCGCTCGCCGGCAAGACGCTCCACGGCGAGACGGCTCCGGAGAGCGTCGGCGTCGTCGGCTGCGGGCCGATCGCGTTCGAGATCGTCCGCTCGTTGCGTGCGGTCTGGCCGGATGCGGCGAAGTTCCTGGTGTTCGACCTGAACGCGGCGCGCGCCGCGGAGTTCTGCGCCCGCTGCGAGGCGCTCCACGCGGGCGCCCGTTTCGAGGTCGCCGCCACGCTTCCCGATTTGCTCGCCGCGAGCCCGGTCGTGGCGTTCGCGACCACCGCCGGCACGCCGCATCTGTCGGACCTGTCGATCTGCCCGGCCGGCGTCACGATCCTTCACATCTCGCTTCGCGATCTGACGCCCGAGGTGATCCTCGCCGCCGACAACGTCGTCGACGACGCGGATCACGTCAGCCGGGCGTCGACCTCGATCCATCTCGCCGAGCAGCAGGTGGGCAATCGCGGCTTCATCCGCTGCGCGCTCGCCGACATCACGGCGGGGCGGCAGCCGGCGCGGGTCGATCGTACGCGCCCGGCGATCTTTTCTCCGTTCGGTCTCGGCGTGCTCGACCTGGCGCTCGCCCAGATGGTGTTGAACGACGCCGCACGAAGCGGCGGCGGTGTTCGAGTCTCGGGGTTCCTACCGTCATGAGCGCAGCGCGAATCTTGATCGCCGATCCTTTGAGCCCGGCGGGGCTCGACATCCTGCGCGCCGGAGGCGCCGAGGTGATCGACCTCTCGAAGGAAGGGCGCGCCGCGGTCGAAGCCGCGATCGGCGACTGCACCGCCCTCTTGGTACGCAGCCGCACCCAGGTGGACGCGGCGCTGCTCGCCCTGGCGCCGAAGTTGCGGGTGGTCGGCCGGGCCGGAGTGGGGGTCGACAACGTCGACGTCTTCGAGGCGACGAGGCGCGGCGTTCTGGTGCTCAACGCGCCGAACGCGAATTTGACCTCGGCGACCGAGCACACCTTCGCGATGCTGCTCGCGCTCGCGCGCCAGGTCCCCGCGGCGGACGCGTCGATGAAGCGGGGGGAGTGGGAGCGCGGCCGCTTCCTCGGCGTCGAGCTGCAAGGCAAGACCTTGGGCATCATCGGCTTCGGCCGCATCGGCCAGAAGGTCGCCGCCAGAGCCCAGGCGTTCGAGATGAAGGTGGTCGCCTACGATCCCTGGCTCGACAAGGAGATCGCCAACCGGCTCGGCGTGCCCCTGAAGCCGCTCGACGAGCTGCTCGAAACGGCGGACGCGTTGACCTTCCACGTGCCGCTCACGCCGGAGACCAAGAATCTTCTCTCGGCCGAGCGGATCGCGCGGCTGAAGCCGGGAGCGTTGCTGGTCAATTGCGCCCGCGGCGGAGTGGTCGACGAAGCGGCCCTGCTCGCGGCGCTCGACTCCGGCCACTTGGGCGGCGCCGCGCTTGACGTTTTCTCCCAGGAGCCGCCGGCCGATCCCCGGCTGGTCGGCCACGCCAAGGTGGTCGCGACCCCGCACATCGGCGCCCAGACGGCAGAGGCGCAGGAGCGCGTGTCGAGCGAGGTCGCCCGCATGGTGCTCGACGCGCTCGCCGGCTCCTACGCGGTCTCCGCGGTCAACCTGCCGTTCTCCGCCGACGCGAGCGGCGCCGGTCCGTTCCTGCTGCTCGGCGAGCAGCTCGGGCGCCTCGGCACCGCTCTCGCGGGCGGAAAGGTCGACAGCCTGGAGGTCGATCTTCGCGGCGTTCCGGAAGCCTTCGGCGCGGCGGTCTCGCTGTCGGTCGCCAAGGGCGCGCTCGACCGGGCGCTCGGCGAAGCGGTCAACTATGTCAACGTCGAGTGGCTGGCCCGTGATCGGGGCATCGAGCTGGTCCGTACGCTCCACCCGCGCCGCGGCGAGACGGGAGAGCAGGTCGGACTGCGCATCCAGGGCACCGAGGGGGAGTTCACGATCGGCGGCATGCTCTACGCCGACCGCCAGCCGCGGCTGATCCGGCTCGGCACCCTGCCGCTCGAATGCCGGCTCGAAGGGCACTTGCTCCTCCTGCGCAGCTGGGACGTGCCGGGGGTGATCGGCAAGGTCGGCACCAAGCTCGGCACTCTCGGCGTCAACATCGCCGACATCCACCTCGCGAGGAAAGACGGCGAGAAGGATGCCTGGACCGTCTACAGGGTCGATCAACAGCTCACCCCCGAGATGATCGCCGAGCTCGCCGCCCTGCCCGAAGTCCGCCGGGTGTTCGACCTGGACCTGTCGCGCGGTTGACCCGCGTCGCCCTTCGATGCTCTCCTCTCATCCGAGCACGGATCTGCGAGGAGTGAGGAATGAAGCGGGAAGATGTCTTGGATTTGATCCGCAACGGCGAGGATTCCGGGGTCGAATTCAAGCGTGACGACGTAACGAACTACGACCTGGCCAAAGAGATCGTCTCCTTCCTCAACGTTGCGGGAGGAGTGGTACTTCTAGGCGTAGAGGACGACGGCACGATCTCGGGCACGACGAAGGACCGGCTCGACGAGTGGGTTGCCGAGCTGGCACGGCGCAAAATCGAGCCGCCCGTAATCCCGTTCCTGTCCTGGGCGAAAGACGTCGAGCCGGGCAAGCACGTCCTGGCCGCCCGAGTGCCTGTCGGCCCGGACAAACCGTATGCCCGCGTTCACGACAACCGGCGCACCTATTTCGTACGGGTAGGCAGCACCTGCAGAGAGGCGAGCCGCGAAGAGCTGGAGCGTATGTTCCAGGCGTCGGGCCGCCTGCAATACGGACTGAAACCGGTCCCCGGCGCTTCATTGGCGGACCTGGATCTGCGCCGACTTCGCGACTACCTGGTGAGAATCCTGGCGGGCTCCGCTCCCGAGGACGACGATCAGGACGGTTGGGAGCGGCTGCTCACGAGCCTGGACTTGATGACCCCGGCTGCGGGGGTCAATACGCCAGCGATCGATGGGGTGTTGCTCTTCGGCAAGAATCCGAAGCGGTTTCTTCCCCAATCGGGGATCCGGGCGCTCAGTTACCCCGGGACCACACCGGACTATGCCACCCGGGCCGATCAGGATCTCAAAGGCCCCCTGGTTCCCCTCGGCGCGGCGGACGGCTCGCTGGTCGAGATCGGGCTGGTCGAGCAGGCGCTCGATTTCGTCCGCCGCAATACCGAGCCGAGGGCTTTCCTGGACGGCGGACGCCGGATCGACCGGACCGAGTATCCCGAGGCGGTGATTCGCGAGGCGGTAGTCAACGCCCTCGTCCACCGCGACTACAGCCTTTCGGGCAGCGACATCACGCTCGCGATCTTCTCCGATCGCCTGGAGATCCTCAGCCCCGGCCGCTTGCCGAACACGGTCACCGTAGAGGGGATGAAAGCCGGCCTGCGCTACGCGCGAAACCAAAACCTGGTCAACATCTTGCGGGATTACCGCTACGTGGATTTCCGGGGCATGGGGGTGAGGGAGAAAATCATACCCGGCATGCGCGAGCACAACGGCACCGAACCGGAGCTCCTGGCCGAAGATTCGCGCTTCATCGTTCGGCTGTGGAAAGAGCGTCCCGTCGGCTGATTGCCGCCGTCTGTCCCCATTTGGCCGCTTCGAGTTACTTATAGGAAGGCGGGCACGCGTTGCCCGCCGAATTCCTTTATTCCAGCGATATCGCGGGCAGAGCTGCAGACGGCCGGCCGTCGGAGGGTGTCACCTTGATCGAGAACCGTCAGTTTCGCTTGAAAAAATTCGACGTGATCGGCTCGCAGTCGATCGCCGAGATCGTGGAGCAGAGGATCGGTCGCGAGGCCGAGGCGTTGCGCTGGTATATCTCGGAAGTCACCGAGAAGGAGATCGTCGTCGAGGCGACGTTCGCCGAGCTCGAAGACGAGAGGGAGACCGAATCCGCTGCCGGGACGATCGCCGACCGGACGCACTATCCGGGCAAAGCGGTCGCGGTCAGCGTGATTCCGACCGGCATCGGCTGCGATCTCGGCGGCTACGCGGGCGACGCGGCGCCAGCCACCAATCTGCTCGCGGCGGCGACCGACTACCTGGTGACCAACCCGAACGCGGTCAACGCCTCGAACTTCATCAGCATGGCCGACAACGTCCTCTACTCCGAGGGCATGTCGATCGACCTGTTGATGAAGGGCGCGGTCGACTTTCACGTTCCGTACGGCAACCGGATTGGGCTGGTGGTCGAGTACACGACGCCCGAAGCGCTCGACATCGTGTTCAACGTGGTGAACACGGTGCGCGCTGTTTTCGGCATCGACATCGTCGACGTCGAGGTCACGGAGCAGCCGATCGGCACCCATTCGTTCGAGAACGATTCGGGCGCCTACGTCGGCACGGTCGACCGGCCGGCGGTCCTGTTCGCCGCCTGCGAGCGCCTGATCAAGAAGGGCGCCAACGCGATCGCGATCACCACCAACATCCAGGATCTGCCGGAAGACAACTACGTCAAGCATTTCGCCGGCGAGTACCCGAACCCGCTCGGCGGCGTCGAGGCGATCGTCTCGCACCTGGTGGTCCGGCGCTTCCATATGCCGGCCGCGCACGCGCCGATGCTCAACAGCAAGGAGTTCGACCTGCGCGAAGCGATCGTCGACGCCCGCGGCGCGGGCGAGATGGCTTCGGCCTCCGGCCTTGCCTGCACGCTGATCGGCTTGCGCCGGGCGCCGCAGCTCGGCGGCCGGCACCCGTACCGCTCGGCCGACGTGGTGAACGTACACAACGTCTTCGCGGTGGTCTGTCCGTCGAGCTCGCTCGGCGGCATTCCGGCGATCTACGCCCATCGCCACGGCGTGCCAATCGTCGCGGTGCGCGAGAACAACACCATCTTCAAGGTCTCGGCCGAGAAGCTCGGATTCCACAACGTGATCGCGGTCGACAACTACGCGGAGGCGGCGGGCATCCTGCTCGCTTTGAGGAAGGGAATCAGCCTCGAAACGTTCCGCCGACCGATGACCACGATGCGCCACGGCCAGGGTGCCGAAGCGAAGGCCGGTTTGCACCTCAAGTTCGCCTGAGGCCGTCGGAACGGCGGGTCGGTCGCACCAGGACGCACACGCAGGTGCGCCCCTACGTTCTCGCCCATCCACCGACATGCCGGCCTGGGTAGGGGCAGACCTACGTGTCTGCCCTTGTTTCGCCCGTCCCTATGGTCGTTCGCCGCCTCGCTCCGCGCTATGATGCCCCGACGGCCGGAGCGCAACAGGCGGTCGCTTCGTGACGGTCTTCGGGCCGGGCACGGAGAGGAAAGTCCGAACTCCTACGGGCGGCAGGCTCGCTAACGGCGAGGCGCGGCGACGCGACGGAAAGTGCAACAGAGAACAGACCGCCGGGCGCCTTCGGGCGTCCGGTAAGGGTGAAACGGTGCGGTAAGAGCGCACCGCTCGGCCGGCGACGGACGAGGCAAGGTAAACCCCCTGCGGAGCAAGACCAAATAGGGGAGCGGATCTAGCGGGCTGCCCGTCCCGCTCCGCGCCGGCCTTCGGGTCGGAGCGGGCCGCTTCCGGGTAGGTTGCTGGAGGCCGGCGGCAACGCCGGTCCCAGAGGAATGACCGCGAACCGCGGCTTCGGCCGCGGGGAGACAGAATTCGGCTTATGGAGCGCTCCGGCCGTATTCTTGACTCTCGCGTAGCGGTTTCGTTCGCCTCCTCGCTTCTTCGGGCGCCTTCGGCAGCAGCCAGTCGCTCTAGGACGAACGAAACCACTACTTCCTGTAGGCTTTGATCGTGATCCCGCCCGCTCAGCTCCCGCCACCCGTTCTGCCCGGAGATCGGATCGGCATCGCCGCCCTCTCGGGACCGGTCGATCCCGGCCTCTTGGGATTGGGGATGGCTGCCCTCGAACGGCTCGGTTTCGTGCCGGTGCCGGCGGCGAACCTGGGCTCTTGGTCAGGGATGTTCGCCGGGAGCGATGCCGAGCGTCTGGCGGCGTTCCATCAGCTCGCGGCCGACCCGTCGATCGCAGCGATCGTGTTCGCGCGCGGCGGCCACGGCGTGCTGCGCGTGCTGCCGGGCATCGATTGGGCGCTGCTCGCCGCGCGGCCACGCGCCTATGTCGGGTTTTCGGATCTCACCCCGTTCCTGCTCGAAGTGGTGCGCCGTCTTGGGATCGTCGCGTTCCACGGCCCGATGGTGGCGGCGGACTTCGCGCGCGGCCAGGACGCGGCGGAGCAGGCGTCGTTCGTCGATGCGCTCGCCGGTCGCTATCCGGTCGAGCAGCCGTTCGTGGCGGCGCTGCGCGGGGGCTCCGGGCGCGGCGTGCTGCTCGGTGGCTGCCTGAGCCTGTTGACGGCGACTCTCGGCACGCCGTTTGCTGCCGATCTCGAAGGTGCGATCCTGCTGCTCGAAGACGTCGGCGAACCGCCCTATCGCGTCGACCGGATGCTCGCGCAGTTGCGTCTTTCCGGGCGGCTCGATCGGCTTGCCGGGCTGGTGGTCGGGCACCTCGACGACCGCGACCGGCCGCTCGCCCCGCCGCAAGTCTGGAACGAGTTGCTCGCCGACGCTCTCGGCTCCTTCACCTGGCCGGTCGGGATCGGCCATAATAGCGGCCATCGAAGCCCGAATTGGACGTTGCCCCTCGGCCTGCCGGCAGTTTTGGATGCCGCGGGCCGGCGGTTGATCCTCGGAGCGAGCTGACCTCATGCCCATGTCGAAACCCGTGTTCAAGACGACCGGCGGACCGACGCCCCCGGAAGGGGTGGGCCGCAAGGAGGATCTGCTGGTCGAGTACGAGGCGGGCGACTTCATCTTTCACGAGGGGGATCTCGGGACCGAGATGTACATCGTCCACGAGGGCCAGGTCGAGGTGCTCAACCGGGCGGGTGAGGAGGACCACCAGATCGCGGTGCTCGAAAAGGGCGATTTCTTCGGCGAAATGTCGCTGCTGGAAGAGCTGCCGCGGGCGGCCTCGATCCGGGCGATCTCCGCCGTCAAGCTGGTCACGATCAACGGCACGATGTTCGCCGGCATGCTGCAACGGAACCCCGAGATCGCGGTGCGCATGATGCGCAAGCTGTCGCGCCGCCTGCGCGAGGCCGACGGGATGCTGGTCGAAGCCCTCGCCTCGATTGGCCAGAGCCGCGCGGCGAGCGAGCTGCCTCGCCAGGACGAGCCGGCCGAGGAATCGACCGCGCCCGAACGGGTGATCCACGTCGCCTCGGGCATGGAGTTCGCGATTTCGACCGGCCCCGAGACCTCGCTCGGCCGGCGCGATCCGGTGACCGGCATCTATCCCGACATCGACTTGACGCCGGTCGACAGCCAGCGCGCGGTGTCGCGCCGCCACGCGAAGATCTACCGCCAGGGCAACAAGTTCTTCCTCGGTGAAGAGATCGGCACGATGAACAACACGTTTCTCAACGGCGCGCGGCTGGAGAAGGGCGTCCCTTCGGAGCTGAAAAGCGGCGACGAGATCAAGCTGGGGGTCGTGGCCCTTCGCTTCGAGATGCCCGAACCCTCCTGACGATCCTCACCCTCTCCTCGCCGCTCGATGGCCTTCCGGGCATCGGCCCCGCGCGCGCCCGTGCGCTCGCCGCAGCCGGCTACAAGCGGCTTTCGGACCTCCTGTTCCATCTGCCGTTCCGTTACGAAGACCGGCGTGCCATCTCCTCCGTCGCGGAGGTGCTTGCTGGGCCAGGTACCGGTTTCGTCGGCGTCGTCGGCCGGATCGAGCGGGTCTCTTCGGTGTTCGTCCGCAAACGCGGCCTGTCGCTGGTGCGCGGCGTGGTCCGTGACGACAGCGGCGAGCTGCCCGTGGTCTGGTTCAACCGGCCGTTTTTACCGAAACAGATCGCTCCCGACGCGCTGTACCTCCTTTGGGGCGGGCTCCAGCCGGCACGTCCCGCCAAATCGGAGGGGAAGGCGACACCACCCAGCACGGAGCCTCCCACTCTTCAGCTGC
Source organism: Thermoanaerobaculia bacterium (assembly GCA_035995205.1). Taxonomy (GTDB): domain Bacteria; phylum Acidobacteriota; class Thermoanaerobaculia; order Multivoradales; family UBA5704; genus DASYKS01. The sequence continues at coordinate 100,221 of DASYKS010000023.1, forward strand.
TCAATCCCAGCTGCGAGCGGGTCGAAGGCGCGATTCACGGGGCGCGCATCGCGCCGGTCTATCCGGCGATCGCCGAGTTTTCAACCGTGGTCCTGCGCCGGCTGCTCGACGCCGCACTCGACCGCCTCGATCCGGACGCCGTCCCCGAGCATCTGCCCGAAGCGTTGCGCGCGCGCCATGGCCTGCCGCCGATCGGCGCGGCGCTACGCTTCCTTCATCGTCCTCCGGAAGACACCGATCCGGGTACCCTCGCGGCGCGGCGGACTCCCGCCCAGTTGCGGCTGGTCTATGGCGAGCTGCTCGATTTCCAATTGGAGATCGCCCGATTTCGCGCTCTCGCGACCCGTGCCGGCCGGGTTCATCGCTATCGAATCGACGACCGAGTCCGCGCCGCGGCCCGGGCGATCCTGCCGTTCCGCCTCACCGCGGCGCAGAAGAAGGCGCTGGGCGAGATCGCCGCCGACCTCAAAGGCCCGCACCCGATGCTCCGCCTGCTCCAGGGCGATGTCGGCAGCGGCAAGACGATCGTCGCGGCTCTGGCGCTCGCGATCGCCGCCGAGAGTGGATTGCAAGGGGCGTTCATGGCGCCGACCGAGCTGCTCGCCGAGCAGCACTACGCAAGTTTGGACCGGCTGCTTGGAAGCCGGTATCGGGTCGGCCTGCTCACCGCCTCGGCGCCCGATCTGGCGGCGCGGCGCGCGGCGCTCGCCCGCGGCGAGATTCAGATCGCGGTCGGCACCCATGCGTTGATCCAGGAGGGCATTCGCTTCGCGCGCCTCGGCCTCGCGGTGGTCGACGAGCAGCACCGGTTCGGGGTCGCCCAGCGTCGGTTGTTGCAGGCGAAAGGCGAACGCCCCGATCTGCTGGTGATGACCGCGACGCCGATTCCGCGCTCGCTCACCCTCGCGCTCTACGGCGATCTCGACCTCTCGGTGCTCGACGAGTTGCCGCCGGGCCGGTCGCCGATCGCGACCGAAGTGGTCGCCGCCGCGCGGCGCAAGGCGGTCTACGCCCGGCTCGGAGACGATCTTCGCGCGGGCGCCCGGGGCTACGTGGTGTTCCCGCTGATCGAGGAGAGCGAGGAGATCGACGCCGGTTCCGTGGCCGAGCTGGGCGCGTTGATCCGCGACCAGTTTCCCGACGTACCGAGCGCCGCCCTCCACGGCCGCCTCGCGGCGGCGGAACGGGAGGCGATCCTCCGTTCGTTCGCCGAAGGCTCGATCCGCCTGTTGGTGGCGACCACCGTGATCGAGGTCGGCATCGACGTACCGGAGGCGAGCTGGATGGTGATCGAGAGCGCCGAGCGCTTCGGGCTCGCCCAGCTCCACCAGCTTCGCGGCCGGGTGGGGCGGGGGAGCACGGCGTCGCGCTGTGTGGCGATCCACGGCCGGCTGTCGGAGGAGGGGCGCCGCCGGCTCGAAGTCTTCGCCGAGACGAGCGACGGCTTTCGCATCGCCGAAGCCGACCTCGCGATCCGCGGTCCCGGCGAGCTGCTCGGCAGCCGCCAATCGGGAGTGCCGCTGTTCCGCGTCGCCGATCTGCTCGCCGATGAGGAATGGCTCGCCCGCGCCCGCGAGGATGCCCACGAGCTCCTCGCCCGCTGGGACGATCCGGATCTCGCCGCGCTCCGGACCCGGATCGAAGCGCGGGTCCGGCGGCGCTCGGGGGCGCTGGACGCCGGGTAGAGCGAGCTTCGCTCGCGGCCCTCGCCTCTCTGGGTGTGCTCCTCCTGGGACCGCCGGCGTCTCGCCGGCGCTGTCGCCAGGCAGGAGCTTACATGATGGCCTCACATGATAGAATCGATGTATGGCAACTCAACCCAGTGTCTCCGTGGTCACCGAGAGAGGACAGGTTTCGATTCCGGCGCAACTCCGGAAGGATCTCGGCCTCGAAAAAGGGCGGCGTTTATACTGGGAAAAGTCCGGCGAGCACGAGATCCGCGTGGTCGTACTTCCCGACGCGGAGCCGCGAGGGGCGATGGCCATGCGCGGATTCGCCCGAACCTTTAGATCTACCCGCAGCTCGGAAGACTGGATGAAGGAACTCCGAGAAGGGGAGGATTGATGGCCTGGGTGGTCGACACCTGCGTCCTGATCGATGTCCTGGAGGACGACCCCAGCTTTGGGGTCTCTTCCGCGGAAGCTCTGGACACGCATGCAACCGAGGGCCTGGTAATCTGTCCCATCTCCTATGCCGAGCTGGCCCCGGCGTTTCAAGGTGACAAGGCGCTCCAGGACGAATTTCTGGCGGGGATCGGCGTCGACTATCTGCAGGACTGGGGTTGGGAAGACACCGTCCGAGCGCACCAGGCCTGGAATGAGCATGTCCGACGCAGACGGGCGCGCGAGGTAGCCAAGCGTCCGCTGGCGGATATTCTGATCGGAGCCTTCGCCACCCGCTTTCAAGGTCTTCTGACGCGCAATCCGTCCGATTTCGCTCCGGTTTTCCCGGGTCTCGACCTGCCGCCGGTTTCGAGTGCCGAGGAGAAATCAGAAGGCTGAGCGGGGTCTCCTCTCGAACCGAGAGTTTGGAGTGCGGCGACACGT
>DASYKS010000024.1:0-8298 GCA_035995205.1 Thermoanaerobaculia bacterium
CGTCCGCGGCGCCAACGCCATCCTCGCCCTGCGCTGTGCCAAACTCTCCGCCCGCTACGACCTCTTCTGGAAACGCAGGTCTGAACGCCAACATGTACGGGCCGCCTAGCAGCCCTTCCTCACTTATTTGTCGTACACCCCACTGTCCCTTAGGGATGACGATGATCTTGATTGCCGGACAGGGCTTCTGGCGTGGAGCGCGCGGTTCCGGGCCGCGGTCAATGAGTTTCCAACGGACCGCTCGGTTATGATGGAGGGCGCCATGACCAACAAGAAGGACTGCCAAGAGTACGAGGTGCTCCCTCTCTCCGAGCGCGATCGAGCCGCGTTTTTCGAAGCGTTGCTCCATCCGCCCGAGCCGAACGCACGCCTCTTGCGCGGTTTTGCCGAGCACGAGCGCCGGGTGGGTCCGATCATGGCCCTGCCCTCCGAAAACGCCGGAGGAGATCGTCCGCGAGATCCTTCGGAAGCGGAAGCGGCGTGAAAGCGATTCGGACGAAGACCGGGATGACGCAGGTGAGAGTTCGCAGGCCGGGCCGATGTCCGTTAAAGTCCCCTCCGGGAGACAAGCGGTGAAAACGCTCGCCATCGAGTACCCGGAAGCCCTTCTCGCGGCATGGGGCACGACCGATGAAGCTTTCGAACGAGAAGCGAGGCTCGCGCTCGCAATGAAGCTCTTCGAGATCGGAAGAGTCACCTCCGGCCAAGCGGCAGCCCTCGCGGGCATCTCCCGCCCCGCCTTCCTCCTCAGCGGCGAGCGCTTCGGAACCCCGACGGTCGCATGGGATGCCGCAGAGATCGCGGCTGAGCTGGAGACGGATCTCGGATGAATCGGTCGCTGGTCCTCGACACCGGGCCTCTCGTGGCGCTCGCGTCGATCGATCCCCAACAACACCCCAACATGTAGGGCTGAGTTCGCGGCGGACGAAGGGTATAATCTAGAATCTTGTAACGGAGGCCAAATGAGTTTCGAAGCGAGCACTTGCACTCTCATAACTCCAGAAGAGATCCTCCACGATATCCTTTCGTGAACAGGAATCCCCAACTTTCGCCCGGATTCCTCCGGGCGACCCGCCCAAGTGGTCTAGAAAGATCCCTTCGGCTGCACATTTCCCGGACGACTTCTTCAATGGCCGCTCCGAAGCCATCTGGGTTGGTTACAAAAATCGCATATGAGTGGCCCTGAGGAATCAACGGAACATGAGCGATATACCCTCAGATGTACCCGTCTCGGTTTTTGATCCGGCACTCCCCTTTGAAAGAGTTCTTATCTTGGATGCGGGAGTCGATACCTGGCATGAACATATCTTGATCACAAATAGCGTCTTAATGCAACTTGTTCATCTAGATAAGCGCACAGAGAAGGAAACGCTCAGGGTGTCCGGAGGCATGAGCATTCAGGTTCCTGTTGTTACCATTGGGCTTAAGATTGGTCATATTGAGATTCCCGAAGTAAAGGCGCTGGTTCTTGACGACGGCGCTCACGCATTGCTCCTCGGCAGATCAATTTTCAGTGAGATCTTTAGAGGGGGAGTGCGTCCCGGGGCAGGTAAAAGTGAAGAACCAAGCCGCCAGCCCGAGTCTACTAATACTGATGAGCTTCGAGTTCAGCTATATCCAGTTACCTATCCGTTCAGCTCAAAGAACCTTGAAAATTTCCTCTTGTGCCAGCGGCGTATATATAACGTGTTACTGATAGCCTTGAGGCGAGTTAATGCATCTGGGCTAAAACCGGAAATTGTCGACTCGATCATTGAGAGTGACATGGGCATTCCTGACCACCTATGCCTCAAAATCTCTTCGATTGAGAGCGGCTCAGTTCTTATAGCACTCGCGTCCGGATGCAAGAGTGCCCTAAAGCATCTGAGTTCGTTGTTCGAGAAAGGAGCGAGTGCGAGGCTGGCCCAAGAACTGGCAGAAGCCAAAGACGCCGAGGTCAAGGCGAGTATTTCGAAGGAGACGCGAGACGCGACCGCGCTGGAAATTAGGTTAGAAAAGGATAGGCTCAGCGCCCAGCATATTCACGAAACCTACCAGCAGTTCCGGGCCGAGGCGCGAGACAAGCTTAGCTTTCTCAATGACCTTATTGCGGAGCTGGGAGATCCAGAGCTTCAGGGTGAGCTAAGAAGAAAAAAGGATCGAGCGATATTGGAATTGGCCGACCAGATGCTTGTACCCGTAGTTCGACAAGTCCCCGATGCTCATTCAGTTTTGCGAAGCACCGCGCTGGCTCTTCCCCCTCCGCCGAACTGGAAGCCAGGAGATACGGCGTAAACGCCGAGCTGAGTGAAGATCGAGGCAATCGTTCTCGACTGATGGTCGCCATGCGGCGAAGTGCACTATCGCTCTATGGGCTGTGGCGCCCTTGCTTCAAGCGCTAAGCACAGTGATCATTGGCGGAGGGGATGGGATTCGAACCCATGGAGCCCTTGCAGGCCCGGCGGTTTTCAAGACCGCTGCTTTCGACCGCTCAGCCACCCCTCCGTGGGGGGCAACTCTACCCGGCGGGCTCGATTCGCGCGAGGCCCCTTGTGTAGGGGCGTAGGACTTCGGGGATGGTGACCGACCCGTCGGCCTGTTGATAGTTCTCCAGGACGGCGATTAGGGTGCGGCCGACCGCCAGGCCGGAACCGTTCAGGGTGTGGAGGAAGCGAGGCTTTCCTCCGTCCCCTGGACGGTAGCGCAGGCTCGCCCGGCGGGCTTGGAAGTCCTCGCAGTTGGAGCAGGAGGAGATCTCTCGATAGGCGCTCTGGCCGGGGAGCCAGACTTCGAGGTCGTAGGTCTTGGCCGCGGAAAAGCCCATGTCTCCGGTGGAGAGGCACATACGGCGGTAGGGCAGCTCCAGAAGCTCCAGAACGCGCTCGGCGTTCGACGTCAGCTCTTCGAGCGCGGCGTGGCTGGTTTCCGGCGTCGTGAGCTGGACCAGCTCCACCTTGTTGAACTGGTGCTGGCGGATCAGGCCGCGGACGTCCTTGCCGTAGGAGCCCGCCTCGCTACGAAAGCAGGGGGTGTAGGCCGTCAGACGCAGGGGCAGGACGCTTTCGTCAAGGATCTCGTCGCGGTGGAGGTTGGTGAGCGGCACTTCCGCCGTGGGCACCAGGAAGTATTCGAACCCCTGGAGCTTGAACAGATCCTGCTCGAACTTCGGCAGCTGGCCGGTCCCCACGAGCGACGCCCGGTTGACGATGAACGGCGGGAGCATCTCCGTGTAGCCGTGCTGCTCCGTGTGCAGGTCGAGCATGAAATTGATCAGCGCGCGTTCCAGCCGGGCCGCCGCGCCGCGAAGGACCGTGAAGCGGGCGCCGGTGATTTTCGCGCCGCGCTCGAAGTCGAGAATGCCGAGGGCGGGGCCGAGATCCCAATGGGCCTGCGGCTCGAAATCGAAGGCGCGGGGCGTGCCCACCGTCTTTTCGATCCGGTTCGCCGTCTCGTCGCCGCGCGGCACGCTCTCGTGCGGCAGGTTCGGCAGCGTGAATTCAATCTTTTCCAGCTCCGGGTCGATCTCGCCGAGGCGCGCTTCAAAGCGCTCGATGTCCGCCTTCATCCGTCCGACCTCGGCCATCGCGGCGGCGGCGTCTCCTCCCGCCTGCTTGACCTTGCCGATCTCGCGGCTCGCCTCGTTCTTACGCCGTTTCATCTCCTCGACTTCGACCAGCGCGGTACGCCGCTCGCCGTCCAAACGGACCCATTCGTCCAGCATGCCGGGATCGCCCCGCCGGTCGATGAGGGCCTGCCGGACGCGCTCCGGCTGTTCGCGTAAGAGGTCTCTCGAAAGCATGCTCGCAGTGTAGCGGGGAGGGGGAGGGGGGCGTCAAATGACGCTCGGGCGAGCCGCGACGTAAACTCGACAAGATTTCGCGTGGTGAAGGGTTTCTGGGTAAGGAACCCGTTCAAGCCAGTCGCTTCTCCCGGGAACGCCGAGCACCAGCTCGGCCGTTTTGGCGGCTCGGCCGCTTCGAGTGCCGATCTGGAGCTCGGCGCTCCCAGGGAAAAGCAAAGCCTCGGTGAACGTCACACCCATGCTCCTGGAAAAAACCAAGGCGCACCTCCGCCTCGACCCTCCGGCCTCGACCGCCACTCCGGCCTCCGTGCGCCCTTCGTGGCTCGGCGACGGGGTGCGGATCGCGGTCGCTCTCGCGGCGTATGCGGCGATCGCCGCGTTCGGGGGATTCGAGCTGGACCGGCTGGCCGGGGAAGAGTCGCTCTATCTGTCGCGGATCGTCTTTGCCGTGCTTGCCGCAGTGGCGTTTTTGGCCCCCTCCCCGGCGCGGGAGCTGGGGTTCGGCGCTGTGCTTGCTACCACCGCGGTCTGGGCGTTGCCGCGCGGGCCGCTGCGCGGTTCGACCGTGGTCGCCGTGCTGGTCGGCGCGCTCGGTCTTGCTGCTTGGCGCCGGGTCATGGCCGAGCCGCGGCGGCTGGCTCCGGGAGCCGCGGTGGCGCTCGCGTTCGGGCTCCAGGCTCTCTTGCGCGGACGGCTGTTGTTCGGCGCCTCCCTGTTCGATCCGAAGGCGCTGTTCGCGCTGCTTGCGCTTCCCGTCGCGGCCGGGTACGCCGCGGCTTGGCTGTCGAGAAAGCGCGGCGCGGAGGCCGCGGCTCTTGCTCTTTCCGCGGTCGTCCTGCTCGCGCCGGGATGGAACGTGGCGGCGACCCTGGCGCTCGTCGTGCTCGCCCTCGGTGATCTTTCGTCCGATGCCGAGCGACCTCGGATCTTGCGCGCCGCGGCGGGGATCGCGATGTTCCTGCCGTTCCTTTGGGAGCCGCGCGCGGCGGGCGTTGCGGTGATCGCGGCGCTCGTGGCCTCAACTCTGACCTCTACGGCGCTCGCCCGGCCCGCCGTACTCTGGGGGGCCGCGGCGCTGGCGCTCGCGGGGACCATGCCCTCGGTTCGTGCTCCGGGAGAGGCGATCGCCTTTCTTGCGTTGTTTGCTCTGATCGTTCCGGCGTTCCTGATTCCCGTGCGCGGTCGCGCCGATTTCGAGCGGCTGTTCGCGATCCTGGCTTTGGCGGTCGCCGCGGCGTTCGCCGTACCCGGACCGGCCGCGCTCGCGGCGCCTGTCGCCCTCGCTCTTCTTACTGGGTCGCCGCGGAGCGGGGCGAGCGCCGTCCATCGCGCCTGGATCGCGATTCTCGCCTCGTTGGCCGCCGTGCTTGCGGCCTATCCCTGGCTGCGGGCCGAGCCGCTCTCCGAGGCCCTTGGGGTGATCGGCATCGTGCCTTCGTGGCCGATGGCGCTTGGCGTGATCGTTCTGGCGAGCGGAATCGCGGCGGTCCTCGCCCGGCAAGGCCGGCGGGCCGCGGTTCTCGTTGCCGGCCTTGCGGGGCTCGGCGTTGCGCTGGGACTGCCGCCCGCGGGGCGCACGCTGCTTGGGCTGGAGACGGCTCTCACGGCCGCGGCGCCCCGGTTCGAGAGCCCGCTCGACGGACATGGGGTCCGGGGCATTGCGCTCGACAGCCACCTGGAGAGCTCCGCCGGGCTGGCGCCGGGAACGGTGGTCGCGACCGTTCATCTGCTCGATGCCGCGGGGAAAGACGCGGGACCGAGCTTCGATCTGCGGTCGGGCTCGGAAACGGGAGAGTGGGCGGTCGAGCGGCCGGATCTCGCGGCGCTCCATCTCGCGGCGCCCGCGCCCTGGCTCTCCTGGGTGGCGGGGGATTTCTTCGGCCGGCGCTACCGGGCGTTGTTCTCGGTCGAGACTTCCGGCAAGCCGCGGCGGATTCGGATCGAGCGTTCGGCGGCCCTGCCGCCGGAGGTCGGGATCGCGCTCCACCAGGTCGAGGTCCGCGGCGGATTGCAGTAGGGGCGCCGCTTGCTGCGCCCTCGATCCGGACGCGCTACCAGGGCGCAGCATGCCGCGCCCCCGTGTCGGTTAAAGTCTTCATCCGGAGGACCTCCCGATGCTTGGAAGGCTGTTCGGCAAGAAAGAAGACCCGGCGAGCCCGCTATCTCGCGAAGGGCTGCTCAAGAGCGACCTCTGGCTCGACCAGCCGGACGCTCTGGCGCGGATCGCGGAGAAGGAGCGCCGGGGCGAGATCTCGGGAGGTCAAGCGGAGAAGCTGCGCCATTTCGCCGAGCGCGGCTATCTGACGTTTGAGATCGATCTTCCGGAAACCACCGCGCAGGCGCTCGAAGCCGACGTCGATCGGCTCTGGCGCGAGAAGCCGTGGGACGTGGCGTTCGCCTATCAGAGCGGCTTGAAGCTCTTTCCGCTCGCCGACGAGGCGCGCGACCGGCGCCCTTCGGTTCGGATCGCCGATCTGCATTCCGCCAGCGCTTCAGCCGCCGGCCTCTATCTTCAGGAGGAGATCCACGGTTGGGTCGACCTGGTATTCGGCCGGCCGGGGGTGGCCACCCAGTCGCTCCACTTCGAGTACGGCAGCCAGCAGGCGCTCCATCGCGATCCGATCCACGTGCATACCTCTCCCCCGAGCCATCTGCTCGCGGCCTGGGTGGCTCTGGAAGACATCGGGCCGGACTGCGGGCCGCTCACCTACGTGCCGGGCTCGCACCGGCTGCCTTATTACGAGTTCGAACCGGGCGACCATCGCTTCGACCATGGCCGCCACGGGCCGGAACGGTTGCAGCAGGCGCTGGCCCACGATCTCGACCAGGCGGGGAAGAAAAAGTTGGCGCCCGAGCCGTTCCTTTGCCGCCGCGGGGGCGTGCTGCTCTGGCATCATTCGCTGCTCCATGGCGGCTCGACTCCCGCCGACCCGGCGCTCACCCGGAAGAGCTTCGTGATCCATTTCTCGACCTTCGGCAACTACCGGCGGGCGCGCCAGTCGGTGCTGATGCCGGGGCCGGACGGGGCGGCCAAGAGCCGGTCGTTCGGTACGGATAAGATCTTGACCTCGGGGGGTTCGCCCGAGACGAGCACCGCGCGCGGTTTCGACAATCCGCTCTCCGGGCAGGCGCCGCCGGGGACGGAGCAAGGAGGTCCGGCATGACCGACGAACGTCAGCTGCTCCGGCACACCCTGGCGACACTCGCCTATCGCGGCGGCAAGGCGCTCCGCGGCGCTCCGCCGACCTTCGGCACGTTTCGCGCCGCGCCCGATTCGCGGAGCGCGGGCGAGATCCTGGCTCACATCTGCGACCTGTTCGATTGGGCGACTCTGCTCGTGGCCGGCCGGCAAGTCTGGACGGACGGGCCGGTGCTGCCGTGGGAGGAGGGGTGCGTGCGATTCTTCGCCGGGCTCGAAGCGTTCGAACGGGCGCTGGAGACGGCAGAACCGCTCGCGGTCCCGGAGGAAAAATTGTTCCAAGGGCCGATCGCCGACGCCTTCACCCACATCGGGCAGATCGCGATGCTGCGCCGGCTCGCGGGCTCGCCCGTGCGCGGCGAGAACTACTTCAAGGCGGAGATCGTAACCGGCCGGGTCGGTCCGGATCAGGCGGCGCCCAAGCGGGAGCTCGACTGATCCCCTTCGGCCGTGCCCCTCGATCCGACGAAAATCGCCGAGAGACCGCCGACGTCGTCGAGGTTCGTGAGCGGAATCTCCTCGAACCGGAAGTCGGAAGGGGAAAGGCGCGACGGCGCGGGGTTCGCGAAATCGGGGTGGATCCCTTCCGGCGGCAGGCAGCGGAACAGGCGGAGGTGCGGAAAGTGGCCGGAGAGCGCCTCCACCCAGTCCCACAGGAAACGCGGGTTCCTGGACCCGAGGGCACGGTGCTTTTCGAGCGTCTGGCCGTCCAGAATTGGCGGCACGGACGCGATCAAAAGGCCGTCGCCGTTGTCGGCCTCACTCGCATCACCCGAGTCGAAGGCGAGATGCGCGGCCGCGGCGGACAGTACGGACTCGGGGTCGGCGAGGTGGGCGAGCACATTGCCCAAGACGATCCGATCGAACGTGCCCAGCCGCTCCGGCAGCCGCTCTGCCGTCGCCTGATGAAACGTCAGCCCCGGGGCGCGGAAGCGACGCCGCGCGTAGCGGATCGATCGAGCTTCCGGGTCCAGGCCCACCGCGCGCCGGGCGCCCGCCGCGACCAGGTCCGCCGTGCCGTATCCCGTGCCGCAGCCGAGGTCGAGCACCTCGCGATCCGCGGCGAAACGGGCCGCGAACGCGTAGAAAGAGCGATGCGCCTGGAACAGGTCGTTCGGAACTTCGGGGGAGATCACCGGCCCGCGCACGGGCAGTCCGGCGAACAGGCGCGCGCAGGCGTTCTTGAGGCGGAGGGAGTTGTGGCTCACAGTGCGGGACGATACCGCAGTACAACCCTCACCCCCGGCCCCTCTCCCAAAGGGAGAGGGGAGCAAAACAAAAACGTCTCGCGGTTGTTCTCCCCTCTCCCTTTGGGAGA
>DASYKS010000025.1:0-93967 GCA_035995205.1 Thermoanaerobaculia bacterium
GCATTCGAAGGCGGCAGGGTCAAAGTACCCGTGCAGGAATGACACGGGGATTACAAGAGCGGTCGCAAGCGTCCGACTTCGGCTCTCGGCCCTGTTGTGGGTTGGGACAGCTGGGGGGGTCCTGCGGAACAGAAAAGATTCGACCGGCTGGAGCTAGGAGATGACCCCTTCTTCTTCTTCGTCGTCGGCATGCCCGGTGCGATGCAGGCGGACGGGACCGGTGCCTTCCGCTTCGAGCCGCTCGCGGACCTGCTTGAGCGCGCCGACTGTCTCGACGTCCCGATAGCCCAGCTCGACGGCGCGGCGGAGATTCTCCTCCGCGGAGCGCAGCCAATTCGGGTTTTGAGCGAGAGCACGGCCGAGCGCGGCGAAATACTCCGGCTGGGGGTCGGTGCGCACCGCCTGGCGCAGCAGCTCGACCGCGAAATGGTAATCCTTGGCGCCCGCCAGGCCGGCCGCCCGCTCGTAGATCTGGCGCGCGAGGCACCGGGTTTCCTCCAGGCGGACGGCCCCCGTGGGCTGCGCCGAACCGCCGACGTCGACCTCGCGGTCGTAGCGCCGGCGGCGGTCGGGGTGATGGAGGGTGAGGTAGGCGGCGGTCGCGCGTTCGAACAGCAGCTCCAGCACCCCTTCGCGGCCGGCGAGGCCGAGGGCCGAGGCATGGGTCGGGTGGACGGCGCGCGCCAACCGCTCGTAGCTGTCGTGGATCTCGTCTTCGCTCGCGGTCGGCGGGATGTCGAGCAGCTCATACCAGGTCGCCGCGCCGACCGTGCCAATCAGGCGCGCGATCTCGGAGCGATGCATCTCCGCATCGCCGTCGAACGGATGATCGACCAGGCTCCGCTCGATCCGGCGCGAGAACTGCGCCACCTCGTCGTCGCTCGGAGCCTGGCTCCTTCTCGGTTCGGTCATGACGTCCGTTCCCTGCAATTTTCCTGCAATGGCGGTCGGCGCGGAGTGCGCGGCGACCTCACCACCCCATCCGCTCGATCGCATAAGGCAACATCTTGCGCCACCAGGGCCAATCGTGGTTCACGTCGTGGCCCCACACGTCGAGCTCGTGCGGGATGCCTTTCCCGCGCAGGATCTCGGCCAGCCGGCGCGACGCGTCCGGCGCCTCGTAGGCCCCTTGACCGGTGAGGATGTGGATCTTCGTATCGTGACGCAGCGCCTCGAGCGCCGGTCCTTCGAGCTTCGGCAGGTACCAGGCCGGGTTGTTGAAATAGCAGTTCTCGTCCGTGTACCCCTTGAAATAATCGGGCGCGAGATCGTAAAAGCCGCTCATCGCGATCACCGAATCGAACAGATCGGGCCGGCGGAAGAAGCAGTTCGCGGCATGGAACCCGCCGAAGCTCGCGCCGGAGGTGGCCACTCGCTGCCCCGGCGACTGGCAGGCCTGGCGGATGTAGGGCACCACCTCGTCTTCGACGTAGCGGACGTAAAGCGCCTGGCGCCGCGCCTGCTCGGGCACCGGCAGCTTGTCGTCCATCCAGGCCTGGCTGTTGATGCTGTTGATCGAGAAGACGCGCACCTTGCCAGCTTCGATCTGCGGCTCGACCGCCTTGATCAGCCAGAAGCGCTCGTTTTCGAGGTAATCGGCGGCGGCGGTCGGAAACAAAAGAACAGGATGTCCCCAGGTCCCGTAGGAGACGATCGGCATGTCCTGGCTGAGAATCGGGCTGTGCCAACCGTCGAGTTGCTTTTCCATGGTGCGACCGACCTCCTCCGAAAAGGCAACCGCTCCTGCGGCGCCGGGTCTGGTGGGAACGGTGTCAGGATATCCGGCCGCGGACCGCCCTTCAAGCGCCGTGCCCGAAGCACCACGCAAGTACCGACCGAGAAAGATCAAATCCGATGCTCGTCTGCTCCGTCCCGGCATGCCGCGCGCCACTCGCAATCGATTCAAAAACCCGCCGCGCGGTCTGCCCGCAAGGGCATTCCTACGATCGCGCCAAGAGCGGATACTGGAATCTGCTCCAGCCGCAGGACCGGCGCTCGAACGCCCCAGGCGATTCAAAAGAGGCTGCCCAGGCCCGCCGGCTGCTAGCCGATCGCGCCCTAGACGCGCCACTCTTTGCCGCGCTACTGCCAATTCTCGACACCTTGGACCCCATCAACCACCCCCCAGTGTTAGACGTCGGCTGCGGCGAAGGGGCCTGGCTCGGCTTCCTCGGCGCGCACCGCGAGGTCCAGCCTTGGGGAACCGACCTTTCGACCGCCGCGATCGAGCTGGCCGCCCGCCGACTTCCCCAGGCCACCTGGGTGATCGCGAACGCCGATCGCCGTCTGCCGTTTACCGACGGCTCGTTCGACCGCATCACCTCGCTCACCGCCCGGCGCAACCCGGAGGAATTCCACCGCCTGCTGGCGCCCGGCGGCCGGCTGGTGATCGCTCTGCCGGGTCCCGACGACCTGATCGAGCTGCGCGAAGCCGTTCTCGGCCGAGGCGACCGCCGCGAACGTTTGGACAAAGCGCTCGACGAGCTGGCTCCCCATTTCGAGGTCGAAGGGACCGAAAGAGTCGACTGGACCGCGACGCTCGATGAAGAGGGGATCGCCGCGCTGCTCGCCGCGACCTATCGGGGCGGCCGGGCGGGGCGGCAGGAGCGGGCGAGCCGCCTCGCGGGGACGGCCGTGACCTTCAGCCGGGATTTGGCCTGGTTGAAGACGTAGGGGCGCACCTGCGGTGTCCGGCCCTAGGCCGCCGATTCGCAAGGGGCGCACCTGCGTGTGCGCCCTAGGCTCGGCACGACCCGCGAGGTCGAAGGGCAGACACTCGAAGGGCAGACACGTAGGTCTGCCCCTACTCCCAGATGGCGACGTCGAAGCGGCCGGCGGAATTGGCGGCGCCGCGGAACATACCGGCGGAGTTGAACACCAGGGCGATCCCGCCGTCCCGGCCTACCGCAATGATGCCGCCGTCGCCGGGGGCCAGCTCGGCGATCGTCTGCTTCGCCGCTTCTTCGAGCGAAAGGCCGCCAAACTGCACGCGCGCGGAGATCGTGCGCGCCACGGTGTGGCGGATGAACTGCTCCCCCACCCCGGTCGACGAGATCGCGCAAGAGCGATCGTCCGCGTAAGTACCGGCACCAATCACCGGCACGTCGCCAATCCGTCCGAATCGCTTGTTGGTCAGGCCGCCGGTCGAGGTCGCCGCGGCCAGGTGGCCGTGGGTGTCGAGAGCCACCGCCCCAACGGTGCCGAACTTCTTCGGCACGCTCCCAGCTTTCTCGTCCTTCAGCGCCGCCTGCCATTGGTCGTAGCGCTCCTGGACGAAGAAGTACTCCGGCCCGGCGCGCTCCACCTTCATCTCGTCCGCGAATTTCTCCGCCCCCGGCCCGGCGAAGAAGACGTGTTGCGACTTCTCCATCACCAGCCGCGCGAGCGAGATCGGGTTCTTGACCGTCTTCAGCCCCGCCACCGACCCGCAGGCGAGGGTCGAACCGTCCATGATCGCCGCATCCATCTCATGCTCGCCGTCGTGGGTGAAAACCGCCCCCTTGCCGGCGTTGAACTTCGGATCATTCTCCAGATCCCGTACCACCGCCTCGACCGTATCGACCGCCGAAGCGCCCTTCGCGAGCATCCCCTTGCCCAGATTCAACGCCCGTTCGAGCGCTACGAAATACTCCCGCTTCTTCTCCTCCGGCATCGACTTGTCGATCACCCCGGCCCCGCCATGGATCGCGAGCGACCAGCGCGGCGCTTCGATCGAGGTCAGCACCACTTCGGCGCCGGGTTTTTCGGGGGGTTGGGCGGCGAGGGGAACGAACGACAGCAGGAAAGCGGCGCCTAGGGCACCGGCGCGGTGAAACGTTCGCATGGGGTCTCCTCGAAAAGCTCGGCCGATGCTACCACCCGACCGCGTGCCGGGGGATTACCCCGCCCGCCGCACCAGCACCACCGTCTGGTCGTCCGCTTGCGGATGCCCTTGGGCGAACGCGGTGACCGCGCCGTCGATTGCTTCGATCAGCTCGGCGAGCGGCATGTCGCGGTAGGAGGTGAGGATCGCGCCCAGGCGCTCCATGCCGAATTCTTCGTCGTCGGGGGCGGTGGCTTCAGTGATGCCGTCGCTGTAGAGGCAGAGCAGATCGCCGGGCGCGATGCCCGTGCGCTGGGATTCGAAGCGGGCGGCGCGGATCAGCCCTAAGGGGACTCCTCCGGAGCCGAGCTCGTCGAGGCGGCCGTCGCGGCGGAGGAGGAGCGCGGGGTTGTGGCCCGCGTTCAGGTAGTCGAGGGCTCCGGTTTCGGGATGGAGCTGGGCGAAGAAGAGGGTGACGAACTTGTTGGCGGTCGAGGAATCCGCGAGGTGGGTGTTCAGCCGCTCCAGGAAACCCGGGCCGACGCCGTCGCGCTCGGCGAGCAGGCGGAGGGCGGAGTGGAGGGTCGAAACCAACAAGGCGGCCGGCATGCCCTTGCCGGAGACGTCGCCGAGCGCGAGACCGAAGCGGCCGGAGCCGGCGTCGAGAAAGCCGTAGTAGTCGCCGCCGACCTGCGCCGCGGGGCGGTTCCAGCCGGCGATCTCGTAGCCAGGCACGTCCGGCGGTCCTTTGGGCAGGATCTGGCGCTGAATCTCGGCCGCCAGGCTCATCTCGCGCTCCAGGCGTTCTTTTTCCAGCGCCTGGAGGTGAAGCCGGGCGTTCTCGAGCGCGATCGCGGCCTGGTTGGCGAACAGGCCGAGCGAGCGGCGATCGGACGCGCGGAACGGTCCGACGCCACGCCGGCTTTCTTTGTCGCCGACGGCGATCAGGCCGCGCGGGCTCCCCTCGATCTCGATCGAAACCGCGAGCAGGTGGCGCGCGCCGGGGAGCAGCGATTCGGGCGCCTCTCCCCCGGCGACGAAACGCGCGAGCGCCGGATCGTGGGCGTCGAACGCCTCTTCCGCCTCGCCGCCGAACGTCCGTTGCAGGCGGTAGCCCTCCGGGCCGAGCAGGTAGAGCGCGCCGCGCCGCGCGTCGAGCAGCATCACGGCGTGGAGCAGGATCTCCTCCGACAGCTGTTCGAGATCGAGGGTCGAGGCGACTTTCAGCCCCACGTCGTACAGCGCTTCGAGCTCGACGCCGCGGTAGTTCGCCTGGAAACGCTGTTCTTTCAGCTGGCGCTGGAGGCGCAACGCCTTGGCGGCCTCGGAGATCAGAAGGGTCGAGGCGTCGGCGAGCGGCACGTCGCCGGGGGCGTAGAGCAGCGCTCCGGCCGGCAGGCGCACCATCGCGAGGCCGCGGGCGAACTCCGGGTTCGGCGATGCCGGATCGTAGCTGTCGGGAAACTCGCGCGGGCCGTGGGCGCATTCGCGTTCGAGCAGATTGCCACGATCGAGGTAGAGGGCGGCCGCCTCGGCGCGATGCGCCTGGCACCAGTGGGCGAGCAGCCGGGCGACCAGCGGCCGGCCGGCGGCCTCGGTTTGGGACAGAACCAGCAGGTCTTCCCAGTCCTCGCGGGAGAGAGTGGTCACGGGAATCGGAACCGCGCGGGAAAGGTCAGGCGGGAGGATGAAGCCCGGCGAGCGCCTGGGTCTCGTCGGGGAAGATCTGGGCATATTGCGAGAGGCCCATGATCTCGAAGGTCTTCGCGATCGTCGGCGTCAGGCTGCAAAACCCGAGCTTGCCGTCGATCTCGATCATCTTCTCGATGATCTCGATCAGGATCGAGATGCCGATCGAATTGACGATCTTGGTGCCGTTCAGATTGAGCAGCAGGATCTTCCGCCCTTCGTCGATCAGCTGATAGGCCACCCGGGCGATCTCCTCGCCGCCCTGGTTGTTGATGTATCCCTCCGTGTAGACGATCGCGAAGCCATCCTGGCGATCGACGGTTACACGCAAACTTTCGGTCATCGACGTAGCTCTCCGCCTGCTCGACTTTCGGCGCCTTTTCAGCGCCTCTTGCTCATCACCACCGTGGTGCCGCCACCCGCGCTCGAATCGATCTCGACGCTGTCCATCAGCCCTTCGATGATCTCCAAGCCCCAGCCGCGCTTGTTCTTGTCGGTGAGCTTCTTGACCATCTGCGGCTTCTCGCGCTCTTCCGGCGCGAAGCCGATGCCGGTGTCGCGCACCGAGATGCGCAACAGCTCCGGTTCGCCGCCCCCGAGCACCTCGAAGGTCATGTAGACCTTCCGGTCCGGAGCGTGGCTGTGCTCGAACGCGTTGATGCACGCTTCGATCACCGCCATGCGAACTTCGTCGATTCTATCCGGAGTCATCTGCATGTACTCGGCCATGGCAGTCGCCGTCTTGCTCGCCGCGACTTCCATGTCGGGGAGCATCGGGAGCGTCAGCGTGACCTCCCTGAGCACCGCGTTGCCGGTCATGGTCGATTTCCTGTTCCGCGGCCCTTAGAAGGTCAGGTAGAGCTCTAGAGCGTAGATGACGATCGGATGCACCGCATCCTGGGCCAAGAGCGCCAGGAAGCTCGCACAGGTCACCACCGACAGGATCACCGAGCTCGAAACGCGGGGAAGAGCAATGGACTTGCGCACGGAGTCTAACATTGTCGGGCCTCTCCTCATTCTCGGGTCTCACCTACCGCAAGGGCGTTGCCAGCCCTGCACCCGATTTGCCTCGAAGCCGCCAAGCTCTTGAATCCACACCGTTTACTCTATCCCAACCCGGGCCGGGACGCGATCGGCAAGAAACCCGCTTGCGACAAAATGCCCCGCGCAGATCAGGAGGCTCCGCGGCCTCGTCGCGGAAACGCCATCCCGCCTTGCCGGAATCGCCGTTCGGGTCATAATGCCCCGCTGCGTCATTTTGCCCCACAGCGTTACGGACGCTCAGAAGCCCTTGCGCTGCAATGTCTTGCGGTCGATCCCGAGAAGCTTCGCCGCCTCGGTCTTGTTGCCATGGACCAGCTCCAGCACCCGCGTGATGTGGTGATGTTCCAAACTCTCCAGATCGAGCCGCTCGGGGGCCTCGGCCGCACTCTCTCCCGTTTTCCCCGCCGCCGCGGCTCCGAGCAGCGAGCGCACCAGCTCCGCCTCGATGTCGGTGTCGGCGAGCGACGCCGCCCCCTCGACCAGGTTTTGCAGCTCGCGCACGTTGCCCGGGTAGTCGTAGGACAGGAGCAGAGCGAGAGCGTCGGCCTTGAGCAGGGGCGAAGGGATGTTCTCGCGGCGGCAGAACTCTTCGAGGAAATGGCGCACCAGGTGCGGAATGTCCGCCCGGCGCTCGCGCAAGGGAGGCAGGTCCACTTCGACCCCCTTCAACCGGTAGTAGAGATCCTCGCGGAAGGTCCCTTCGCGCACCATCCGTTCCAGGTCGCGATGGGTCGCCGCGATCAGCCGCACGTCGACCGGGATCGGCTGGCGCCCGCCCAAGCGGACCACCTCGCGCTCTTGGAGGACGCGCAGCAGCTTCGCCTGAAGGGGAGGGTCCATGTCGCCGATCTCGTCGAGGAACAGCGTCCCGCCGTCGGCCAGCTCGAACTTGCCCGGCCGCGCCTGGACGCCGGTGGCCACTCCCCCCTCGATGCCGAACAGCTCGCTTTCGAGCAGCGATTCGGGAATCGCCGCGCAATTGAGCGCGATCAGTGCGCCGGCCCGCCGCGAGCGCAGGTGAAGGAGCTTCGCGATCAGCTCCTTGCCCGTGCCGCTCTCGCCCCGGATCAGGACCGAGACCCCGCGCGGCGCCACCCTTTCCACGATTTCGAGCACCCGGCGCATCGGCGGGGTCGAGGCGATCACTCGTTGGCCGTCGACCTCGTCGGTCAGCCGGTCCTTGAGCGCCTTGTTCTCTTCTTCGAGCTTCTCGCGCTGCGTCTCCAGCCGTTCCACCTGCCGCGCCGAATCGAGCGCGATACCGGCGAGCGTACCGACCGAATCGAGAAACCGCCGGTCGTCGTCCGAAAAAGAGGCCTCGGAATCGCCGCGCGCCTCCTTGTCCAGGATCGCGAGATAGCCGAGAAAGGTGCCGCGATAGGCGAGCGGAGTGGCCACCAGATCGTGAAACCGCCGGCCGGCCAGCTCCCCTTCGGTTTGAACCAGCGGGCGCCCCGCGGCGAGCAGCTCGCGCCAGAGCGGCGAAGCGAGCAACGCCGCGCCGGATACCGCCGGCTCGGTCCATCCGACCGTGGCGACACCCCGGGGACCGCCGTATGCGTCCCGAGTGACCGCCACCGCCGCCCCGGGATCGAGGACCGCGCACACCCGTTCGAGCAACTCGTCGACCAGCTCCTGCTCCCCCCGCTGCGCCTGGAGCGCGAGCGCCAGGTCGTAGAGCGTCTCCAGCTGCAGGATCCGGCGGCGCTCGGCGAGCGAGGAGTCGGCGCGGGGCATTGGGCCATTGTATGTGGCCGGCCACCTCCGTACCGATTGCGGCGATCCATAGATTTTTGTACATTTGCCGAAGATGAGCTCGTGGATCGGCAGTCTCGGAGGTGGGCGCGCGCGCGCCGTGCGATCGCCGGAGTTTCAAGAGGCGCTCCAGGGAATCGACCAGTGCCGGCGAGGCGATTGGACCGACGGCATCGGCCGCCTGGCGAAGGCGGCGGCGGGCGCCGAGCGCGGCACGCTGCCCGGGACCGTGTTTTCGTTCCTCGGCTACGGCCTGGCGCTGCGCGAAGGGCGGATCGACGAAGGGCTCGCGCTCTGCCGTCATGCGGTCCGGCTGCAGCTGTTCGAGCCGGAGAACCATCTGAACCTCGCACGCACCCAATTGCTCGCCGACGACCGTTCGGGCGCCTATCGGACGGTGCGCGAAGGGCTGCGGGTCGATCGCAACGACAAGCAGCTACAGGCGCTGCGCCGAACGCTCGGCGAGCGGCGGCGGCCGATCCTGTCGTTTCTCTCCCGGACCCACCCGATCAATCGGGCGCTCGGCCGCTGGCGCCATGCGCTGGCGACCTTCTTTCGCCCGGAACCGGTTGCGCCGCCCGCGCCCCGGACGCCGTCGCAGAGGCCGCGGGAGCGTCCGGGGGTTCAGGCGCCGCGACCGCCGAAATCACCAGCTGCATCGCGGGATCGAGCGTCATGAACAAGCGTTGCGCCTCGGCCGGCGGGAAATAGAGCACGATGCGCGGAGGGACCGGCTGGCCGATCAGGCGATGGCCAAGCGCCTGCCACCCTTCGTAGATCCGGAATCGTAGCCGCCAGAATCGGGCGAGCGCCGTTTCGTCCGACGCGGCGGCGCCGCTCTCGCCGCGCACCGAGATTTCGAGCGGCGGTTGGAATCGCAAGCGGTAATGCGTGGGCATCTGCGCCACCGTCTCGGCCCGCGCCTCGGAGACCGCGAGACTGCTCGATCCGGCGCCCGCCCCTTCGGGCGAGCGGATCGGGATCAACGGCCGCTCCGGCTCCGGCAGCTCGGTGATCAGGCGAAAGCGGGCGGCCGCCAGCCCCTCGCCGCCGCCACTGAAGCGCGGCCGGCCGAACAGGCCGCGCTCGACCGCGAAGCGACGAAGCAGCAGGCCGTCTACCTTGAGATCGAGATGCCCGCCGCGCGGATCGAGCGCGAGATAGATGGCGTGGGTCTTTGCCGCGGCGATCTCCGCCGCGAGCGCCGCCGCCTGCTCTTCCCGGCCTTCCGGCGCATCGGCGGGTGGGGTGACCCCGGCGGTCCCTCCGGCGACCGCGGCGAGGGCGAGCAGAGGAGCCGCCAACGCCAGGGCGAGCGCCAACCCCTTCGCCCGCATCCGCGGACGCCGCCGCGAGCGATAGAGGGTCTGAGACCCGCGGGGGCTGGCTCGATGCGCTCCGATCATCCGCTCGCCCGCCTCAATAGATGTAGACCCGGGCGCCCACCGGGGTCGCCTTGAAGACGGCCGCCAGATCTTCGTCTCCGAGCCGGATGCAGCCATGGGTGACGCTGCGACCGAGCAGCCGTTGGTAGAGCGTGCCGTGGATCAGGTAGCCGCCGCCCAGATAGAGCGCGTAGTCGCCGAGCGAATAGGGATCGAGACGCTCGGCTTCGGTCGCGGGGATCGGCGTCCCCTCTTCGACGAACGCCCAGTCGGGCTTGTTCCAGACCGGGTCCTTCTTCTTGTCGAGCACGCGGTGGACGCCGTGCGGCGTTTCGAACACCCAGCGCCGGCCCGAGCCGGGATCGACCAGCAGGCCGCCGGTGCCGGTCGAGCAGACCGCTTCGCGCAGCGTCTTGTTCCCCTGCTTCAGGTAGAGCCGGTTGGCGATCGTATCGACCTCGATCCGCACCCCGCGCGGCGCGCCGGCCGCGAGCTTCTGCTCGGCGCGGGCGAGCGAGCGGGGGCTCGCCGCGGAGGTACCCTCTTTCCGCGGCAGCGGCATGGCGGCGAGGTCGCCGTAGGAAAACCCGAAGCCGAGGCCGAGAAGGATTGCGACCAACGCCGCGGTTGTGATCGCGACCGCGAGGAGGCGCAGATCGGGCAAGTGGAGCCGCCGGCGGGCGACCGCCGCCCAACCCTGATCCTGCGACAACGTCGGCACGAGCAGCGAAGGGATCGAAGGCGCCGCCGCGCCGCGCTCGGGTTCGAGCACACCCGCACCACCCACCTCGCCAACACTCATCGCGTCCGCCCGCATCAGCTTCGATCGGCTTGATCTCATCGGCTTCGATCTCATCGGCTAAGTCTCATCGGCTGCCTGGGGCCTCGCGGAGGATCGCGGTGGGAACCAACGTGACCGGAGTGCCGACGTCGACCTCCGGAAACAGCTGGTCGATGTCGGTATCGGAGAGGGCGATGCAGCCGTTGGTCCAGTCCTGGCCACGGCCGCCGTCGCCGTGGATCTCGATCAATCCGCCCGGTCCGCGGCGCCCCGGCACCAAGCCGCGCCGAACCGCCTCCGCATGATCGCGCCGGTCGTCCTCGTTCGGATAATCGACCAGCAAGGCGCGGTGGTACCGGCTCGCGCCGAGATCTTTCTTGGCGGCTACGAGATAGCGCCCTTCGGGGGTTGCTCCGTCCCCTTCCCATAGCTTGCGCAGCATGCCGCGGGTGCCGAGCTCGATCGGAAAACCGAGCACCACCCGGCCGCCGCGCACCAGAAAACCACGGTGGCGCGCCTTGTCGATCACCACCGCCTCGCCGTCCGGAACCGTCGCCGAGATCGTCTCGTCGACCCAAGATTGCCAACGCCGCTTCCAGGCCGGATCGGCGAGGCGCTCCTCGCGCCGGTCGAGCCGGCGGTCGAGCTCGGCGAGCCCGTCCGTCGCCGACGCGAGAAGAGAATTCGCGGCCGCCAGATCGCCGCGCTCGGCGGCGCCGATCGCCGCGGCGAGATCGACCCGGGCGGTCTGCGCCGACGCGCGCAGCTCGCGATCGGTGGCGACGAGGCTTTCGGCGACGCCCAGGCGCTCTTCGATCTCGCGAATGCGCGGAGCGAGCTGCTCGGCCGAGCGCGCCCGTTCGGCCGCGATCGCCGCGCGCGCGAGCCGCGCCGCGGCTTCGGTCTCGGCGGCGAGGTTGGCGATCTCGTCGCTCCGCTTCGGCCGCCACCGCACCGCGGCTTCCTCCGCCCAGCGCGATTCGAGGCGGCTCGCGGCCTGCTCCGCGCGCGACAGCTCCGGGGAGGTGCGCCCGGCCGAAGCGACCCGCGCCGCCTGGAGCGCCGCGCGGGCGCGCTGGACGGCCGGCAGCGGCAACGGCGCGCGCGGGACCAGAGCGCTGCCGAACGCCACGCCGACCGCGAGCAGGGCGAGAGCGAACGCCCGCTCGCCCCAAGAAAGCAGAGCGCGGGCCGGTGGGAGCGGGGAGGGTTCTTGCATCGCGAACGGGGCGTCTCGCCGAGGAGACGCCCCGTCTTTACCAGGAAGCGCCGATGGGCGCAAGCGACGGCTAGCTCAGGGAGAACTGCACCGTCAGGTTGAAGAACACCTTGACCGCGCGGCCGTTCATCGTCGCCGGCTGGAAGCGCCACTTCGAGACCGCGTCGATCGCCGCCTGCTGCAAACCGAATCCGAGCCCTTTGACCACCGTGACGTTGGTCACCCGGCCGCTCTCATCGATCACGGTCTGGAGGATCACCGTGCCGCCCTGGTGCGTACGGCGCGCCACCTCCGGGTAGATCGGCTCGACCCGGGAGACCAGCACCGGCCGTGCGATCGCCCCGGTGAGCTTGTAGGGCTGGTCGCTCACCACGCCCGGTCCCGGAATTTCGGAACCACGACTCGGACCGTCGAAGCCGCTGTTCGGGGCGTCGTTGTTGCCGGGGCTGCCCGGGACGCCGGGGCCGCCGCTCGTCAACGAGGTCAGCGTCACGTCGGTCGGCAGCGTCGGCGTAGTCGGCTCGGCGGCTTTCGGGATGTCTTCGGCAATCTCCTCGGCCTTCGGCTGGACGATCTCCTTCGTGGGCGCCGCCGGCTTCGGCGGCGCGGTCTCGGTGCGCGCCCGGGGGCCGCCGGCGGGCGGCGGCGGTGGCAGAGAAGCCGGAACGATGTAGACCGCGTTTTCGAGCGGCTCGACCACCGGGCTGATGTGCCAGTAGGCGGCGCTCGCCACCGTGGCGAACAGTGCGAAGTGGAAGCCGGCGGACGTCACCAGCATGCGGGGGGTCCAGCGGGATTTCTGTGTGTCGATCAGCGAAGTCTCGAACATTGGGAACCTCCTTCCGAAACGTTGGACACCGACCCGGGCGGAAACGAAACCGGCCGCGCCGGGTGGTGTCAACGGATTGGATCGGAGGAGGTCCCGAATGGTTCCCCCGGCCCTACTTGCGGGCGAACTTTTCGCGGGCGCGGGCGATGTCGGCTTCGATCGCCTTGGCCTGTTCGAGGATCTGATCGGCCTTTTGTTTGGCCGCCGCGTAGTCGCCGCCGGCGAACGCGGTGTCGGCGTCGCCAAGGGCGGTCTGGAGCCCTTCGAGATCGCCCTTCATCGCTTCGAGGTCGGCGCGGCTGTCCTTGCCGATCGGCGCGGTGGTGAGCGACGTCTTCGCGCTTTCCAGGGCGAGGCGCGCCTGGTCGAGCGCGGTCTGTGCCTGACCTTTGAACTGCTCTTTGCCGGAGACCGCCTGAAGCTTCGCGGTGTCGGCGTCGGTCCGCGCCTGCGCCAGCAGGGCGCGGGCCTTGCCGTAGCTGCGCACCAGGGCGAACCGGCCGTCCTGCGCCGCGACTTCGGCCTTGGCCTGGTCGAAGGTCTGCTGTGCTTTGGTGAACGCCTCCGGCGCGTAGGCGTCGGCGCCCGAGCTCTTGGCTTCGCCGAGGCTGTTCTGGGCGACCTGGAGATCGCTGGTCGGGGGTTTCGCACAACCGGCCGCGAGCAGCAAGGCCAGGGGCAGGAGAACCGCAAGGCGGAACGAGGAACGGAACGGGTTCATCGGAGACCTCCGGAGCTTTGAGTTGGATTCTGGCGGCACTCGGCGCGAGGCTCGGCCGGCCGGAGCTTATCAGCAGACACCCAAGGCACATCCGTACAAGCACGAACGGCCCGGCGTTGCCGCCGGGCCGTCGATCGAGTCTTCCAAGTCGAGCAGGTCGAGTGCCGAGAAAAGAGAAACTTCTAGGTCGCGCCGACCGCCGTCGCCGCGGCGCCCGGACCGTCGAGATCGTCGAACACGATCCCCAGGTTCTCGGCGCCGGCGTCGCGGCACATGTCCATGAAATCCGCGACCCGGCCGTATTCGAGATCGCCGTCCGCCGCGAAGAAGATCACCTTCGAGGAGCGACCGGTCAAAGCTTCCTTGAGCTTGCCCGGAAACTCCGGCAACGGCACCGACACCTTGTTGATGAAGGTGGTGCCCTTGTCGTCCATGCGCACGATCAGCTGGTCGGAGGACGGTGGCGGCTGCGCCGATTCAACCTTCGGCGGCACCTGCACCGGATAGCCCATCTGGATCAGCGGCGTGATCACCATGAAGATGATCAGCAGCACCAGGACTACGTCGACCAGCGGGGTGATGTTGATGTCGCTCCGGGGTCCGCCGGAAGGGCCGACGCTCATTGCCATCGCAAGTACCTCGTCTCTTCGGGTCCGGTAAGGGACCGATTCTATTTTACTTTAGGCGCCCGCGAGCGCCTTGCGCTCGGTGATCAAACCGACGCGGGTGAACCCGGCTTCGTTGATCGTCTGCATCAGCTTCCGCACGTCCTTGTACTTCAACCGCCGGTCCGCCTTGACCACCACTTCGCGGTCGTTGTTGCGGCCGTAGATGTCCGCGAACATGTTCTCGAGCTGGTTGTCGGGAATCCACTTCTCCTGGATGAAGACCGTGCCGTCGAGCTTGAGCGCAACGTTGAGCTGCTTCTCGTTCTCGGGCATCTTCGCGGGAGAGGCGGTCTCCGGCAACTGGACGTCGACGCCTTTCTGGAGCAGCGGCGTGACCACCATGAAGATGATCAACAGCACCAGGCAGACGTCGACCAGCGGGGTGACGTTGATGTCACCCCGCACGTTCGAATCGTTGATCGGATGCCACTTAGCGCGTTTGTGCAGCATTTCGAGTCCTCTGCCGCTTCATGAAGAAGTCGACCAGCTCCGAAGAGGAGTTCGACATCTCAACCTGCAGGCGCTCGATGCGGCCGGTGAAGTAGTTGAACATCCAGGCGGCAGGAATCGCGACCGCGAGGCCGAAGGCCGTGGTGACCAGCGCTTCGGAGATACCGGCCGAGACCGCGCCGATACCGCCCGAGCCGGTGGCGGCCATACCCTGGAACGCGTTGATGATGCCGATGACGGTGCCGAACAGGCCGATGAACGGCGCGGTCGTCGCGATCGTCGCGAGGCTGCCGATGCCGCGCTTGAAATCCGCCGTGGTGAGCAGGGCCGAGCGGTCGACGGCGCGGGTCGCGGCTTCGACGACTTCCGGGTCGGAGAGCGGACTGGTCTCGCTTTCGAACTGGTAGGACTGGAGGCCGGCGCTGACCACTCGGGCGAGGTGGCTCTGGGGGAACTTGGACGCCGCGTCGATCGCCGCCTGGGCGCGATCATGCTTCATGTGGTCGGTCGCGAGCCGCGCGAAGGCCAACGACTGCTTGCGGGCCTTGTTGAACAGGAGCACGCGATCGAACGAGATGTACAGCGACCAGATCGACATGATGAGCAGTAGGACGGCGACGAACCTCGCGATGAAGCCCATCGATGCCCAAAGACCACTGGGGGAGAGATCCATTCTGTGTTCTCCTTTTCTCGGATTCGACTTTAGTCTGAACCTTACTGGACTTGGAAGTTGACCGTCAGTACGTAGTAGACCTTGACCGGGCGCCCCTGGAACATCGCCGGCCGGAATTTCCATTTCTGGACCGCGTCGACCGCGGCGCGATCGAGACCCATCGGCAGGCCTTTGAGCACCCGCACGTTGGTCACGTTGCCGCGCTCGTCGATGATCGCCTCGACGATCACCGTGCCTTGTAGGCGGGCGCGCCGCGCGATCTCGGTGTAGACCGGGTTGACCTTGGTGATGAACTCGGGGCGCGAGACGCCGCCGCCGACGCGCAACGGCGCGTCATCGACCACCGGCGCGACTCCCGTGCTGCCGAGCACCCCGCCCGGCACGCCGCCCTCGACGCCGCCGGTTACGCCGCCGGGAATGCCGCCTTCGACGCCGCCTTCAACACCGGGCGCGGTCGACGGCTCTTCGGTCGGCTTCGGGATGTCCTCGGGAACCTCGACCGGCTGCACCGGCTCGGTCGGCGTCACCACCGGCTCGACCTTCGTCACCACCGGCTTCGGCGCGCTCGGCGGCGGCGGCGGCGGCGGGGGAGGCGGCGGAGGAGGCGGCGCGGATGCCGACAGGAACACCACGTTGATCGGCGGCTCGGGGACCGGATCGATCTTCCAGTAGTGCGCGAACAGGTATCCGCCCGCCAGGACGATGTGGAGACCGACCGCTATGGGCACGAACAGATAGCGGTACTTACTGAAGATTCTCGTCTTGTCCAGATCGATGAGCGAGGTTTCGAACATCGCTTACCCTTCCGCCGGGCTCTTCGGCTCGTTGGCGGCTGCTTTTTTGCGCAGCTCGATCGCCTTCTGCATCCACTCGGTCGCCTTGTCCAGGAACGCCTGGCGCGCGACCGGATCGGTGGTCATCTTGGCCTTCTCGCGGTAGAGAAGGTTGTAGTACGCCATCGCCTCGAAGTAGTCGGGCTTGAGCTTGAGCGCCTTGTCCGTCGCGGCGAGGCCCAGATCGACGATGTGCTCGCGATCCGCCAGGCTGTATTTCGGATCGTTGTACGACTTGTCCCACGCCGATACGCCGAGGGTGTACAGGATCTCCGCCGCATCGGGCCCGTCGAAGGCCATCCCCAGCTGCGTCGCCTGTTCGAAGCGGTCGGCCTGGTTCAGGATGTTGATCTTCGAGCGCATGTACTCGCCCGCCTTGGCCGGCTCCGCCACCGCCTGCTGATCGACGTAGGCGAGCGCGCGGTCGTACTGCTTGTTGTTCAAGTACATCGACAGCAGATAGTCATGCACCTTCTGGTCCCCGGCGTTCTCCGGGTCGGCCAGATACTTCTCGAAGGCGTCGGTGGCCACGCGCGCCAGCTCTTGGTTCGCCGGGCTCTCGTCGCCCGGCTTGTACTGGGCGAGCGCCGAAAGACCGACCGAGCGCCAGGCGAACGTGGCCTCCGGATCGCTCTCGAGGCCCTTCTGGAACTCGGTGAGCGCCTGCTTGTACTCTTCGTTCGCGTAGTACTCGTTGCCCTGCTTCATTTGAATCCGGGCCTTGACCTTGTTGCAACCGAGGGCCGGAAGCATCAAGAGAGTCACTGCGATGGCGATCGAACGCTTGTGCATGAGAGCCGCTTCCCCGACGTGTTAGAAGGGTGAGACTGCCGTTTGGTTCCCGAGCTTGAAGGACAGGTGGAAAAGAACAGGCATTCCGGCGAACGCTCCATCAGTCTGGCTTCCCGCGTTGGCGCTTGCAGGAGAGCGCATTTTCCAGCCCGAGCTCAGGGCGGGAAGTCTACTCGGCCCCCGGGCCATGTCAAGCCCGCTGCGGACTGATCGAGCCCGCCGTACGGGCCATAGATTCCAATGCTTTATCGCCTTCTCCCGGGCGTGCCGGGACGGCTCTCCGCGCTCCGGGACGAACCGCGGGCCCGGCGGGGCGAATGCCGGCCGCGGATTCGCGGCGATCGCCGGCTGCGCGAACAGACGATCGCCGCCGCGGGTTTCTTGGAGGAATCGCCTCAAGGTTGGCTCCGAGTCGGGGGATGGTACGCGAAAGCACCCGAACAGGCCAAGCGAATTGCAAAGCCGGCGCCAATACGCGGTGGGAAAACCGCCTCCGCCGCCTCGTTGCGCCCGCAAATACTGCCGGGGACCGCGGCGCGGCTTGCCGCCCACGTTCGAGCGACGAACACCTCACCCGGGTCGTCGGCAGGAGGGACTGGCCTTCAACGCCGGCCGGAGAGCACGAAATGCGCGCGGCGGTTCTCGTGCCAGCAGGACTCCTCGCTCTCGCTACAGAACGGTCGCTCCTCGCCATAGCTGATCGTGCGCAGCCGGTCGGCAACGACCCCGAACGACCCGAGATACTGCTTGACCGAGCTGGCGCGCCGATCCCCCAGGGCGAGGTTGTACTCGTTGGTGCCGCGCTCGTCGCAGTGCCCTTCGATCGCGATCTGAAATTCCGGGTGGGCGAGAAAGAAGCGCGCGTTGGCGGCCAGGCGGTCGCGGGTCGCGGCGCTGAGCTCGGCCTGGTCGTAATCGAAGTACACGTCGCCCAGCAGGCCCTGGGCGCGCGCGTAGGCCGCGACCGTTTCGAGATCGCCCGCGAAAGGATCGGTCTCGGCCGCCGGCCGAGTCTCGGGGGCGGGAGCCGGCTCGGCCGGCTCGGGGGCGGGCGTGACCGCGATCGTCGGCGCGACGTCGGGCGGGGTGACCGGCTGGCGCTTGCGGCAGCCGGCGTTGAAGGCAAACAGGAGACAACTGCAAAGCAGGGACGTCAGAACGCGATGGGACATGTGGATTCTTCTCCCGAGTCGAAGGGGTCGACTCAAACGGTCAGATGGCCCGAAAGGCAAGCGTTACCCCGGGCGCGAACGAGTATAGGGAGCGAATTCCGACTGCTGAATCGGCGGTTGGATCTATCTTTCTAGATCTTTCGGTCGAGTGCCTCGGCGCGGGTCTAGGACGTATCATCGAGCGCCGGGTGAGTCTCTGATCCTCCCCGCAACAAAACGCTCATGGAGCCGCTCTACTCCCCGCACAACCGTGCCGAACGCCTGATCGCCGCGGGCCGCGTCGCGCTCGCCACGTCGTCGCTGTTCGCGGTCTGGTTCGATCCTTCGGAGCCGGCCAACTACGCCGCGGTCGCCTACGCGCTTCTCGCTCTCTACGTCGTCTACGCGGTCGTGATCGCGGCGCTGGTCTGGCACTCGGACGCTCCCGCCGGACGCCAGCGCCTGATCACCCACGCCTTCGACTTCGTCTTCTTCTCGCTCTTCGTCTACTTCACCGCCGGACCGGCGAGCCCGTTTACCACCTACTTCGTCTTCTCGATGATCTGCGCCACGCTCCGCTGGCAGTGGCGCGGCGCGCTGTGGACCGCGGTGGCTTCGCTCGCGACGTTTCTCGCGCTCGGCCTTTATTTTGCGGAGGGGCTGCGCGATCCGGCGTTCGCGCCGACGCCGTTCATCGTCCGCGGCGTCTACCTGGTCGTGGTCGCGGTCCTCCTCGGTTACCTGGGAGCCCACGAGCAGCGCACGCGGCGCGAGATGGCCGCGCTTGCCGCCTGGCCGCACAGCGCGCCGCTCGCGCTCGAAGCGACGCTCGGCGACCTTCTCAAGCACACGGCCCAGACCTTCGACGCCCCCCGCGTGGCGCTCGCCTGGTTCGAGCCTGAAGAGCCCTGGCTCTGCTTGGCTTCGTGGTGTGACGGGCGGCTCATCCTCGACCGCGAGCCCCCCACCAGTTTCGAGCCGCTCGTTCCGGAGCCGCTCGCCAGGGCAAGCTTTTTGTGCTCCGACGTTCGCTCCAAGGTCCCCATAGCGCTCGCGCGGACGGCTGATGGCTTTCGCCGTTTTCGCGGCCAGACGCTGCATCCGGACCTGCGGGAACGCCTGATTGCCCATTCCGTCCTGTCGCTCCTGCTGCGCGGCGAGACGTTCGAGGGGCGCCTGTTCGTGCTCGACAAGGCGGCCATGACCTCGGACGACCTGCTCTTGGGCGAGGTGGTCGGCGAGCGGGTCGGCGCGCGTCTCGATCTCTTCTATCTGACCCAGCGGCTGCGGGAAACGGCCGCCACGGAAGAGCGGATCCGCCTGGCGCGCGACCTTCACGACGGCGTGCTCCAGTCGCTCACCGGAGTCGGTCTGCGCCTCGAAGCGCTACGGCGCCAGGTCGCGGTCCGCGACGCCGACCCCTCCTTGCCCAAGCAGCCTCCGACGGACGCCGAAAAAGGCCTCGCCGACCTGCAACGCCTGGTCGCGTTGGAGCAGCGCGACCTGCGATTCTTCATCCGAGAGCTGTCGCCCCGGTCCGAGGCGGACGATGACGCGGGCTTCGACCTCGCGACCCGGATCGCCGATCTGCGCCAGCGGCTCGAAATCGAGTGGGACCTGGCGGTCGAGCTGCGCACCGAAGGTCTCGACGGGGCGTTGTCGCCACCGCTCGCACGCGAGATCTATCACCTGGTGCGCGAGGCTTTGGTCAATGCCGTGCGGCACGGCCAGGCCTCCTCCGTGCGCTTGGAGGTCGAGGTGCGCGAGGGCCAGCCGGTTCGCGTCGGCGTCGCGGACAATGGCCGCGGCTTCCCGTTCACGGGGCGTTACTCGGGACCGGAGCTGGCGGACCAGAACCTCGGCCCCCGCTCCTTGCGCGAGCGGGTGGCCGCGCTCCAAGGGACGCTCGAGCTGGAATCGAACGAAGCGGGCGCCCGGCTCGACATTCGTCTGCCGATTCCGGAGGCCGCCTGACATGCCGGTCAAGCTCGCGCTCGCCGATGATCACCCGATCGTGCTCGACGGGCTCGCCCAGTTGTTCCGCCTGGAAGAGGAATTCGAGGTCGTCGCGTGCTGCCGCGACGGCGACGAAACGCTTCGCCTGCTGCGCGAGCAGAAAGTCGATGTCTTGGTGCTCGACCTCAAGATGCCCGGCACGGACGGGCTCGCGGTGCTCGCAGCGATCCGCGAAGAACGGCTCGCCGGGAAGGTGCTGGTGCTCACCGCCGCGATCGACGACGACCAGCTCGCCCGCGCCCTCCACCTCGGCGTCTCCGGCGTGGTGCTCAAAGAGGTGGCGCCGCAGATCCTGGTCCAGGCGGTGCGCACGGTGCATGCGGGCGGGCTCTGGCTCGACGAGAGCTTCGGCCGCACGCTCGACCGGTTGGTCCACCGCGGCGCCGCCGCCCGCGAGGCGGCGAAAGTGCTCACCCGGCGCGAGCTGGAGATCGTGCGCATGGCGGAGGGCGGGTTACGCAGCCGCTCGATCGCCGAAAAACTGATCATCAGCGAGGCGACGGTGAAGATCCACCTCCACAACATCTATCAGAAGCTGAAGGTAAACGGCCGGCTGGAGCTGGCGGCGTACGCCCGCCGGCATGGCCTGCTGTAACACCCCGGCTGTTTTCTCCCTCCAAAGGCGAGGGCGTACGCACAGACGCTCTCGCCTCTTTTTCGTCCGATCTCCTTCAGCGCTCCGCCCGTCGCAGGCGCCGCAGCAGACGCCTGGCGCGCAGCCGCGAGAAGGCGTAGGCGAGGACGAAGAGAGCCGCGAGCGCGGCGAAGATTCGATCGAAAGGCGGCATGCCGGCCGCGAGAGAAAAAAACGCCAAGATGGCGGAGCTGAACGCGCCGAGACCGTACAACTTCTGCTGGCCCGCGGCATAGAGCAGCTGGACGCCGTCGGAAAAGCCGCTGACCGTCACCTTGAGCTCGCCGCGGTTGGCTTTGCCCAACAGGCTGCGCAGCTCGCCGGGCACGCCGAGCAGGGAGGCGACGATCTCCTTGCCGAACGTGCGCGCAAGGCCCACCCAGTCGCGGTCCGGACCGAGCAGCAGCTCCTCGACGTAGGGCCGGACGATCGCGGCGGGCTTGAGATCCGGGTGAAGCTCGTTGGCGAGGCCGGTGAGCAGCAGCAGGGTGCGCTGGAGCAGGATCCACTCGCGCGGCACCTGGAAGACCGCGGTGAGGTCGCGCAGCGAAATGTCGAGCTTGGAGAGATCGGCCATCATCTCGGCTTTCATCCGAACGTCGACCTGGACGTCTTCGAGGCGGAACGAATCGAAGTCGAGCCCGGCGAGCAGGCGGCCATAGAGATAGTCGATCGCCCGGCCCGCGACGTCGTCGTCGGGGTCGCGGCGCACGAAGCCCATCTGTTCGAGCGCGCCGACGATCTCGGGGCGGTTTCGGCGCAGCACCGCGGCGAGCAGCCGCCCCACCCCGGCTTTCATCGCCGGGGACAGGCGCGCGACCGCGCCGAAATCGACCAGGCCGATCCGTCCGTCGGCCAGCACGAGAATGTTTCCGGGATGCGGATCGGCGTGGTAGAGGCCCTCCTTGAAGACCATCCGGCACCAGAGGCCGAGCACGCGCTCGGCGAGGAGTTTCGGATCGTGGCCGGCGGCGAGGAGGGCCTCGCGGTCGCTGATCTTCTCTCCGGCAAGGAATTCGGTGGTGAGCACGCGCCGCGCCGAACGGGCGCGAATCACCCGCGGAATCGCGACCCGCGATCCGCCGTCGCCATCGGCGGAAAAATTCGCCGCGATCTGTTCGAGCGACGCCGCCTCGCGCGTGAAGTCGAGCTCCTCCTCGATCGTTTCGCGCACCTGCCCGGCGAGGTCGACGAGGCCGCGGATGCGCAGGATCGCCTGCACCAGGCGGAGGATGCGCCCGAGCGCGCGAAGGTCGCGGCGGGCGGTGGTCTCGATGTCGAGGTGCTGGACTTTGACCGCGACCCGGATCGGCCCGCCCGGGTCGCCGGCGTAGGTCGCGACGTGGACCTGCGCGAGCGAGGCGCTCGCGATCGGCGCCGGATCGAATTCGGCGAACAGCTCGGCCGGCCCGCCGCCGAGCTCGGCGCGCAAGCGCGACTCGATCTCCGCCGCCGGCCGCGCCGGAATGCGGTCCTGAAGCGCTTCGAGGTCGGAGCGAAAGTCCGCGGGCAGGAAGTTGCTCAAGACGCTCACCAGCTGGCCGACCTTGATGAACAGCCCCTGCACTTCGAGGATCGTCGCCTTGATCCGCCGGGCGCTCCGGCGATGGCAGGCGGCGAGAAGCTCGGCCCGGCGCCGCTCGCCGCGCCAGCGACCGAGCCCGAGGACCCACCCGTAGTCCAGGAGGACGCGGGCAACCGTTGCGTAGACGCGGAGCAACCGGAATCGGCGGCGCGGAGAGATGTCCGCGGGGTCGCGGTGGAAATGGGCCTCGGTCATGGGCGCAATGCTTTCCGGATTTCTTGACCCGCGGGCAAGTCGCGCGGTTTAATGGCAGGAACCTGACTTCGGACGAAACTATCGACGAAACCCGGAATTTTCACAACCGCGCGCAATTCGTAGGAGAGGCAGAGGAGATTGGCCGAAGAGAACACAGCGCCCGAGCTTGAGTCATTCCTGCGCGACTACGTGGAGAGCTACGAAGAGCTCAAGGCGCTGATCTGCCTGGGGACCGCTCGTGACACCTGGTCGACGGCCGAATCCCTCGCGAGCGAATGCAGGGTGAACGAGGAGACGATCCTCACCGCTCTGGAACGTCTCGCGCACGTGGGGTTGCTTGCCCGGCGTGACGCACCTTCCGCCCTGGAGTTCCGCCTCCACGACGACTTCCAAACCCGGGGCGACCTTTTCGATCGACTTGCCGTAATGTATCGACAAAATAGCCTCCAACTGATCGAGGTCATGACGAAGAACGCCATCGAACGTGTTCGCGCGTCCGCATTGAGAACGTTCGCCGATAGTTTTCGGATCCGGGGATCGCGGGACGATGGGTAAGGTCATTTACGTTCTCTGCGCGCTGGCCAGCTTTTTCTGCGCCTGGCTCCTGCTCAAGAACTACCGGCACAACCGCGCTCGCCTGGCGTTGTGGACCTGCCTGTGCTTCGTCGGGCTCGCGCTCAATAACCTGTTCCTATTCGTCGATCTGATCGTCGTTCCCGAGGTCGACCTCAGCCTCTTTCGGACCCTGATCGCCTTGGCCGCGATCGGTACTCTGCTGTTCGGCTTGATCTGGGAGGAGAAGTGAGCCAGTTCCTGTGGGGCGCGCTCGCGGCGACCTCCCTGTTCGCGGGAATCTTTTTTCTCCGCTTCTGGAAAACCAGCCGCGACCGTCTGTTCTTGACCTTCGCGGCGGCGTTCTGGGTCTTCGCCGCCCATTGGACCGGGCTCGGCCTTACCGATGCGCAGAGCGAGACGCGGCCCTATTACTATTGGCTCCGGCTGATCGCCTTCGGCCTGATCATCGCGGGCGTGATCGACAAGAACCGGTCGCCGACGAAGCGCTAGGGGAGTCCAAGATACCGCCACCGCCGCGCTCGCCCGCCAGGCCGCCCGAGGCTTTGTCGGGACCTGGTTCCGGACCGTTCGGACCTGGTTCTGGACCATCCCGACCTGGATCCGAGTCATCGGGACCTGGGTCCCGACCCTTCGGACCTGGGTCTGGGTCGTCCAGACCTGGGTCGCAACGGCCGGGACCGGGGTCCGAGCCGTCCGGACCTGGGTCGCAACAGCCGGGACCGGGGTCTGCGCCGTCCGGACCGGGGTCCGGATCGTCCGGATCGAGATCGCGCCGGCCGCGCTCGCGGCCCCTTCAAACAGAACCCCGGTCCCGCCGCGCCGCTCCCGCCCCTCCCATACCTCTCCTCCGGGCGATCCGGCCTCAACAGTCGAACGGAAGTCGGCGCTTTGCGCCTTCGCCTTGCCCGTGGGTTCCAAAGTTCGGTAGGGTGACGGAATGACTCCCGGCCTGGCTGCTGCGACCGCGGCGCATACGTTTCCGACTCCGCTCGACCGCTATCCGCCGCCCGCCGCCGACGGCCTGCTCGCGACCCTCCTCGGCCGACTCCACGCCGACCCGTGGAACGGCGCCGCGACGCTGATCTTCGTTCTCGCGATCCTGCATACGTTCGCGGCCGCCCGCTTCACCCGCTGGGCTCACACCCTTCAGCACCGGCACGACGAACGCGCGGAGCGCGAGAAACGACCCGCCAGCCCAAGCGTCGCCGCGGAGATCCTGCATTTCTTCGGCGAGGTCGAGGTGGTGTTCGGGCTCTGGGCGGTCGTCCTGTTCGTCGCCTTGACGCTCTACGAAGGCTGGGACGTCGCCGCGAACTATCTGAACCACACGGTCAACTACACCGAGCCGCTGTTCGTGGTGGTGATCATGGCGCTCGCCTCGACCCGGCCGATCATCGGTTTGGCGGAAGGCGCCCTGTCGCGAGTCGCCGCCCTCGGCAAGGGCACCCCTCTCGCCTGGTGGTTCGCGATCCTCACGCTCGGACCGCTGCTCGGCTCGCTGATCACCGAGCCGGCGGCGATGACCATCTGCGCCATCCTGCTCGCGCGGCAGTTCTACGACCTCTCCCCCAGCCCGCGGCTCAAGTACGCGACGCTCGGCCTGCTGTTCGTCAACGTCTCGATCGGCGGCACGCTCACCCATTTCGCCGCGCCGCCGATCCTGATGGTCGCGCGCCCCTGGGGGTGGGACACGCCGTTCCTGCTCGCGCATCTCGGCGACCGGGCGGTGCTCGGCGTATTCGGCGCGACGCTCCTCTACGCGCTGATCTTCAGGAAAGAGCTGCGCTCACTGGTGGCGCGCGCTCCCGTGGCCGACCCGGAGATGCCCGAGCCGTCGGCGGACTGCGACGAACCGTCTTCCGGCGCACTCTTGCCGGTCCCGGCGTGGATCACCGCGGTCCATGTCGCGTTCATGGCTTGGACGGTGTTCAACGCTCATTCCCCCGTGCTGTTTCTCGGCGCCTTTCTGTTCTTCTTGGGCTTCGTGCGCGCCACCTCGCACTACCAATCCGAGGTCGAGCTTCGAGGGCCTCTGATGGTCGGTTTCTTCCTGGGCGGTCTGGTGATCCACGGCGGGCTTCAAGGATGGTGGATCGCACCCGTCCTCGCGAGCTTGAACGAGACGCCGCTGTTCTTCGGCGCCGCGATCCTCACCGGGTTCAACGACAACGCGCTGATCACCTATCTCTCGACGCTGGTCCCCAACCTGCCCCAGGCGCTAAAAATCGCGGTGGTCCAGGGGGCGGTCACCGGCGGCGGCCTCACGGTGATCGCCAACGCCCCGAACCCCGCCGGCCAGGCCCTGCTGGGCAAATTCTTCGGCGACGGCATCTCGCCCTTGAAGCTCTTCCTCGCGGCTCTCCTGCCAACGTTGGTGGCGACGCTCGCCTTCCGGCTGTTTTGACTCGGAGCGATACCAAGGCATCATGAACGACGAGCCTGAGGAACTCGAGGAGTCGGCCCCCGACCTCGGCATCACCCCCCAAGACGTCTCCGGCGAGATCCGGGATTTCGTCAACCGCCAGGAGCGGCGGCGGCGATTGGTGCCGCGCGCGGCGTTGGTGGGCCTGTGCGCCGGGCTGCTCGCGATCGCGTTTCGCCTGTCGATCGAGAGCGCGGATCGCCTGCGCGCGGCGCTCTACTCCGCCGCGCGCTCGCTCGGAGCCTGGGGGTATCCGCTGCCGCCGCTCGCCTGCGCTCTGGCCGCCGGGCTCTCGCTCTATCTGATCCGCCGTTTTGCGCCCGAGGCGGCCGGAAGCGGCATTCCCCACTTGAAGGCGGTGCTGCATCGGCTGCGCGGCTTGCGCTCGGCGCGCCTGGTGCCGGTCAAGTTCGCGAGCGGCCTGCTGGCGATCGGCGGCGGGCTCGCCCTCGGGCGCGAGGGGCCGACGGTGCAGATGGGCGGCGCCTCCGGCCACCTGATCGGCGGTTGGCTGGGGGTGACGCCGCGCGAGCGCCAGGTGCTGATCGCGGCCGGCGCGGGCGCCGGGCTCGCCGCGGCGTTCAACGCGCCGCTCGCGGGCGTGATCTTCGTGCTCGAAGAGCTGCAAGGCGATTTCGCCCCCGGCGTGCTCACCTCGTCGTTCGTCGCCTCGCTCACCGCGGATCTGGTGTCACGCCTGGCCCTCGGCCAGCTGCCGGTGTTTCACCTCGCCGCAGCCCCGGCGCCGCCGCTCGGCAGCCTGCCGGCGTTCCTGGCGCTCGGCGCGCTCGCCGGCCTGCTCGGCGTGCTGTTCAACCGCTCGCTGCTCGCGGGCCTGCGCGGCTTCGAGCGCCTCGCCGCCTGGCCCTGGGGCCTGCCGGCCGCGCTGGTCGGATTGCTCATCGGCCTGGTCGGCTGGTGGCAGCCCGGTGCCCTAAGCGGCGGCACCCCGCTGCTTCAGGGGGCGTTCGTGGGACAGATCGCGATGGCGCCGCTCCTCGCCCTGCTCGCGCTGCGGTTCGCAATGACCATCCTGTCGTACGGCAGCGGCGTCGCCGGGGGAATCTTCGCGCCCCTGCTGGTGATCGGCGCGCTGCTCGGCCAAGCGGTAAGCCTCGCGGCCGAGCGATTCGGCGGCGGGTTGTCGTCGCCTCCGGGCTCCTCCGCGGCGTTTCCGGTGGTCGGCATGGCGGCGCTGTTCGCCGCGATCGTCCGCGCGCCGCTCACCGCAATCGTGCTGATCCTGGAGATGACGGCCAACTACTCGCTGATGCTGCCGCTGCTCGCCGCGACGTTCATCGCCTATGGCTTGGCCGATCTGATGGGCGACCGGCCGATCTACCAGGCGCTGCTCGAACGCGAAACGCTGCGCGGCCAGGACGCGCCCGAGCTGGAGGGAACCCTCCTGGTCGAGCGCACGATCCGGCCGGGCGCGCCGTTCGATGGGCGGCGGGTGGCCGACCTGCAACTGCCCGCGGGCTGCCTGCTGATCACCGTCGAGCGCGAGGGAAAAAGCGTCGTACCCGACCGCGACACGGTGCTCAAGGCGGGCGACCGGATCACCGCCGTGGTGGCCCCCCGCGCGGCCGACGGCCACCGGCTGCTGGTCGAGGGGTCGGCGCCGCACGGCTGAGAGTGCGAGAGCGGTGGAGGTTTCCGACCCTCGTCTTCCTCAGCTGGAGCGAGCGTCTCTGTACGCGAGGCCGCTGGCGACCTGGCGCCGGTAACAGAAGCCCCATCTCCGGCGTAATCCCGAGAGCTATTCGTCAACGGGAGGCCACGTGCCGAAGCTGAAGGCTGCTTTTCTCGACGTTCTAGGCGGGCTCGCAATCCTCGCCATCGCGTTCGGCTCCGTCCGGCTGCTGTTGGGGAGCCGGGTCCTCGTGTACTTGCTCTTCCCGGCCCTCTCGGCCTCCGCTCTGGCGATCGGTCTCTGGCGCGGCCCGGCGCGGGAGCGGCGCTCTCAGGCGCTTTCCTCCTGGCTGACCCTTGCGCTGCTCAATCTCCCCCTGGCTGCGGCGCTCGTCTTCGTGACCTCGACGCGGGATCGGCCGCTCTTTGCTTTTCTCACGGTGACCTGCGTCTTCTCAGGACTGGGAGTGGTCCAACCCCGCGCACCCCTCGCGCTCGGTGGGTGGCTCGCGGCCAACCTCGCCCTGGCCGTCGCGGTACCGCACTTTGTGGGCGCTCTCGTTGCCGGCCAGGAAGTCCGAGAACCCGCGCCGCCGTTCGTCCTCAACGCCCTGGACGGGCGCCCGCTCACCAATTCGGACCTGCGCGGCAAGGTCGTCGTGCTCGATTTCTGGGCGACCTGGTGCGTCCCTTGCCGGCGCGAGCTACCAGAGATCGACCGGCTCGCCCAAAGCTTCGCGGGCTCGCCCGACGTCCTCTTCTTCGCCGTCGACAGCGGACTGACCGACAATCTCGGAGACCCGGGCGACACCCCGGAAGCGGCGCGCGCTTTCTTCGCAAAGCAGGGCTATCGTCTCCCCCTCGCCTGGAGCGGCGACGGAAAGCTCGAAAACGCCTTCAACGTGCACCGCTTTCCCTCCGTCATCGTTCTCGACCGCGCCGGCCGCATCCGCCTGCGCCACGGCGGCTACGTCGGCGCGGAGGATCTGGCCGGGAATCTTTCTCGATTGATCGATCGGCTACTTCGCGAGGGTTAGAGTCGGCGGACGCAACCGCGCCGGGGCAAGGTACGAGTACCGAAACCCTTCGCCGGCCGTGTCGTAAGAGAAAAGGATTCATGGCCACGGGAACGGCAGAGGAGAGGAACGATGCGCGCGACCACTCGGAAGATTTCAACGGTTCGAAGCGGCAGGGCTGGATGGAGGTTCGGGATCTTCGCGCTGGCTGCGATCGGCCTCGCCGGCTGTGCCAGCGGGGGCGGCTCGGGAACGACCGCCGCGGCGCGGCCGGCCGGCGTCGCCCGGTTGGAGCTCAAGCCGTGCACCATTGAAGGGGCTACGGTTCCGGCTCGCTGCGGCACCTACGAGGTTTTCGAGCATCGAGAGGCGCGCACCGGGCGGAAGATCGGGCTCAAGGTGGTGGTGCTGCCGGCGACCGGCCCGAATCCGGCTCCCGACCCGGTGGTCTACTTCGCGGGGGGACCGGGAGAGTCGGTGACGGAGTACGCCGCCGAATTCACGAGCGACAACGCCCTGCTGAAGCGCCGCGACATCGTGCTGGTCGACGTGCGCGGTACGGGAGGGTCCAATCCGCTGTACTGCTCCTACCAGAAGGACGGTTCCCGCCAGCTCGGCTTGCTGGAAGGTTTTCTACCTTTGGCCGGCGTCGAGGCCTGCCGCAAAGAGCTCGAAGGCGAAAATGACCTGAAGACGTACACGACGCCGGTGCTGGTGGACGACGTGTATGAAGTGGTCACCGCTCTCGGGTACACCCAGGTCAACGTCAACGGTGGTTCCTACGGCAGCTTCGCCAGCCAGGCCTACATGCGGCGACATCCCGAAGGCGTGCGCACGGCGGTCCTCGAAGGGGTCGTGGCGTACGACACTCGCCTGCCGCTGCACTTCGCGCATGACGCGCAGGCGGCGCTCGACGGCCTGTTTGCCGAATGCGCCGCCGAAGCGACGTGCGCCTCGGCCTTTCCCCATCTCGCCGACGATTTGCGGGAGGTTTTGGCTCGGGTCAAGGCGAGCCCGGCGCGGACCACGGTGGTGGATCCCAAGACCGGCAAGGACGTCGAGCGAGAGTTCGCCTGGGCGACCTTGGTGCAGACCTTGCGCTACATGAGCTACTCCTCGGCGAGCGCCCAAGAGATTCCCCTCGCCATCCATCTGGCGGCAAAAGGCGACTATTCCGTCTTGGCGCGCAACGCCGCCGTGTACGGCGGAGCGCTCGGCAACATGCCGGACGGCCTCTACCTCTCGATCACCTGCCCGGAATACGTGGCGCGCATCCACGACGAAGACGTCGCCCCAGCGGTTGAGGGCACCTACCTGGGCGACTATCGGGTGCGCCAACAGCGCGAGGCCTGCGCGCTCTGGCCGAAGGGGCCGCTGCCGCCGAACTATTGGGAGCCGCTACGCTCGACGATCCCGACGCTTTTGGTGACGGGCGAGCGCGATCCGGTCACCCCGGCGAAAGACACCCTCTTGGTGGCCAAGACCTTGCCGAACAGCCGCACGATCATCGTGCCCGACGGCGCCCACGGCTCGAACGGCCTTACGGGCCGTGAGTGCATCGAAGACATCGAGAGCCGGTTCGTCGACCAGGGCGACTTCTCGGGGCTCGACATCGAGGGCTGCGTGGCCGCGATCCGTCGTCCTCCCTTCCCCACCGAACCGCCGGCCGCGGCGATCGCTCTGAGCGCAGCCCAGCAGGCACGGTATCCCGGCACCTACCTCGCCACGGAGCCGGCGATGAAGATCGACGTCCAGCTCCTCGACGGGCTGCTGTTCGCGGACACCCCCTTCCAGCCCCACATGCGCATCACTCCCACCTCCGCCACCGAGTTCCGCATCGAAGGTGCTCCCTTCGGCTACGGGTTCCGCTTCGAGCTCGACGGCGAAGACGGTCCGGCCCAGGCGCTGCTCCTGCTGCAACCCGGCCAGCCGCCGACCCGATTGGAGCGCAAGGTGAACTGAAGCGGGCACGAGCGATCGACGTCGTTGCTTTTTCCTGGGAGCGCCGAGCTCCAGCTCGGCCGTTTTTGGCGATCGTGACCGCTTCGGTGCAGAGCTGGAGCTCGGCGCTCCCAGGGTAGAAATCAGGCTATCCTTTTCCGGCGCATTCGCCCAAAGGGAGACGGCCATGCACCAATTCCTTCTCGAAGCACGACTGACGCTGCGCGGGCTCTTTCGCCAACCGGGCTTTGCCCTGACGGTCATCGTCACTTTGGCCGTGGGCATCGGCGCAAATCTCGCGTTTTTCGGCTATGCGAGCTATTTCATCGCGCCGACGATCGAGGCGCCCGAGCCGGGGCGGGTGGTGCGGGTGCATACCGGCACGAAGCAGGCGCCCGACGGCGCGAACTCCTATCTGGATTGGCAAGACTTCCGATCCGGCGGCGCGCGGACCTTCTCGCAGCTTCCCGCCTCTCAGGTCTTCGGCTCCACGGTGGTCGCCAAGGAGCAGACGCTCCACGCCTGGGGCATGGCGGTCTCCGGCGAGTATTTCCCGCTGTTCGCCCGGCCCGCCTCCTTGGGGCGGCTGCTCGACGCCAACGACGATCGGCCGGGAGCCGAGCGCGTGCTGGTGCTCAATTATTTCTTCTGGAAGAACCACTTCGGCGGCGACCCCGCGCTGGTCGGGCAGACCGTCGAGCTGGAAGCGCAGAAGCCCTACCGCATCGTGGGTGTCGCGGCCGAAGGTTTTCAAGGCGACGGACTCGCGACCGGCATCTACATTCCGCTCGCGACCGCCGACGGCCTGCTGCGCGGCCTCGACGAACGATCCAGCCGCCGCCTTCAGGTTCTCGGTCGTCTCCAGCCCGGCGTTTCGCTCGACTCCGCCCAGGCGGCCCTCTCCGCCCTCGCTCGCGGGCTGGACGAAGCCCATGCCGAAACCGAAGCGCGACAGATGACCCTGGAGCCGGTGACGGAAGCGACCGCCACCGTCCTGGCCGACCCGACCGTCCGCGCCGCCAAGGGGCTGTTGATCGCGGTGGGCCTCCTGCAGTTGCTCGCCTGCGCGAACGTCGCGAACCTGGTGCTCGCGCGCACGGTCGGAAAGCGGCGCGAAATGGCGATCCACGCCGCTCTCGGTGCCGGCCGGCTGCGGATCGGGCGCCGGCTGCTCACCGAGGCGCTTCTGCTTTCGATCTCGGGCGGCCTGCTCGGCCTCGCGCTCGCGCGCGGCATCACGCGGGTGATCGAGCACTACCTTTTGCAGGCGGTGCCGGTGGGACTGGGCGACTTCAGCGCCGGCTCGTCGCTGATCGCCGACCCGCGGCGCATGACGATCTTCTTCGCCGCGCTCTGCCTCGGCACGGCGCTCCTGGTGAGTCTCGCGCCGCTCGTCCAGGCGCTCCGGCGCAATCTCGTCGGCGCCTTGAAGAGCCGCGGCGAAGGCGACAGCGCGAGCCGCACCCTGGACTTCCGGAGCCTTCTGGTGATCGTCCAGGTCGCCCTCTCGGTGGTGCTGCTGCTCGCCGCCGGTCTCCTGCTGCGGACTCAACTTGAGGTGAGCGGCCAGAACCTCGGGTTCGATCCCGACCGGCTGACGCTCGTGACCCTGCACATCCCGACTCTCCGCGGCACCGACAACACGCAGGGGCTCAAGCTCTACCAGAGCATCCTCGAACGGGTGCGGGCGTTGCCCGGGGTGAGCGCGGCCGGGCTCGCCTCGCGGGTTCCGCTTTCGATCGCCAGCTCCACCGAACCGGTGTCCCTGCCCGGCGCGGTCGACAAGGTGCCGGTCGCGATGAACGTCGTAAGCCCCGAGTACTTGGCCACGTTGGGGCTACGCCTCGTCACCGGACGGGATTTCTCCAGCGACGATTCACCCGAAGGCGCGGGCGTCGCGCTGCTGAACCAGGCGGCGGTCGAGCAGTTCTTTCCCAAGGGCGAGCCGCTCGGCCAGCGGCTCGCCGTCGAGGCGGACGACGTGCCGGGCGGCCAGGTCGAAGTCGTGGGCGTGGTCGCCAATTCCCGGTTCGGCCGGCTCACCGAGCCGATCAAGCCGCTCGTCTATTTTCCCGTAGCCCAGCGCTTTCGCCAGCGCATGACCCTGATGGTGCGCGCGAACGGCCCGCTCGCCCAGCCGCTCGCCGAGTGCCTGCGCCGGAACTTCTCCGACGTGGCGGTGATCGATTTTCAGCCGATGAGCGAGCAGGTCCGCCGCGCCGCCGCGGACCAGAAAATGAACGCGGATCTCGCCGGAGGCTTCGGCCTCTTCGGGCTCGGCCTCGCGGCGCTCGGCATCTTCAGCGTCCTCTCCTTCACCGTGAACCGCAGCGGACGCGCGATCGGCATCCGCATGGCGCTCGGAGCGACCACCCGCGACATAGGGCTCTGGGTCCTCGCGGGCGCGGGCCGCTGGGTCGCCATGGGCCTCGGGATCGGCCTCGCCGCCTCCTGGGCGCTCGGCCGCCTGCTCGAAAGCCTGCTCTACGGAGTGCGCGCGAAAGACCCGCTGATCGCCCTCGGGGTGGTCGCCCTGCTCGGCACCGTGGCCCTCGTTGCGGCCCTCGTGCCGGCCCGACGGGCGGCGCGCATCGAGCCGGTGCGGGCGCTCAAGGAGGAGTAGCGGAGGTCTGGCGATACGAGTGAGCAGTGAGAGGCTGAGCGCTCTCGCCAACCTCTCCTCCTCGGGTGTGCTGGTCCTGGGAACGCCGCCGTCTCGGCGGCGCTTTTTGTCAAAGCAAAGAAGAGGCTCCCTTCGCTCGGCGCTTGGCGCCCTCTCGGCGTCCGGGCCGGCGAGACGCCGGCGGTCCCAGGACGAGCACACCCGAGGGGCGCCTCTTTCGTGGCTCCGGACGATCGCGGGCAAAGCTTGACGGGCCGCCGCCCTCCTAATTACTCTTTCGGCATAGTTGTGTGCCGCGTAGTTGCGGCCGAGGAGGGCCGGGAAACATGAGCAACCTGGAGTACCACGTCCTGTTGGCTCTGGCGAACGGCCAGCTCCATGGCTATGCCATCAAGGATGCCGTCGAGAGCGAGTCGGAAGGCACGCTCGCTCCCCATGCCGGTTCCCTCTATCGAGTGCTGGCGCGGCTGATGACCGCCGGGCTGGTCGGCGAGGCGTACCCGGCGGACGAGCCCACGCCTC
Source organism: Thermoanaerobaculia bacterium (assembly GCA_035995205.1). Taxonomy (GTDB): domain Bacteria; phylum Acidobacteriota; class Thermoanaerobaculia; order Multivoradales; family UBA5704; genus DASYKS01. Next base: position 32,955 of record DASYKS010000025.1, read on the forward strand.
ACCCGGGTCTGTCGCGGCGCTACTACGAGCTGACCGCGGCCGGGCGCAAGGCGCTCGCTCTGGAAGCCCGGCGCCTGTTGGCTGCCGCCACGGTCGCCGAGAAGCGCCTCGGCCTCTTCCGGGGCCGCTCATGAAATCCCTCCTCCGAGCCCTAGTGGGGATTTTCCCCGAAGCGTTTTCCGACCGCTTCGGTGCGGAGATGATCGCGCAGCTGGAGCTGGACTTCGACCGCGCGCGCCGACGCGGTCGACTGAGCGCCGTTGAGTTCGCACTGTCCTCCGGCCTGAACCTCATCACCTCCGGTCTCACGGAGCGCCGGAATCCGACCTGGGTGGGCTTCAGACGGCCCGCCCCCAAGGGGACGACCATGCTGAGCCAATGGATCACCGATCTCCGTCACGCCGCGCGCGCCCTGTCGCGAAGGCCCGGTTTCACCTTGATGGCGGTGGGTACGCTCGCCCTTGCCCTCGGCGCGAATGCCGGGATGTTCGGCGTCGTCAACACGGTGCTGCTGGATCCGCTCCCTTACGGCCAGCCGAACCGGCTGGTCAACATCTCCGGCACCGCGCCGGGATCCGACCTGCCCGAAGAATTCGGCGTGGCGCCGGAGTTCTACCTGGAGTACCACGAGCACTCCCGCCAGCTCAAAGACGTCGCGATCTACAATTCGTTCACCTCGACCCTGCGCGTCGGCGACCGGGTGGAGCGAATTCGGATGTCCGCTCCCACCAACTCGCTCTACTCAACGCTCGGCGCCCAGCCCGCGCTCGGCCGGCTGCCGGTCGCCGCCGACGAGTCGCATGTGGTGGTGATCAGCGACGAGCTGTGGCGTACCTGGTTTGGGTCCGACCCGAGCGTCGTCGGACGCACCTACGGTATCTCGGGCGAGAGCCGCGAAGTGATCGGGGTGATGGGGCCGGATTTCCGCTTCCCCAACGACGGCACGCTGCTGTGGATTTCAGGGGACGTCCGCCCGGAGGAGATCACGCCCGGGCGTTTCGGCACCCGGTTGGTGGGGCGCATGGCCGCGGGGGCCACTCCGGAAACGGTGGCCAACGAGCTGACCACGCTCGCCCGCCGGCTGCCGGAGCGCTTCGGCGGCTCGCCAAGCTACGCCAAGCTGATCCAACAACACCACGCCATCGTCCGGCCCCTTCTGGACGAGATGCTGGGCTCCGCCGCGAAGTCCCTGTGGGTGCTGCTGGGGGCCGTCGCTTTCGTGCTGCTGATCGCCTGCGCGAACATCACCAACCTGTTCATGGTGCGCGCCGAAGGGCGCCGCCGGGATCTTGCCATCCGGCGGGCGGTGGGCGCCTCCCGAAGCCAGCTGATCCGGCTCCAGCTGGCGGAGTCGTTGCTCGTGGCGGCTCTCGCGGGTGCTTTGGCAATCCTGCTCGCCGCCCTCGCCCTGCCCATCTTTCTGCGCGCCGCGCCCGCCCGCATTCCCCGCCTCGACGAGGTCCATCTCGATGGCGCGACGATCCTCTTTACCCTCGTCGCGGCGCTGTTGTCGGGCCTCGCCTGCGGTCTGATTCCCGCCTTGCGCGCCTCTATGGCGAGCCACGTCGCCCAACTGCGGGATGGGGGTCGCGGCGCCACGCCCGGAAGGCATTGGCTGCGCGACGGATTGGTGGTGGGCCAGACCGCCCTCGCGCTCCTCCTGCTCATCGGCTCGGGACTCCTGGTCCGGAGCTTCCAGGCTCTCCGCCAGGTGGATCCGGGCTACGACACCCAAGACGTCTTCACCTTTCAGTTCGCGCCGGAGCAGGAGCAACTGAAAGACGGGCCTTCGTGGGCCCGCTTTCATCTCGAATTCTTGAAGCGTCTGGCGGCGGTGCCGGGGGTCACGTCGGTGGGGCTGGTGGAAAACGTTCCGCTCAACGAGGGCACCAGCGACGACCGCTTCCGCAACGAAGCGATGGCTTCCGACCCGGATGCCGGCATTCCGCTCAACTACACCTTTACGGCCGGCGACTACTTCCGGACGATGGGCATCAAGTTGCTCCAAGGCCGGCCGTTCGACACGGCGGACCAGCTTTCGACGCCGGGAAACGTGGTGGTGAGCCGTACCGCCGCCAAACTGATGTGGCCCGGGAAAAACCCCATCGGCCGCCGTCTCCAAGCCCGGGACGAGACGACCTGGTACACCGTCGTGGGGGTCGTCGAAGACGTGATGCAGGACGGCTTCCGCGACACTCCGCAGGCTCTCGTCTACCTCCCGCTGGTCGGCCCGACGCCCACCAGCTGGGACATCAGCTCGCCGGCCTACGTGATCAAGACCGCCCGGGCCGAGGTCATCGCGCCGGAGATCCGCGAGCTGGTCCGCGCCGCCGCGCCCGAGGCACCGATGTACCGGATCTTCACCATGGCGGGACTGGCGAAGGACTCGATGGCGCAGCTCTCCTTCACCATGCTGACGCTCGGCGTCCTCTCTACCCTGGCCCTGATCCTGGGCGCCATCGGTCTGTACGGCGTGCTGTCCTACGCGGTCGCCGAGCGGACCCGGGAGATCGGCGTACGGCTGGCCCTGGGCGCGACCGTCGCGAACGTCCGGCGGATGGTCGTGGCGCAGGGCGCGCGGGTGGTGGGCCTCGGCCTCGTGCTAGGCCTCGTGGCCGCCCTCGCCTCGTCGAGGATCGTCGCGAGCCTGCTCTTCAGCGTCGCGGCCTTCGACCCCGCGACCTTCGGAGGAATGTCCGCCCTGATGGCCGGCGTCGGCCTGCTCGCCTGCTTCCTGCCCGCGCAGCGGGCGTCGAGCGTGGATCCGGTCGAATCGCTGCGCAACGGCTAGGCTACTCGGCCTCCAACCGTCGGATCTCCGCAAGGAGAGAGAACGCGGTTTTAACCCCGGGAGCGCCGAGCACCAGCACGGCACCGAAGCGGTCAAGGTCGCCCCAACGGCCGAGCTGGTGCTCGGCGCGCCCGGGAAAAACGGCAGCGGCGGTTGGAGGAGTTGGCGGAGCTGGAAGGTGGCTAACTGGGCGGCGGGGCACCTGATCGGAGGGTACAAGCGACGATCGGGAGGCGGAGCACAAGGCCACGAGCACAACCGCCCGGTGCGTGCGCTCGGAGACGCGCTCCGCGAGCACAAAATCATGCGTTCCGAACGCTACGAACCGGTACCGAGAGGCGGCGGCGGGCTTTCCGAACGCTACCGCCCGATGCCGGGATGCGGCGGTGTACGCCGCGACAGCTACGACCCGGTGCACGGAAACGGCGGCGGACAACGCGAGCACGACGGGCCGGTGCACGAACGCTATGCAGTGGTGCGCGGACGCTACGCCCCACGTTTCGAACGCTACGAACCGGTTTCCGAACGCAAACGTGCGTTCTCCGAACTCTACGGGCCGGGGAGCGAACACCCGGAGGCGATTCTCCGCTTCCCTGAACCGGTGCGCGAAGGCCGGAAAGCGCTTTTCGCGTTCGCGGGACCGGTTTCTCGCGTTCGCCGAGCGCTACGTTGCGTTCGCGGACTGGTGCGTTGCGTTCACGCACCTGTGCACAGCGTTCGTTCCTCCCTCCCCAGCGTTCCCGTACCGGCCCGTGGCGCTCGCGACCCGGTTCGGTGCGTTCGCGAATCGGGACGGTGCGTTGCGGAAGCGGGCCGGGAAACGGCGCAGTGCTTCCGGGAAGGCGCGCACCGGTGTCCGCGCTTCGCGCAGCGGTGTGGGGACTCGGACCATTACGTTCCCGCGTTCGGAGTGCGGTAGATGTCGCTCGCGCAGCGGGGGCTTGCGGTTGGCGAAGGGCCTTGCGCCAGCGCGGTCGGTGGAGCAGGGCCGGCGAGACGCCGGCGGTCCCAGGACAAGCACACCCGAGGAGCAACCTCGCCGAGGCCGACGGTCCCAGGAAGTAGACCTTGTTCTTGTCCTTGTCGACCTGTTCGAACCGTTGGTGATCGAGATTGGTGGTGGCACGGATCGCGCCCTAGTTTGGAGCATCCGGAGAGCTCATCGAGTCCATCCTTCCCGGGGTCGTCGAACCTCAACCCCTCCTCGGAGTCGCACCCTCCTTGGCGCGGTCCGGCCATAGGTAATGGCGGCAACGACCGAGGAGTCCGATCAAGGAGCCGCACAAACGGGGTGTACGGCTTTCGCGGGAGAAGGGTTACGGCGATTTGGCCCTCCCGGTACGGACTGCCGGAGAACCGGGAGGAGGAGGCACTTCGGTTCGACGAGCGGAAACTCAACCGTGACTACCTGCCGGCGTCGCCGCCCTCGACCCGCGACCTTCGGCGGGATGTCTGCCATGATGGCGAACGCCGGCCTGCTTGCTGTCTCCTAGCGCGCAGCCGCCGTGAAGGGACCGTAGATAGCCGGAAAGATCCGTTCGACGTTTTTCTGGCTGTTGGCGGTACTTCTCATCCTTTTGTAGAAGGAGGCCGCCTAACAGCCGCAGCAATAGAAGCCGAGAAACGCGCTCCAGTCTCGCTCGAGATAGTCGTCAACAAAACATTCACAGCGTCCAGCAGGATCCTAATTCCTGGACTTCGATGCGTCCTGTGCTCTAACTCGATTCTCAACGCCTCTGAGTGTTGTTCTTTCAAGAGGCCTGCCGAATAAAGAAACCAGGTAAGCAGCAGGTCTTCCTCCTGAATACTTTCAATCAGGCGGACCGTCGAGTCGTGCCTCTCACTCGCTTCATCGCCGAGCCTCATCGCTCTTGCCGTAAGACTTCGAAAAAACCATATCAGGCAGTAAAGTTCTTTAGAGGTAGTCCTCCGCAGCTCCATACTCAATTCACTACCACCACTCCGTCGGATCAAATCTCCGGCAGGGCCAAGAGGAAGAAACGCGTCAACTGCGACTGCCTCCAGCTTGACACGCGCCGTCATGAAGTCTTTAGCAAGAATCTCGCAAATGGCCTCTTGCCATGAAATGAATGCGGACCTTCCCCATCGCCAAGGCAAGCGAGCGGCTCTGAAACTTCTACGAGCCCGATCAAGATCGCCATTCCATAAGTAGAAAAGACCTAGACCATAATCAAGATATAGGCGTCTGCCATTATTTGTGAGGCTTTTCTCAAATTGCTCTAGTAGGTGCGCACTCCAACTGCCCGCGATTAAGCTGTTCTGCAGATTTAACACCGCGATGCGATCTCGGTCGGCAGTTGGGCGGTTCTTGAGAACCTCTAGCCACTTCTTAGCCTCGGTATGATTGCCGGCACGAAATGCTCGGTAATATTTCCGAACAGGAGGGTCACTGGACTCGGGTAAACTCTCTGTGTCTTCACTAAACAGCGGGCGAAGTCGCTCTCGTTGCTGAAGGACTCTATTAGTATCCTCCTGAGAGTCGCTCGCAGTTTCGAGAAGCTTTGACCATGCATCTTTGACCTCCCAGTACTTCAAAAGTTCTTCGAATATATCCCGACGCATTACCGATTTCAGTACGCTCGACTGGATTACGTCAAGGAGCGCGATAAGATAAGCAACCCTGTCGTTTCGGTCGATTCCGCTTCTCTTGACGCTGAATTGGTAATTCTTCCACGCAAGTTCAAGCTCAGCCTCATTTGAAATTCTCGGAATCTGCCTAGCCGCTGCACGCAGCGGCGGCACAAGAGACAGGAGCAGCTCTTTAATTACGCCGTAACCGTGCTTGTCAGCATCGTAGGAGATGGTCTCGATACCGTAAGTGCCAGAAAAAAAGTTGGAGAGACGTCGACTCTCTTCGTCTGATCTAGTCGGGATGATCGCAAAATGTCGCGGCGCTGTTTCCGTAGCAACCGGCTTGAGCGCCCTTAAGAAATCATCTTCCGTCAGCGAACAACCAAGAAAAATATATGTGTTGTTATTGGAAAACTCTTTAAGCCATGCCCAGAATTGGTCGGTGTAAGCTCGCACATACTGGCTTCTAGTCAGAACTACGGAGTCCGGATCCTCAACACGACCATGAAGCTTAACCAAACACCGGATCTCTTGAAAATCACTGGCAGCTGTTGCGGGAATAACCGGAATCAACCATGGAAACAGGGAGTCCAGGACGCGGTCGTAGTTTGTTGTAATAACTTTTTGAACACCGAGCCATGGAATAAGACATTCCTCTGGATTCCATCGCTGGCTCTTGTTAAAAGTTTCAATCACATCTTCGCGCAATCTTCCCCTTAATCTAGAATGGAGAAACTCTGCAACAAGAGCTAGGTCGATGCCGGCAAGATTCCAAAGCTGTTGGAATGCTAGTTTATCCTCAGGAATGAGCTTATGTGAAGCGGACTCCAAAAATTCTCTCCAAAGTGGTAGGCCGAAGGGTTTACTCATGCCAGCACCAACCCAGGGCACGACCCTACCGGGCTCGGTCTCGATTCGCTTGCGAAGCCGCTCGAACCGATCACGAAATACGCCAACTCCCAGTATGCTATCTAGCGCGCTGCTCATGACTCCTTCACCTCCCCCAACTACACCTAGAGGGTAGCTGGCTACGAGAACAGCCTCTGTATTGGTACCTCTTCCTTCAAGCAAACCAGCTAGCCAGGTTTTCTACTACTACCATCCATCTTCGAACAATCCGGCCACCTCATGCAAAAAGCTCAGACTTTCCGACTCCCTGGCTCGAGAGTCTTCAAACTCCTCGCCAGTACCTCTTTCGCTCGGCAAACGTGCGAAGCGCGGCCTCGCTGGAGCGATTTCTTGGGTGGCCCTTTTGCGGAGGTGCTTGGAGCCATTCCAGTTTCTCCGGAGTCATGCCATCAATCTCACCAGAGACCCTGGTCTCGAATCGACCGCATTATAGCGATCGCATTAGACCGACCGCTCGAGAGTCGAAAACGGCAGCACTGGACCGAAGTGTCGCAATATGGAACCCAGCCGCCAGGTCTGACGGCTGCAACAATCGGCCGGGAAGGAAGCTTGGCCGATCCGATCCGGCGACACAGCCCCGACTCGGATCTCAACCCTTCGCTCGGCGCCTGGAACTGTCTGGCGTCCGCGCCGGCGAGATGCCGGCGGTCCCAGGACGAGCACACCTGTTACACAGAAAATCTTATAGCAGTGAGAGTCCGACGCTTCGGCCGAAAGGCACCTAGTACACCGTATCGTGGACCTCTTGGGCCCAGAGCTGAGCGCCTCGGTTGGCGGCGTGGGGTTCCTGCGCTCAGGTGCACTTGACTCTCTAGCGAGCCCGCCCCCGCAGTCGTTCCGAGGCCGACCGGCTGGCCACTACTGTCGATCCGTCGGCCATTCGCAACTCCAGCCGCCGGTCGTCGACGGTCGCCATCTCGACGACATGATCGAGGTTGACGACGTGGGAGCGGTGGACGACCTCGAAGCGGCGTGGATCGAGACGGGCGATCAGCTCGCGCAGCGGAATGCGCATGAGGTACTTGCCGCGCTCCGAGTGGATGCAGACGTACTCGGCCTGCGCTTCGAGGCGGATCACCTGGGCGACGGGGAGCGGGACGATGACGCCACCTTTGCGCGCGAAGAGCCGCTCGACCGGCGCGGCGAGCCCCTCGCGCAGCCGTTCCGCGACGTCCGGAGCTTCCTGCCGTTCGGGCGATCGGGCGAGCAGGCGTTGGACGGCGCTCTCGAAGCGCTCGCGGCCGAAGGGCTTGACGAGATAGTCGACGGCGCCCAGCTCGAAGGCGGCGAGCGCGTGCGCTTCGTGCGCCGTCGTGAAGATCACCTCCGGCCGATGCCGCGCGAGACGCAGGGCTTCCAGGCCGTCGCGCTCGGGCAGGCGGATATCCAAGAAGACGAGATCCGGCCGGTCGCGATCGAGCCGCGCCGTGGCTTCGACGCCGTCCGCCGCGGTCCCCACGAGATCGAGCCCGGAGCAGGAGGCGACGAGCGCGACCAGGCTCTTGCGGGCCTCGACCTCGTCCTCGACGATCAGACAGCGGAGCGGCTCTCTCATTCGTCGTCCTCGGCGTCTTCCGGGTGCTCCGGGGGCTCCGGGTGCTCGATCGCGACCGCGGCGCGAAATCCCGCCGGTTCGAGGGCTCGCGTCGAGAATCGAGCCCGATCTCCGAACAGCCAGTGCAAACGGTCCGTGAGCAGGTGATGGCCGAGGCCCCCCTCTCCGAGCGGCGAGCCAGCCGGCGCGCCGTCGTCTTCGACCGAGAAGCGGACGCCGGTCTCGTCGCGCTCGATCGCGATCCGCAAGCGCCCGCCGCCGGCGCGCGGCGCGACGGCGTGGCGGATCGCGTTCTCGACCAGCGGCTGAAGGGAAAACGGCGGCACGCGTGCCTGGAGCGCGGCATCCTCCACCCGCCACTCGACGCGGAGGCGGTCGCCAAGGCGCATGCGCTCGATTTCGAGGTACTGCTTGGTCATCGCGAGCTCTTCGCCCAGGGTCACGAGGTCCCGGCCCTCCGCGTGCAGCGCGAGGCCGTAGCGCAGGATCGCGCCCAGCCGCTCCAGGCAGTCCGCCGCGCGCTCGGGCTCGCGGGTGGTCAGGCCGATCAGCGAGTGCAGGACGTTGAGCACGAAATGGGGATTCAAATGGGAGCGGAGCGCGGAGAGCTCGGCGGAAGCGCGCAGGCGTTCGGCTCGTTCCGCCCGCAGCGCGGCCGCCTGCGCCTGGCTCGCCCGCAGTCGGGCCGCGGCCAATGCGGCCAGGACGGCGAAGACGAGGAGGGCCATCGCGCCGCGCCAAATCAGGACCGCGACGCCCATCCCCCGAGGCACCTCGAGCAGCGGACGGCCGGCGGTGAGCAACGCCGCGAAGCGACTCGCGACGACGCACCACGAGACGAAGAGGATCGCCACGCCCGCAATCGCCGGCCAGACGATGCCCTGGCGCCTGAGCCTCCGGTCGAGCCAGGCAAGCGCGAGAGGACCCGCGGCCAGCTCGGGGAATGCGTTGAGCGCTCCGTAGAGCGCCGCCTTGAGCACGGAGGGCTCCCCGCCGACCAGGAGAGCGCCGATCGAGATCGACGCGTAGGCGAGGAAGCCGAGGAGCCAAAGCCACAGAGAGACCGGCCGCGGCTCGGCGGCCGGCGCAATCCGGGCCTCCCTCTCCCCGGCCTTTCGATCGGATTGCACGAGCCTATTCTGTAGGCGGGTCCGATGCCGCGCAAGGCGGCCGGACGGGCGTTCACGGCCGTTCGTGGGTCCCGATCGGCAGCTCGTCGACCCGCGCGCCCGCCGCGCTCGAAAGCGGGTGCATGCTGCCGGGCGACGGCAGAAGTCAGACGAAAAGAAAACCTGCCGAGGAGGAATCGAATGAGCGACCAGATCACCACGTTCGCGGCGAGCGCATGGCTACTGCTCGCCGCCGCTCCGGGGCTCGCCGTGGACGTGAACACGAAGGCAGTGGATTCGTTTGCCCCGCAGCGACTGGCTGCTGCCGAAGGCGCCCGAAGGAGCGAGGAGGCAAACGGAACCACGACCAGGACGAACAGCTCGCCGGCCGGCGAGGTCGCCGCGCTCGGGGCGCGCGCCCTCGCCGCGGACTATGCCGCGGACATCCCCGAGATGCACGAGATCGCGCACGCCCTAGAGCCCTTCGTCGCCGACGAGCAAGTCGGAGCCTGGGCACGGTACTGGCGGGGCTTTTCGTATTGGCGTAGCGCGATCAACCTGTTCAACGTCGACGCCACGAATCCGCGGGCGCTGACCGACTTGACGAGCGCCGAGGCCGAATTCGGCGCCGCGATGGTCGATCCGGCGGTCGCGGCGGACGCCAAGTCCGCCCGCGCCTCCTGCATTCTCAACTTCGCCTATCTGGCGAGCGAGAAAGAGGACCGCGGTGCGGCCCTCAAGGAGTACCTGCGGCTAATTGGCGAGGCCAAGGCCGCCCAGCCCGACAATCCGCGCGTCCATTGGGTTAACGACTGGGGTCTCTACTACGCTCCGCCGCCCCAGGGGGGAGCCGACGCCGCCATCGCCGCCCTGACCGCGGCGCTCGAAGCGAGCCGGCGCGATGCGGCCGCTCCGCACCCACCCGCCGCGCCGACCTGGGGCGAGCCCGAGCTGCTCATGGCGCTCTCCTGGATCCAGGAGAACCGGCCCGATCCGAAGCTCCTAGAGGCCGATCGGCGCGCCCACGAGGCGCTCTCCCGGGTCCCCGAGTGGCACTATGTGAAGGCGATCCTGCTGCCGCAGATCCACGCCAAGATGGCCGGTGGTGCAACGCCCATCGCCTGCCCATCCGCGAGCGGCAAGGAGACGAGCACCGAGCCGCACTGAAAAAACGCTCGATCTGCTCGCTGGTGCGGGCCGTGGACCTGGGCTGGCGCTAGTTCGAAGACGCGGTGCTTGTGCTATTCTCAAACAAACAACGGAGGAACCATGAAGAGAAAACTCCTGCTATCCAAGGAGACCCTCGGCAGTCTCAGCCGCAATCAACTTGAGAAAGTACCCGGGGGTCTTTCAGAACTGGTTTACTGCGCTCCCACCGAGACGGGGCATCCAACCTGCGAAAATACCTGCCGTTTGTGCACTTTCACTTATTCGGAGTGGCCCTGCGGGTAATCGGGTCAAGCACAGGAACGAAGTAACTGGGGGATCTCGTCGACCCCTAGCACCCGGGATTTCGGCAACCATTCTGAGCGCGGATCCGGATGACGGCGTTCATTAAATCCTGGGCGGCTTTCAAACGCTCCGTCGGCGTCAGCTTCAGCTCGTCGCGAATCTGACTGACGTCGCCCCAGTCCAGACCATACTCCGACACCTCAAGCTGGGCATAGTCGGTGGGAACCCCTTCCATCACCGGGTCCGTGACCCCTGCGTCTTGTCGGCCCATGGCCGAACCGTACCAGAGATCGAGCGGACTTCTGGCCCCGGGCGCGCCGAGCACCAGCTCGGCACCGAAGCGGTCGAGGTCGCCCCAACGGCCGAGCTTGCGGAGCCGGCTCCGGGAACCGGCGCGGCGCTTCCGGGAAGCCGCGCAGCGCTGTCCGCGTTGCGCGGAGCGGTCTCGACTTCGAAAGGGCCGAGGGTTGGTCGTGGCACGGATCGCACCGCCGTCCGGAGAGCTCATCGAGTCCGTCCTTCCGGGGTATGACCCCTCCTCGGAGTCGCACCCTCCCTGGCGCGGTCCGGCTGTTGGTAATGGCGTCAACGACCGGAGAGGCCGATCAAGGAGCGGCACAAGAAGGGGTGTACGGCTTTCGCGGGAGAAGGGTTACGGCAATTCGGCCCTCCCGGTACGGACTGCCAAGACTCGGATGACGAGCGGGCTTCCCCTGCGAGCCATTTCACGACACGGAGGGAGCCCTGTTACTCTTCTGTCGTGCGGGGCCTGCTGCGAGCGAGCCCGGAGGCACTCATGGCGAGCGTCGTACTGACCGACTACTTGAAGTATAGGGCTCGCTTACGAGGCTTTGACCTCTCGGTCATTGAAGACATCGTGCGGTTCTCGGACGAGAGATATTTCGACAGCGCCACGCAGCGCATGGTGGCCGTCGGACGCCACGGAGATCTGCTGGTCATGGTCCCGTACGACCATGATACCGAGCGGGAGACGATGACTCCGGTAACCGTGCATCCCACGACTCGGCAGCAGATTACCTTCCGCGTGCGGACAGGGAGATTCCGACAATGAAGCCGAAGATGACCTATTTTTCCGCTGAAGACGTGCTGCACCTCGTGATAGGAGAAGAGAAAGAGGCGAGCAGCATTGAGCTGAGCCCCAACATCACCGCGGAGCTGAATGAACGGGGAGAGCTGATCGGAATCGAAATCCTCTCGGCCAGCGCATTTATCAGAGACTCAATCATGGAAGGAGTCCAGGCGAAAGTTCTCCAACTCGCCTCCGCAAGCGGCCTCTGATCGGGGCGCCGAGCCTCGAGCTCGCCAGATGCCCAACCCACCTCGCTTCAATCTGGCGGCAGCCCTCCCGACCGTGACAGACTCCCGCCGACCGTTTTCGGCTGCAAAACAACCGGGGCTCTCGCGCGTTTAAGCGCCGGCTCCATGAGTCGGAGGACCCACCTTGCGAGGACTCTTCCAGACCAAGTCGCTCGACGCGATTCTGGCTTCCGCCGCGGACAAGACGAATGCCCTGCGGCGCGAGCTGGGGCCGTGGAACGTCACGCTGCTGGGCGTGGGCGCGATCGTCGGGGCGGGCATTTTCGCCACTATCGGCACCGCGGCGGCGGGAGATGCGGCGCGGCCGGGAGCCGGGCCGTCTTTGATGCTGTCGTTTGCGATCACCGCCGTGGTCTGCGCGTTTACCGCGCTGTGCTACGCGGAGATGGCGGCGATGGTGCCGATCTCCGGCTCGGCCTACACCTATTCGTATGCGACGCTCGGCGAGCTGATCGCCTGGATCATCGGCTGGGATCTGATCATCGAGTACGCGGTGGGCAACGTCGCGGTGGCGATCAGCTGGGGCAACTACTTCCGTACTCTGCTCGACGGCTTCGGCATCCACATCCCGCAATGGATGGCGATCGACTATCGGACGGCGGCGAAGATCCCCGGTCTGTACGAGAGCGCGCCGCACATCTTCGGCATTCCGATCATCTTCAACATCCTGGCGTTCGGCATCGTCATGCTGATCACGATCGTGCTCGTCTGGGGCATTCGCGAGTCGGCTTCGCTGAACGCCGGCATGGTGATCTTGAAGATCCTGGTGCTGCTGTTCTTCATCGGCATCGCGCTCCACTATGTGCCGGCGACCAAGATGGCTCAGAACTGGCACCCGTTCCAACCCAACGGCTGGGGCGGCACGCTCGCCGGGGCGGCGGTCGTGTTCTTCGCCTACATCGGCTTCGACGCGGTCTCGACCGTCGCGGAGGAGACCAAGAACCCGACCCGGAACCTGCCGATCGGCATTCTCGCCTCGCTCGCGATCTGCACGATTCTCTACGCCATGGTCGCCGCCGTATTCACCGGCATGATCCCCTATCCCGAGTTGACGAAGATGCTCTCTTCGCAACAGGCCGAGCCGCTCACCATGGCGCTCGATTACGTGGCGCCGCATCAGACCTGGGCGACCACGCTGGTGGCGTTGGGCTCGGTGATCGCCCATACCGCCGTGCTGCTGGTGTTCCAGCTCGGACAGCCGCGCATCTTCTTCTCGATGGCGCGCGATGGCTTGCTCCCGAAAAGCTTCGCGAAGATCCATCCGAAGTACCGCACGCCGCACGTGACCACGATCTGGACCGGCGTTCTGGTCGGCGCGTTCTCGGCCTTTACCAGCATCGACGAGATGGTCGACCTGACCAACATCGGCACGCTGTTCGCGTTCGTCCTGGTCTGCGTGGGCATCCCGATCCTGCGCTTGAAGGACCCCCACCGCGCCCGCCCGTTCCAAGTGCCGTTCGGGCCGTTCCTGCTGCCACTCTTGGGCGCCGTCTCGTGCATCGGGTTGATGTTCTACCTGCCTCCCGCCTCGTGGTGGCGGTTCATCGGCTGGCTGGTGCTCGGCTTCGCGGTCTACACCTCGTTCGGCTACTCGCAGAGCGTGATTGGCCGCGGCTTGGGCCGTCCCGAGAAGACGCCGCCGACGCTCAAAATCGCGTCGATCGGCTTCCTGCTGCTCGCGGCCGGCCTGTTCGCAATCCCGCACAACGCGGGACCGGGGACCCTCCTGGCTCTCGCCGGGGACGGCACCGCCGCGGAGCACGCCCGGGCTCTTTGGGGGATCGGTTTGATCGCGGTCGGTGCCCTGATCGGATTCGGCGGCGTCGGCGCCACGCGTAGTGCGAAAGGCGTGAATGCATAGAGAGGCATCACGCCGCGAATCGCGTCTCGTAGGGGCGGAGCTTGTCTCCGCCCGGGGGCAGGCAAGCTGCCCCCCTACGTGGGCTGCTCCAAAAAGGTAAGCGACGCTCGTGGCGAAGACCTATCGGGTCAACGAGATCTTCTACAGCCTGCAAGGGGAAGGGGTTCGCGCGGGAACGGCGAACCTCTTCCTCCGCTTCTCGAAGTGCAACCTCATCTGTAAGGTCGAGACCCACGGCTTCGATTGCGACACCGAATTCGAGTCGGGGCGCGATCTTTCCCTCGATGAGATCGTCGCGGAGTTTCGCGCCCTCTCCCCCGCCTGCCGTTGGGCGATCCTGACCGGCGGCGAGCCCGCGCTTCAGGTCGACGCCGAGCTGATCGACGCGCTTCACGCCGCGGGGTACCGGCTCGCGATCGAGACCAACGGCAGCTTCGCGCTGCCGGAAGGCATCGACTGGATCACCGTGAGCCCGAAAGTCGCGGAGCACGCGATCCGCCAGCGCCGGGCTCATGAGGTGAAATACGTCCGCGGCCATGGCCAAGCGATTCCGCAGACCGTCGTCGAGGCGGACCACTATCTAATCTCGCCCGCGTTTGCCGGCGACGGAATCGACCCGCGCGCGCTCGCCTGGTGCCTGCGCCTGGTCGAAGAGAACCCGGCCTGGCGGCTGTCGATCCAGCAGCACAAAATCTGGGGCGTACGGTAGGCGGCCTCGCATGCCCGCCCTCTGCGCGCAGCATCCGGAAATCGCCGCGCTCTACGCCTGCGATGGTTGCGGGCGCGAGTTGTGCGACCAGTGCATCACCGCCGGCCATGCCCTCCTGTTCTGCAAGATCTGCGGCGAGCGGGCGATCCCCCTGGCTCCGCTGGAGGGTCCGGCGCCCGGCGCGCATTCGGCAGTCCAGCTGCGGCGCCGCGCGGTGATCGATTCGAGCTACCGCCTGTCCCAGGCGTTCGGTTATCCGTTCCGCGGCATGGGCAAGTATCTGTTCGTCGCCGCGCTGGTCTGCCAGGGCGGGGTGGAAATCCTGCTCCGTTTCGGCATCAACCTCTTCCGCTTCGCGCTCGCGTTCGGGTTCTGGTCGCTGCTCGTCGGCCTCCAGTTGAAGATCGCGCGCTCGACCGCCGAAGGGCAGGACGAGCTGCCCGACTGGCCGGACTATTTCTCGCTCGGCGAGCGCTTCTTCGACATCCTGGTCTTCCTGATCCTCCAGATCTGGCGCTACGGCCTGGTGGCGCTCTATCTCTTCGTCGGCCGGAGCATGATCTTCACCAAGGAACCGAACCTCCTGTACTGGCTCGGAGCGGCGGTGCTCGGCTGGCTCGGAACGGTCGCCGCCACGATGGCGCTCGGCGCGGTCGGCAAGTTCGATCCCGACCTGGTTCTGCGGCTCGAGCTCCATACCCGAGCGTTCCGCGCCTGCGGCGCCGACGCGGTGACGATCGTCAATCTGGTCTTCGCCCTCGACCTCGCCGTCTGGCTCGTCCGCCTCTGTCTCGCCGACATCCCGCTCGCCGGAAGCGCGGCCGCCGGGATTCTCGGCACCTACGCCCTGTTCGTCTCGGCGCACCTCGCGGGGCTGTTGTTCCGGCGCAATGCAGCCGCGGTGGAGGAGATCTACTAGGGCGGACACGCAGGTCCGCCCCTACCACCACGTCCGGTGACATCCGTAGGGGCAGACCTGCGTGTCTGCCCCAGCGCCCTGGGACCTCGCGGCCCTGCCGCCGAGGGCGCAGCATGCTGCGCCCCTACCCAGATGGTGCGGAACGGCGGAGGCGAGCCCCCGTGCTAGCATCCGGCGGGCTCCTCGGAGCCTCATCCAATCACCCCAAAGGGAAGCGAACGCGATGTCTACCGAGCGGGAAACCCTAGAGCTCGATGTCGTCTTCGTCGGCGCGGGTCCGGCAAGCCTCGCCGGGGCGTATCGGCTGGCGCAGCGGATCGAAGAGCACAACAAGAATCTGACCGGCGGCGGCAAGAAGCTCGAACTGGCCATCGCCGTGCTCGAAAAAGGCAAAGATCCGAGCGCGCACGCGATCTCGGGGGCCGTGGTCGATCCGCGGGCGATGAAAGAGCTGTTCCCCGACGATTGGCAGAGCGCGCCGTTCGAGGCTGAAATCAGCAAAGAGAAGCTCCTGTACCTCACCGAGAAAGGCTCGTTCTCCCTGCCGATCCCACCGCCGCTCAACAACCATGGCTGCTACGTCGCCTCGCTCGGCCGGCTGATGAAGTGGCTTTCGGGCAAAGTCGAGGCCGCGGGGGTGGACGTCTTCCACGAGTTTCCCGCGGTCGAGGCGCTGATCGAAGACGGTCGGGTGGTGGGCGTGCGCACGGGCGATAAAGGCGTGAGCAAAGAGGGACACGAGAAAGCGAACTACGAGCCGGGCATCGACATCAAGAGCCGCGTCGTGGTCCTCGGCGAGGGGCCGCGCGGGACGATCGCCAAACAGCTCGAAGAACGGTTCCACTTGGGCGAGGGGCAGAACCCGCAGATCTACGCGATCGGCATCAAAGAGATCTGGGATCTGCCCGCCGGACGGATCGCGCCGGGGCAGGTGGTTCACACCATGGGCTGGCCGCTCGGCTGGGGCAATTTCGGCGGCGGCTTCCTGTACGGCATGAAGGGGGATCAGGCGATCGTCGGCTTGGTCGCCGGGCTCGACTACAAGAACCCGCATTTCGATCCGCACGCCGAGTTCCAGCGGATGAAGACCCACCCCGAGATCGCGAAGATCTTGACCGGCGGCAAGATGGCGTTCTACGGCGCCAAGGCGATCCCCGAAGGGGGCTGGTGGTCGATGCCGCGCGCCCACGGCGACGGCTTTCTGATCGTCGGCGATTCGGCCGGCATGCTGAACAGCCAGCGCCTCAAGGGCATCCACCTGGCGATGAAATCCGGCATGCTCGCGGCCGACACGATCTTCGAAGCCCTGCTTGCCGGCGAGCCGACCGCGGAGCGCCTGGCCGTCTACAAACAAAAAGTCGAGGCGAGCTGGATCAAGACGGAGCTCTGGCCGGTGCGCAACTTCCACCAGGCGTTCGACCACGGCCTGCCGTTCGGCATGCTCCAGGCCGGCCTCGGCCTGGTCACGAACGGGCGCGGCTGGGGATTCAAAGACCGTCTGGATACTGAACCCGGCCACGAACGGATGATCGCGCTCGATTCGCCCCCCGGGCGCGCGCTCGCGAATCCGAAGCCGTTCGTCCCCGACGGCGTGCTGACCTTCGATCGCCTGACCGATGTCTACAACTCCGGCACCGCTCACAACGAGGACCAGCCGGTCCATCTCCATGTGGCCGACCTATCCATCTGCGCCGACCAGTGCGCCCGGGCCTACGACAATCCCTGCCAGCGCTTCTGCCCGGCGGCAGTCTACGAAATGGTCCCCGACGCGACCACCCCGTCGGGCAAGAAGCTGCAGATCAACGCCAGCAACTGCGTCCACTGCAAGACCTGCGACATCATGGACCCGTACGAGATCATCACCTGGGTCCCGCCCGAGGGGGGCGGAGGTCCAAGCTACGGGAAGATGTAGATGCCGACCGACAGCGAAGCTCTGCGGCCCCTGCACCAGGACGACACCCGAGGGGCCAGCGACAGTGTCTCGGCGGCGCATGCCCAGCTGACTCCGGGGCTCACGATTCTTTATCACCCGGACGTCAGCAGAATCGGCGAGCGCGTCCCTCTGCGAGGCCTGATGTCCGGGCAGGAGGAACGGCTGTCGCGCGGGGAGCCGGCTTTCTGCCAGCCCGGGAACGCTCCGCGGAGCCCGTTCCCCTTGGCCGACATCCACGTGAGCCGCCGGCCGATCCGTTTCGTTCCCGGCCCCGATCCGGGCGGCATCCGGCTGATCTGCGGCGAGTGCGGGTCCGCGGTCGTGGTGAACGGCGAGACGGTCGCGGAAGAACGGCGCCTCACGGCCGCCGAGATCGATCGGGGCGCCGTCCTGCTCCTGGCGTCTCGGGTGGTGGTCCTCCTCTCCCGCATCGACCCGGCCGCCCCCAGACCGCCCGAATTCGGCCTGGTCGGCGAGAGCGCCACCATGATCTTCCTGCGCCAGGAGATCGACCGCGTCGCGGCCTTGAACGTTCCCGTGCTCCTGCGGGGAGAGACGGGCACGGGCAAGGAGCTGGTCGCTCGCGCCTGCCATGACGCCGGGCCTCGGCGCGACCGCCCCTATCTGGCGGTCAACATGGCGGCCATCCCACCCACCCTGGCGGCGGCCGAGCTTTTCGGCGCCGCCCGGGGCGCCTACACCGGCGCGGACCGAAAGCGCGACGGCTATTTTCAACGGGCCGACGGCGGCACCCTCTTCCTCGACGAGGTGGCGGACACTCCGCTGGAGGTCCAGGCTCTTCTCCTGCGCGCCCTGGAGACCCGCGAGATCCAGCCGGTGGGAGGAGGCGCCCCTGTCCGCCTGGACATCCGCCTCATCGCCGCGACGGACGCCGACCTCGAAGGAGCGGTGGCCACGGGCCGGTTCCGGGCACCCCTCCTGCACCGGCTGGCCGGCTACGAGATCCAGATCCCTCCTCTGCGCGCCCGCCGCGACGATTTCGGCAGGCTCTTTCTTCACTTCCTCCGCCAGGAGCTCGAACAACTGGGAGAAGGCCACCGCCTGGTGGCGGGAGCCGGAGGACGGCCCTGGATTCCCGCCGCCCTGGTGGCCCGCCTCGCCGCCTTCGACTGGCCGGGCAACGTCCGCCAGCTCCGGAACTTCGTCCGCCAGATCGTCCTCGCCGGCCGCGACGGGAAGCGCGGCATGTGGCTCCAGGCCGAGCGTCTATTTCAGGACGCCCAGCGCCCCGGGGTCCGGCCGGAGCGCGCGCCGGCCCGACTGCCGGCAACCGAGACGCCCACCCCCGTCGCGAAGGAACCCCGGAAAGTTTATCGAAGCTCCGACGACGTCACTGAGCACGAGCTCCTGAAGGCTCTGCGAGCCAACCGCTGGCGAATCCAGAAGGCCGCCGCGCAGCTCGGCATCTCCCGGACCTCGCTCTACGAGCGGATCGAGAAAAGCTCGAAAATCCGCAAGGGCGTCGATCTCTCCCGCCAGGAGATCGAAGCGTGTCACGAGCGGTGCGGAGGCGACCTCGACGCCATGGTCGAGGTCCTCGAGGTCTCGAAACGGGGGCTCCAGCGCCGGATGTCCCAGCTCGGCTTGGCGAGATGGAGACCCCATGGGTCTGGAGAAGTGTCGGCGCCGGCGGCGGACACGAGCCCGACATAGTTGGCGACAATGTCGGACACAACCGACATTCTTAAAATCGCCGTTCGTTTCGAGAAATAAACCTTTTAGAGCGCGGCACCGGTCTTGCGAAAGGGTTTCGCGCCTTCGGCTCACCCTCGATCTGAAGGATCTCTCCCGAGGTCAAAATGAACCTGCGTAAAGCCGTCCTGTCGTTCGGCATCGTCCTTTCCCTGTCCAGCCAGGCCCACGGCGCAACCGTCTCTCTTCTCGATAAGTTCGATGACGGAAACATCGCGACCAACACAGGGCCCGGCGGCATCGGCAGCGGCTTCACCACGGCTTATATCGATTGCTACACCGGCGCGGGCGTGACTTCCTCGGAGGCCAGTGGAATAGCCACGATCGGCGGCGCGAGTTGCGTTCATTGGATGCAGAGCAACGACGCGATCGACCCGACGGGAACGACCATGATCTGGTCCCTCGAAAAGACGACGGAAGACGCGTTGCTCGGCTGGGTGCAGGCGGGAAAGGACGCCTGCTGCGAACCGGGGATCTACTTGACGATCACGCCCAATGGCGTCGTCTTCGATCTGGTCTCGTATACGACCACCCCCGGCTTCCAGTGGCAAGGGCGCTACTTCACGATCCCCGCCGGCTCGACGGCGGCAGGAGAAGTGTATCCTGGGTATCCTGCGTATAGCCCCGGCTCCGGTCCGATGACCGCCATCGTCTCGATCAGCGCCTCGGGCTGGGCGGTCAGCATCCACGGCAGCGGAGTCGACATCGAGAAGTCGGGATCCTATTCCAGCTGCCCGAATCCCGTGAACGGTCAGTGCATCACCCTCTCCGACGTCATGAGCTCCCCCGGCGTGAACGGCACGCTCCGTCCGGTGGGCGGAGGAGGCCGGGAAAATCAGAGCATCGAGTACTCGACCGTGCTCGTGATCAGCAACTGAGCTCGCTCCGGATAGAAGACGGCCAGCACCCAACCACGAAGCTTCCGGGTACTGGCCGTCGGGGCCTCTCCAACCCTCGCAGCGATGTAGAGGAAACAGGCGGCGGGTTGGTTAGGCCTGAAGGCTGCTGGTACTATTCGTTCATGCGAGTTACCCCCGGAACCGTGGTCTCAGGCCAAGTCGTCCTAGACGATCCTTCGCTCGCGGATGGAATGGACGTCTTGGTCGTCACGCAAGAGCGTGAGAAAGAGGTTCATCTGTCGCCCGAGGAGTTGGCGGAGCTCGAAGCGGGTATCGCAGAAGCCGATCGCGGAGAGACGATCTCGGGCGACGAATTTTTCGCGCGCCTTCGTCGCCTCGAGTAACGGTGCCCCTCGAGCTACATGTCTCTCGCCGTGCCTCACGGCAGGTCGAGCGAATCACTCAGTGGTGGGCGGCAAATAGGCCCGGCGCTCCAGGGGCGGTTCGCAAGGATCTTCAAGGCACACTGGATCTCCTGCTCCTACAGCCAGAGATCGGCACCCTCGTTCCCGAGGCCAGCTCGCCCGGGGTGAGGCGCTTCCATCTCGATCGCATTCGCTATTGGGTGTACTACAGGGTCGGGAAAAATCGGCTGGAGGTAGTGTCTGTGTGGCATTCCAGCCGGGGCGAAGGCCCGGCGGTTTAGCCGCGTCCTGCCCCGCTGCGGCCCACGAGTGGCCTGACCGCGGCGGGGGTCGGGTTGCCGTCCGTCCTACAGCTGATTCGGCGAAATCGTGCAGTCACCGCTGCCGGTCTCGACGTGGATCGCGGTCTGGCCGTTCAGCCTCTTGGCTCCCACCACTTTCCGGCCGTCCTTGCGTAGGACGGCGTCGGTGTAACCGACGTTCAGCGTTCCGCTGCCCTGATCGGACGAGATGTCGAACGAGGCGGTCTCGCCGGCGTGGATCGTCACTTCGCCGGAGCCGGTTTCGATCGACATTTTGCGGGTCTTCGCGAGCGAGCTTGCCACCGCGACGTCGCCCGAACCGGTGTCGGCGATCAGCTCTTCGAGCTCCACTCCGAGCACCTGCACCGAGCCCGAGCCGGTGTCGGCGACCAAGCGGCCGGCGGCGCCGTTCTTGACGCTCACGTCGCCCGAGCCCGTGTCGATCGCCAGTTTGCCGGCCGAGACGCCGTCGACCCGCACGTCGCCCGAGCCGGTGTCGATCGCACCGTTGCCGATCAGGTTGGCGACCGTGACGTCGCCCGAGCCGGTATCGAACGAGCTTTCGCCCCGCACCGTGCCCATTTTGATGTCGCCGGAGCCGGTGTCGACCAATAGATGGCCGTCGAACGAGGCGATTTTGACGTCGCCGCAGCCGGTGTCGACCGAAAGGTCGCCGCTCAAATTCGCGCCGTCGACCGGGCCGACGACGTTCCTCACATAGATCTTGGCGCTGGGCGGCATGGCGATCCGGACGTTGGCGTAGAGCGTCGGGATGCCCGCCCGGCGAGTGCCGTAGATCCGCACCTTTTCCCCCCGGTAGAGGGTGGAGGTGGCACCGTCGAACAGGCCGCCCAGGAACGACGGCACGTCATCGGTCTTGTTCTTGGAATCGGGATAGTGGAAGCCGCGATAGCTCTCGACCGGGTAGGAAAGCGCCCACTCCTCGCGCCCCTTGGCGTCTTTGCCCTTCACCCACTTGACGCGCTGCAACAACGATTGGGTTTCCGCCGCGTCGCGCCCTTCGGCGTAGACCGTCGTTTCGACGCCCATCGGGTCGGCGGTACCCGGCACCAGCTCGATCCGGCCGGCGAGGTTGGCGAGCCGGATCGGCTGGGAGCCGGCGGACGCGGGCAGCTCGACGCGGAACGAACGCCGCCCGAGGTCATCGGCCTGGGCCGCGACGGCAAAGACGATCGGAGCCGCCAACAGCAGGGCGGCACAACGAGAGATTCTGGGGTTGGCGTTCATTGAAGCTCCTCTTCGGGATTGCACGCTCACGTCCTCCTTACGTAGCGCCGGAGTGAAAAGTTGCCGACGCGCTATGCTTTGGCCAAAACGCCCCCTGCCGGCATCCCTTCGAACGCATCCGCGGAGAATCCCGATGGCCATTGCCCCCCGTTTTGCCCTCGCCCTGCTGCTCGCCGCAACGGGTGCCGGAGTCGCCGGTTTCGCCGCAGATCCGACGACGACGGGCACCCTGCCCACCATCGAAGAGCTGCTCTCGCCGACCGCCTGGGGCAAGGTCCCCTCGCAGATCGCCTGGTCGCCCGACGGCAAACGCCTGAGCTATCTCTGGGACGACGGACAGGGCGAAGCGCTTTGGGTGCTCGACCCCGTAACCGGCAAATCCGAAAAGTGCCTCTCCGGCGCGGATCTGGCCGAGCCCCAGGAGACGTCGAAGGAGAAAGACAAGGCCGAGCCGGCCGCCGTGCCGCCGCCCCCGAGCGTCGGCGAGGTCTCCTGGCTGCCCGACGGCAAGGGCTTCTTGGTCGCCTCCGACGGCGACCTCTTCCTCGCGCTGGCCGGCGCCGCGCCGCGCCGGCTCACCCGGACCGCCGCCGCCGAGGAGGGGGCGGTGGTCTCTT
Organism: Thermoanaerobaculia bacterium; assembly: GCA_035995205.1. Taxonomy (GTDB): domain Bacteria; phylum Acidobacteriota; class Thermoanaerobaculia; order Multivoradales; family UBA5704; genus DASYKS01. Next base: position 55,267 of record DASYKS010000025.1, read on the forward strand.
CCAAGGGCGACCGTGCCGCGTTCGTCCGCGACCACGACCTGTGGACTCTGGATCTTGCGACCGGGCGCGAGCAGCGGCAGACCCGCGACGGCAAGGAGAACGTCACCCTGAACGGCGAGACCGACTGGGTCTATTGGGAGGAGATCTGGAATCGCGACTCGACCGGCTTCTGGTGGCATCCGGACGGGCGGCGGATCGCCTATTACCGCTTCGACGAAACCCCGGTGGGCGTTTATCCGCTGATCGACGACGTACCGAAGGACGCCACGGTGCGCTGGCAGAAATACCCGCGCCCCGGACGGCCGAACCCGCGGGTGAAGATCGGCGTCCGCGACACCACCTCGGCCAGGGCCAAGACGATCTGGATGGAGACCGGCGGCGCGCCGGACGATTACCTCGCCCGCGTCGCCTGGTCGCACGACGGCTCCTGGCTCGCGATCGAGCGGCTGAACCGCGACCAGACCGAGCTCGACCTGCTGCGCTGCACGCCGGCCGATGGCCATTGCACCGTGCTCGCGAGCGATCGCGATCCGGATTGGGTCAACTTGGGCAACGACTTTCGGCCGCTCGAAGACGGCCGTTTCCTCTGGAGCTCCGAGCGCGAGGGGCATCGCCGGCTCTATCTCTACGCGGCGGACGGCAAGCCGCTCGGCCCGGTCACCCCGGAGGGTTGGGTCCACGAAACGCTCGACGGGGTCGACGAGGCGCAGGGGCTGGTGACGTTCACCGGCTACGCCACCGAACCGCTGCTCGCCGCGGCCGAGCGACACGTCCTCCGGGCCCGGCTCGACGGTTCCGGCCTCGAACGTCTAACCTCAGGCCGCGGCTGGCATACGGCGACCGTCGCCCCGTCCGGCGGCTGGTGGGTGGACGGGTGGAGCGATGCCGACACCCCGCCGCTGCTGCGCCTGATCGGCCCGGACGGCCGGGAGGCCGCTGCACGGCTGCCCTCGAAGCCCTCGACGATCGACACGGCGGGCCTGCCGAAGTATGAATTCCTGACCATTCCGGGACCGGAGGGATCGACGCTGCCGGCCCGACTGCTCAAACCGGCCGGATTCGATCCGGCCCGAAAAGTTCCGGTTCTCACCTACCACTACGGCGGGCCGGCTTCACAGGTCGTGATCGACCGCTGGGGCGGGGCCTGGAACAAATGGATGGCGGCGCGCGGCTACGCGGTTTGGAGCGTCGACAACCAGGCCTCGCTCTTCTTCGGCAAGCGGGGCGAGGTCCGTCTCCATCGCCGCTTCGGCGAGCTGGAGCTGGCCGGGCAGCTCGCCGGAGTGGCGTACTTGAAGGCTCAGCCTTGGGTCGACGGCGGCCGCCTCGGAATCTGGGGCTGGTCGGGCGGCGGCTCGAACACGCTCTATGCCCTGCTCCACTCGCCCGGCACCTGGAAGGTGGGAGTGGCCGGGGCGCCGGTCACCGATTGGCTGCTCTACGACTCGATCTGGACCGAGCGCTATTTCGACCGACCCGAAGAGAATCCGGAGGGGTACCGGCTCTCCTCGGCCGTCACCGCGGCGGCCAACCTCAAAGACCGTTTGCTGATCGTCCACGGCACGGCGGACGACAACGTCCATCCGCAAAACAGCTGGAACCTGATCCGTGCGCTGGAAAAAGCGCACGTCTCATACGAGGATCTGGCGCTGCCGGGGCAATCGCACGGCATTCGCGGCGACGCCCAGATTCACTTCTACCGCCGGATGACGGAGCTGTTCGATCGCGAGCTGGGGGGCGGGACCGCCCACTGAAACTTCCTGCTCGGCAAACCCCTAGTCCGTCATTCCGAACGTGAGTGAGGAATCTGGGAGGTGGGTGGCTCAGATCCAGTTGCAGCGAAGGGATTTAAGGCCGCCCGACCCCCAGATCCCTCGCTATCGCTTGGGATGACGGGAGGGAGCGGTTTTTCTATGCCTCGTCGCGGTAGCGTTTCAGGATCACCGCGCCGTTCGTGCCGCCGAAGCCGAACGAGTTGGTGATCGCGTACTCCAGATCGGCCGGTCGCGGGGTATTGGGGACGAAATCCAGATCGCACCCCTCGCCCGGATGATCCAGATTGATCGTCGCCGGCAGGATCTGATTGCGCATCGCGAGCGCGAGGATACCCATCTCTAGCCCCCCGGAGGCGCCGAGCAGGTGGCCGGTCGAGGACTTGGTCGACGAGACCGCGAGCTTGTACGCGTGGTCGCCGAAGATCCGCTTCACCGCCCGGACTTCCGCGAGGTCGCCGAGCTCGGTCGACGTTCCGTGGGCGTTGATGTAGCCCACCGCCTCGGGAGGGATCCCGGCGTCCGCGAGCGCTATCTTCATCACCCGCGCGGCACCGTCCCCTTCCGGGTGGGGCGCCGAGATGTGGTAGGCGTCCGCGCTCATGCCGTAGCCCACGACCTCGCCGTAGATCGGCGCGCCGCGCCTCCGGGCATGTTCCAGCTCTTCCATTACGACGATCCCCGAGCCTTCGCCCATCACGAAGCCGTCGCGATCGCGGTCCCACGGGCGCGAAGCCTTTTCCGGCTCGTCGTTCCGGGCCGAAAGCGCCCTCATCGCCGAGAAGCCCGCGAGAGCGAGCGGGCTGACCACCGCCTCCGCGCCGCCCGCGATCATCGCGTCCGCGTCGTCGTGCTGGATGAAGCGAAACGCGTCGCCGACCGCGTGCAGGCCGGTCGTGCAGGCGGTGCACGGCGCCGTATTCGGACCCTTGGCCCCCCAACGGATAGAGACCAGGCCGGCCGCCATGTTGACGATCAAACCGGGGATGAAGAACGGCGATACCCGGCTTGGGCCCCGTTCCAGCAACGTCCGGTGGGTCGATTCGATCAGCGGCAGGCCGCCGATGCCCGAGCCGATGTTGACCCCGACCCGCTCGGCGTTGCTTTCGTCGATGATCAGCCCGGAATCTTCGAGCGCGAACTGCGCCGCCGCGACCGCATAGTGGATGAAGGTGTCGCTCTTCTTGACCTCCTTCTTGTCGAAGAAGGCGAGCGGATCGAACCCCTTCACCTCGCCGGCGATGCGGGAGGGGTATTCGGAAGCGTCGAACTTGGTGATCGGCCCGATCCCGCTCTTGCCCGCCAGCAGGGCGGCCCAGGTCTCGGCCGTCCCGATTCCCACCGGGGAGACGAGACCTACCCCGGTGACGACGACACGACGACGGTTCGCTAGGCTCAATCGAGTGGGCTCGGAGGTCGGTTTACAGATTGGGGGCGAGCCCGTAGCCGGGCCCAGGACGCAAAGCTAATTCTTCGGTTCTCCGGCGTTCGCCTCGATGTATTCGACGGCCTGCCGAACCGTGCTGATCTTCTCGGCCGATTCGTCCGGAATCTCGATGCCGAACTCTTCTTCGAAGGCCATGACCAACTCGACGATGTCGAGGGAATCCGCGCCGAGGTCGTCGGTAAAGCTCGCTTCCAGTGTGACCTCTTCTTCGTCGACGCCGAGCTGTTCGACGATGATGCCCTTGACCTTTTCCATGACCGCCATGAGTGATGCCCTCCTGTGGGGAACGGGGAATGGACCTGTGTCACCGAATCCGTCGGCGCAGGTTTCTAACACAAACCTCTCGGCCCGTCCACGGCGAACGCCGGTTGACAGGGTCCCGCAAGCCGCGGAGACCGCCTGGAATCAGGCTTTTCCCGCCGCCTCTCATATGTACAGCCCGCCGGAGACGTTAATCGTCTCGCCCGTGATGTAGGCGGCGTCGTCGCTTGCGAGGAACGCCACCACCCCGGCGATGTCCTCGACCCCACCGAGCCTCTTGAGCGCGATCTGGCCCGCCAGCTCGGCGCGATTTGTCTCCGGCAGGATGTCGGTCATCGCGGTCTCGATGTAGCCGGGGGCGACGACATTCACCGTCAGGTTCCGGCTGCCCAGCTCGCGCGCGAGCGACTTGGAAAAGCCGATCAGCCCCGCCTTCGAGGCCGCGTAGTTCGCCTGGCCGGCGTTGCCCATCAGCCCGACGACCGAAGAGACCGAGATCACCCGTCCCCAGCGCTTCTTCATCATGCCGCGCACCAGCTCCTTGGTGAGCGCGAACGCGCCGGTCAGATTGGTGCGCAGAACCCGCTCCCAATCGTCGAGGCTCATGCGCAACAGCAGGTTGTCCGCGGTGATCCCGGCGTTGTTGACCAGGATGTCGATACCGGCGAATTCCTCCGGCAGAGCCTTCAGGCGTTCGGGAATCGCGGCGGGATCCGAGACGTCGAGCGTGAGCGCGTGCGCCCGCCCGCCCGCCGAGTCGATCGTGCCGGCCAGAGATTCGAGCTTATCGGCGTTCCGCGCCGCGACGACGACTTTCGCCCCCTCGCGCGCCAGGCGCTGCGCGATCGCCTCGCCGATCCCTTGCGACGCCCCGGTGACCAGTGCGGTCTTGCCCGACAGTCGGCCTTCCATTGCGGTCTCCCTCCCGTCCTTAGCGATGCTTCTCGCTGAGACCTCGTTGATCGTAGGGGCGGAGCTTGCCTCCGCCCGGGGGCAGGCAAGCTGCCCCCCTACATCTCTTCCGCGGCCATCGCGAGCAGCTTTTCGAACTGCGCCGGCTCTCCGGTCGAGGCGACGCGAACGCCTTCGACGATTCGCCGATTGAGCCCCGAGAGCACCGTCCCCGGCCCCACCTCGATGAACAGGCCAACGCCCAAAGTCTCGGCCATGTAGCGTACCGATTCCGCCCAACGCACGCCGTGGTCGATTTGGCGGATCAACGCGTCGCGCGCGGCGGCCCCGGTGGTCACAGGCGCGGCATCGACGTTCGAGATCACCGGCACGACCGGATCGCGCACCTCGGTCACCGCCAACAGCTCGGCCATTCCCTCGCGCGCCGGCTTCATCAGCGGCGAATGAAACGGCGCCGAGACCACGAGAATCGTCGCCTTCCTCGCGCCGCGCGCCTTCGCCAGCTCAACCGCGCGGTCGATCGCCGTCCGGTGGCCGGCAAGCACGGTCTGCCCCGGGCCGTTCAAGTTGGCGACCGCGCAGATCTCTTGCGGGTGATCGGCCACCGCGTCGGCCGCGATCCCGGCGATCGTAGCGAGATCCATGCCGATGATCGCCGCCATGCCGCCCATCCCGACCGGAACGGCCTCCTGCATCAGTTCGCCGCGCCGTCGCACCAGGCGGAGCGCATCCCCGAAATCGAGCGCGCCCGCGGCCACCTGCGCCGACCATTCGCCGAGCGAGTGCCCGGCAAAAGCTACCGGCGCAAACGGCGTTCCGGTTTCGAGCAGCGCGCGGTGGATCGCGATCGAGGTCGCGAGCAGCGCCGGCTGGGTGTTGGCGGTCAGGTTCAGCTCCTCTTCCGGCCCTTCCCAGCAGAGCTTCGAAAGCGGGCATCCGAGCGCCTCGTCGGCCTCGGCGAACGCCTCGCGGGCGGCGGCCGAAACGTCGGCCCAGGCGCGTCCCATCCCCACCTTTTGCGCGCCCTGTCCGGGAAACACGAAGGCATGGGTGCGCGCCAAAACGCCGCCCGGCGCGCCAAACACCGCGTCGGACGTCATCGGACAGGGATCTCCTCCGGCTGCACCGAGCCGGCGAGCAGGCTCTCCTGGCGGTGCAGCTCGGCCAGCTTGTCGCGGATCTTTTCGTGCACCCGTCCCTCGGCGAACTCGACCGCGCGGCGGATCGCGTTGCGGATCGCCCGCGGCGTCGAGCGGCCGTGGCCGATGAAACAGCCTCCTTCGACCCCGAGCAGAGGGGCGGCGCCGTACTCGGTGTAGTCGGTGCGCTGGCGAAAACGGTCGATCGCGGGCTTCAAGATGGCGTATCCGAGCTGGGTCCGACGGCTCTTGCCGATCTCTTCGCCGAGCATCCGTCCGAGCAGCTCGGCGAGCGCCTCGGCGCTCTTCAACAGGACGTTGCCCACGAAGCCGTCGCAAACCACGACGTCGACGGTGCCCTGGAAGACGTCTCCCCCCTCGACGTTGCCGACGAAATGGAGACCGGTGCGCTTGAGCACCTTGAACACCTCGCGGGTCAGCTCGCTCCCCTTGCTCTCCTCTTCGCCGATCGAAAGCAGGCCGATGCGGGGAGACTCGGTGCCGATCACCTCTTGGGCGTAGAAGTGCCCCATGACGGCGAATTCGCGGAGGTGGTTCGGTTTGCTGTCGACGTTCGCGCCGACGTCGAGCAGAACGGTCCGCCCGTGCGCGCTCGGCACGACCGCGGCGAGCGCGGGGCGATCGACGCCGGCCGAAGTGCCGATCACCACTTTCGCCGCGATCATCGCGGCCCCGGTGTGACCGGCCGTGACCATCGCCTGGGCGCGCCCCTCGTGGACCAGCTCGGCGCACAGACGAACGGAGGAACGGCGTTTTTTGCGCAACGGCGCGGTCGCGGGATCGTCCATGCCGACGATCTCCTCGGCGTGGATCACCTCGATCCGCCCGCGCGGATCGCCCAGGCGGGAGATCTCCGCCGCCACCCGCTCGCGATCGCCGACCAGCAGGACCGAAATTCCGTCCTCGACCGCGGCGAGGAATGCGCCCTCGACCGCGGCACGCGGCGCGAAGTCCCCACCCATGGCGTCGACGGCGATGCGCATCATGTTCAGATTGTGACCCGAGGAGCGATGCCGATTCTAGCCCGAAAACGTATGGCCCGGAAACACCACGGGCTCATAGAGCCGGCCGGCAGCTCACCCGAGGGCGCTCGAAAGGCCTGGACGTCCCTAGGCCTTTTCGGCGACTTCGATCACTTGGCGATCGTGGTACCAGCCGCAACTGCCGCAGGCGCGGTGCGGCAGCTTCGACTCGCCGCAGTTCGGACAGTTGGAGGTGGCGGGCCGGGGCAGGGCATCATGGGCCCGGCGACGGTCACGGCGGGCTTTGGAATGGCGGCGCTTGGGATTAGGCATCGTCGATCGACCTCAAGAGTCTCGGAGAATCTCGTCTTCCGGCGTCTGCAATAGGGTTCTTCGGTTTCAGGCATCCGGCCGCAGACAACGGCTGGAATCCCGGAATCTACACGGCTTTATCGTTTCACGCGACTACGAACCGCTCTCCACCTTGCCGAGCTGCCCGCGAAGCGCCGCAAGACCCGACCAGCGGGGATCGCTCACCGCCCGGTCGCAGCCGCAGTCGCCCGCGTTCAAATCCGCACCGCACGTCGGGCACAACCCCCGACAGTCCTCGCGGCAAAGCGGTTTCATCGGGATGTTCAACTGGACCTGCTCGACGATGACCGGCTCCGTAAGGAACTTGTCCCCCTCGACCTGCCAGACCCCGAGATCGCGAGCCCCCAGCTCCCGCTCTTCGTCTTCGACCAGCTCCTTGCCCTGGAGCACCAGAAGCTCGATCGTCGGCTCCATCCGCTCCACGAACTGCGTCAAGCAGCGAGTGCAAGCGAGCGTCTGCTCGTACGACAGATCCGCGGTGAGCAAGAACCCCGGCTCGGCGAAGACCATCCGGCCCGAGCACTCCACCGGGCTCATCGCCACCAGATCAGGACTCTCGAAATCCGAAAGCGCCACGACCACCGCTTCCTTCCACGCGAGGGGCTCCTCGCGAACCTGTTCCAGCCAAATCTGCATCGGAGCCCCTTTAACGGACGGCGCGACCGCGAACGCTACTGGAATGAGGGGGATCTGTCAAATTCTAGGCGGGCTCGCCTGCGAGATGTAGCACGGCAGCGTGCGCTCTCACGCTGAGATGGAATCCGAACTCCGTGAGCTTCGCGATGATCGGAGCGATTTGGGGCAGGACTTGTAGTTGCTTGGCCTTAAGAAGAACTCCAAGCGTTCCGGTACATCGAATTTCTAGAAGCCCAGCCTGACGTCGCGCCAGGGCGTCGTCGAGAAGAACGAGCGCGTCCGCACTTTCGAGCGCCAGCGCGATGGCCTGCTTCTCTCCGAGACCGAGATCAGGAGATAGCCGAAGCACTCGGCGGTTCGTCACTTCACGAATCTCAATCCACGGAAGAGTCCGGACATCGGGCAGCGAGACGCCAAGCTTTCGGCCAACTTCCAACTCGTCAACTACACCAGAAGGGAGGATCAGCCTGGCGTACAGGGCGGGAAGAAGATCGAGAAGCCCGACTTGATGGAGGTACTGAATTGGAGAGGTGTCAGAAATGACATCAGGCATTCTCGAGGTCTCGACGCAGCTCGCTTTCGGTCTGAGTGAAGGTAGCGACTCCAAAATCCGAGAGTTTCATCAGAAACAACGTTCGCGGGATGCCCGCAAGGTTGGCGGCGGCGCCCGAGGAGAGCCGACCGACCTCAAAGAGCTTGACGGCGGCGGCGAGCCGGAGCTCCGACCCGAAAGAGTCCGGAGTCGCATGCATGGCGACCAAGGTTTCGTCGGGAATTGTGAGTGTGATCTGGCTCATCGGTCGGTTCCTCCTCGGCGGCAACGCCACCGATTTCCCAATCAGAATAACACCGTCCCCATTCGACCTTCTCACCCACCAAGCCGAAGGCCCGCGGATCGCGACCGAGCCTGGGTACAGGTGTGCCGGCTCCATCGCGCTCCCCCTCTCTCGAATCGAGAGCGTGATCGTTCAAAGCGGGCTCGCTGGCATTCGCGGCTCGCTCGCCGCCCTTCGCATCGGGCTCTGGGCGATCTGTCGCTCGCTCGCAGCCATTCGCAGCGAACTCCGAGCCCGTCGCGCTCCCGCTCGCGACTCCTCACTGCCGGTTTGAACGGTCCGCAGCCAGATCCCGGCGGCTCGCAGCTCGGTGCGAGAAGCTCGGAGCCAGCTCGCAGGGATCGGCAGCAAATTGTGAGCCATTCGCATCAGTTTGTGAGCCATCGCGAGCAGGTTCGCAGCCGCTCACTCCTACTTTGAGCGTTTCGCAGCGGGCTCCGAGCCTCTGCCAGCTGGATGCGAGCGGCCCGCAGCCGGTTCCGGGAGTCTCGCAGCTCGCTCCCGCTCTTCGCGATCCAGCTCGCAGAGACTCAAACCTACCTTGGATCGTTCGCAGCTGGATGCGAGACCCTGCGCTCCGGCTCTGAGACTCTCGCAGCCCGCTCCGAGAGGCTCAGAATCCGCTCGCGGTCTCTCGGATCTCGCTCGCGGACATCGCGAACTCGCTGCCGATCGCTCAAAAAGAGCTTGGACGACTCAGTGCCGGCTGCGAAACACCGCGAGCCGGCTGCGATCCTCTCGCAGCTCGCTCGGAGTGCCCTGGAATTCGCTCGCGTTTCCTCCGGAACCGATCGAGGTCGCGGTTCGACGGAACGGCGAAAAACTATTTTGCTCAGCCTATCGTTTTCTCGGAACCCCTCGCGGTAGAACTCTTCTCGCGCCCCGTGGGGCGTGGCCACGCGGCACTCTCGCCGCGTTCGGCCGCGATAGAAAGGAAACTGAATCATGCCGAACACACCGAACTCTTTTGCCGACATCCTTCGTGACTGGGAGCTGCTGCTCGAAGCGGCGAACGACAACGAGAGCGTCCAGACCGGTGCTCAACCCCAGCGAGAGGCGCTTGCTGCGGCCATGGCGCAGGTTCGCGCGCTCAAAGCCCGACAGGACTCCTGTACCGCCAGCCGGCAACAGGCCACCCAGGATCTGCGGGAGATGGTCAATCAGGGTCGTGAGTTGGCGCGTCGCCTGCGCGGCGTGGCCAAGGCCATCCTCGGCACGAAGAACGAGCGCCTGGTGCAGTTCCGCGTCTCGCCGATCCGCAGCAGGACGCGCCGTCTCGATCGCTCGCCGGAGACGACGCGTGCGGCCGATTCGACGGTCGGGGCCGGATAAGCGGGCGTCTCGAAAGCAGTCTACGGTCAAGGTGGTTCGCACGGGTGTGAGGGCGGAACTTCCTCACACCGGTGGTTTCGATCGCGCGCTGTCCCGCCCCCGGCTCGCTCCTCCCGCACTGAGGCACCTCATCCATTGAAGGCTTGTCTCACCCCGCCGGTCCTCTGGTGGGCCGGCTTCTTTCGAGGAGCACCTCATGAGAACCGTCCTGCGCAGCACCGTCGTCGCCTTCTTCCTGCTGGGTTTCGGCGTCGCGTTCGATGCCCAAGCCATCCTTCAGTGCAGCGACTGCGGCTGCAGCTTCGCCTGTTCCACCACCTGCGTCTTGCCCCTCGGGGGTTTCTCGACCTGCAATGCGCAGGGCCTTTGCGCCGGCAAGCCGGGCTGCGGCGGCGGATGCCTCACGTTCGGCGATGTCGAGTCGGCTTTTCTCGGTCTACCGGCACTTCCGCTTGGACCGGCACAGGGCCGGGCGGCGGCGCGGTTGACGACCCGGCTCGCGAGCCACGTCGAGACGTTCGGGCTCGGTACGGTCTACTCGGCCCAGACAGGATTCCTGGTGCCGAAAACGGGCGGCAAGCTGAAGGCGCCGGATCTTGCGTTCGTCTCGGCGGAACGCGGCGGCATCCCGGCGCTCGTCGCCCAGATCCTGCCCTCTTCGACATTCGCGAAGATCGCGGCCAAGGACGCTGAATCGTGGCTCGCGGCGGGAAGCCGCGCCGCGCTCGTCGTCGATTCCGAGCGCAGGACGGTCACTCTCTTCGCATCCGGCGCGAAGCCGCGGGTTCTCGGTGGCGGCGACTTCTTGGAGCTGCCATCGATCCTCCCCGGCCTGAGTTTCCGGGTCGGGGATCTATTCGAGTAGACCCGCTTTTCCGTCCCCGTTTGGAGTGCGGCGACGCGTCGCCGCTTTGACCGGATCGGCTCCATCACCACCTGCGTCCAAAGCGCCGACGCGTCGGCGCACTCCAAAATCGGTTCCTCCGGGATTTCGTTCGCCGAGCCCCCCTACTTCGCGCTCTTCGCCACCTGCACGCTACCCCCGCCCGGGGTGCTCTGGCCGTAGTAGTCGAGTAGGCCTTGGACGATCGCGGTGGCGATTTCTTCGCGGTAGGCGCGGGTTTGGATCAGGCTGCGGTCGAGGTCGTTGCCGAGGTTGCAGACTTCGAGCAGGAGCTTGGCGGGGACGGCGTTGTAGCGCAGGACGGCGGGGACCCATTCGCGTTGGTCGCGAATGACTTTTTCGCGCACCGGTTTGAATGGGTGGACCGGCAGCTTGCGCGCGGCGATCGCGCCGATCACCTTCTCAGCGAGCTGGCGAGACAGCCCTTCGGACATCGTTCGCCACTCGCGCGGCAGGCGGACGTAGGGGTTTTCCTGCACCTCGCGGAACGCCGAGTAGGCGGCGCCGGATTTGCCGTAGGTGTCCTCTCCCAAGGAGGCCGCGGGGATGTAGGCCATCGCGCCGCGCAGCGAGGGGTGGAGCGAATCCGCGTGAACCGAGAGGAACACCACCTTGTCTTCGTCGTTTCCTTTCGAGGTGCCGGAGGCGGTCGCGGTGCTTTTCGAGCTCGTTGCGCCGAGGGTGATCTGGCGGAAGATGCTGTTGGCGAGGTACCAGCGCAGGTTGACCCCCAGGACCGGATCGACGATCGGATAGGCCGGGGTGGTGAGGACCGCATGGCCGCGCGAGAAGGGAAGCACGTCGGAATCGTGGATCTTGAAATCGGCGCCGTCGCGGGTGGTCACCAGAACGTGCGCCGCCGTCCGGGTTTCGAGCCGGCGCTTGGTGCGCATCACGATGTCGTAGACGTAGAGGCTCTCCCAGACGCCTCCCATCGAGGCGCCCGCGTCTTTGCCTCCGTGGCCCGGGTCGAGGATCACGGTGATCCCTTCGAGCCCCTGGGCGCGGACCGGATTGGTGAACTTTTCGCTCTCGGCCAGCTCGGCTTCGTAGGCCACGCGGCGCGGGTCGCCGGGCGGCAGGAATTCGGGCTGCAGCAGGTCGAGTGGGATCTTCACCCGATAGCCGACGGGGATGTCCGTAACGTCCGGGATGCCGTTCCGCTTCGCCAGCTCGGCGGCGAGGGCGTTGACGTCCTGGGCGTGGATGCGGCCGGTAAAGCGAACGACCACCGCCGAATACAGCGCCTCGCCCGGGCGCAGCCGGTAGATCGCGAAATCGCCGTAGGCGTCCTTGCCGTAGTTGAGGCGGAAACCGCCGTCACCCTTGGGCAGGCTCGACCGGAGAGCGGGCAGCAGCAGCTCCGCGGGGATCGCGACCGTCGTGCCGCGGGAAAGCTCGTCGTCGGGAAGCTCGTTCAGCTCGCGAATGGCGCGGAAGTTTTCGCCGTTGCCGGTAAACCACGTGGCGACGTGCCAGAGGCTTTCGCGTCCGAGCGGGCCGGCACCCCGGACCTTGTGCTGCCAGCTGTCCGGTTCGAACCGGTCTTCGGGGAACAGGGCGCGCAACGCGCGCAGGCGCATCTCGGGAGTCAACAGGTCGAGCGGCACGCGATAGCGCATCCCCGAGAGCAGCTCGCGCCGGCCGCCGTTGGAATCCGCGATCCGATCCACCGCGAGGGCGTCGCCGCACAAGCGGCGGGCGAACGCGATCATCCCTTCGCCCGGTTTCGCCGTCGCCTCGATCTCGATCGCTTGATCCTCGGCGAGACGGACGAACGCTCCGTCATCCAGGGGCACGCGGAGCGTCCGGGCGATCGGAAGGGGTGGCGAGGTCGGTGCTGGCTTCGAGCCGCTGATCACGATCTTCGGCCGCTCGGAGGCGGGGCTCGCGGCGGCGATCGGCACCGGAAGTTGCAGGAAGAGCGCGGTCGCGAGGATCGCGGCTAGCGAGCGCCGCGAAGTCGTCGCCGCGCCAACGCTGACGAGAGTTTGGATGTGCGGACCCGAACCGTTCATGGCGACGGCACGCTCTCTCGATTTCTAAACGTCGGGGCGACGCGCCAATCCCCCGCCGCTTCGAACGCCCGGCCGGCACGGAAGACTTGGGGCTCGGCAAACATCCGGCCGGTGATCTGGAGCGACAGCGGCAGCCCCTCGTCGTCGAACCCGGCGGGGAGCGCGAGCGCGGGCAGGCCGACCAGGCTCGCCGGGGTGGTGTAGATGTCCGAGAGGTACATCGCGAGCGGATCGTCCGCCCGCTCGCCGATCGGGAACGCGCCGGTCGGACTGGTCGGCGAGACCAGGAGATCGCACCGGGTAAACGCCAGGTCCAGCTCGTTGCGCATGGTTTCGAGCACCGCGCGGGCGCGGCCGTAGTAGGCGTCGTAGTAGCCCGAGGAGAGCGCGAACGTGCCGAGCATGATCCGCCGCTTCACCTCCGGCCCGAAGCCTTCGCTGCGGCTCGCGACGTAGGTTTCGCCCAGGCTGTTCGCGCCGCCCGCCCGGCGGCCGTAGCGAAGCCCATCGAAGCGGGCGAGATTCGCGCTCGCCTCCGAGGTCGCGATCACGTAGTAGACGGCGATTGCGGCTTCGAGGCTCGGCACCGAGACTTCGACGATTTCGGCCCCGGCGCGCGCCAGGCGTTCGAGCGACTCGTGCCAGCAGCGCGCGTTGGCCGGCGCAAGACCCGAGGCGTCAACCTCCTTCAGGGAACCGATCTTCCAACCGCGGATGCCGTCTTCGATGGCCGCGAGCGGATCTTCGACCGGCCGGTCCGCGCAGGTCGAATCGCGGGCGTCCGGTCCGGCGATCGCGGCGTAGCCGCGCGCCGCGTCGCGCACCGAGCGGGCGAGCGGCCCGATCTGGTCGGTCGACGAAGCGAACGCGACCAGGCCGTAGCGCGAAACCCGGCCGTAGGTCGGTTTGAAGCCGACGATGCCGGACATCGCGGCCGGCTGGCGGATCGAGCCCCCCGTATCCGAGCCGAACGAGAGCGGCACGCAGCCCGCCGCGACCGCCGCGGCCGGGCCGCCGCTGGAGCCGCCCGGGATTCGCGAGAGGTCCCAGGGATTGCGGGTGACCTGGTAGCCGGAGTTCTCGCACGACGAGCCCATCGCGAACTCGTCCATGTTCGCCCGGCCGAGCGGCACGGCGCCCGCCGCGAGCAGCCGTTCGACCGCGGTCGCGGTGTAGGGGGCGACGTACCCTTCGAGGATCTTCGACGCGCAGCCGACCGCGTGTCCCGCGAAGCTCAGATTGTCCTTGAGCGCGATCGGCACCCCGGCCAGCGGACCGACCGGCTTGCCCGCCGCGACGTGTCCGTCGATCTCCGCAGCTCGTTCGCGCGCTTCGTCGGCCCAAAGTTCCAGAAACGCGCCGATCGCCGAATCGACCTCGGCGATGCGCGAGAGCGCCGCCTCGACCCCCTCGACCGCGCTGGTTTCCCCCGCGGCGACGCGGCGGGCGGTCTCCTCGGCCGAGAGATCCCAGGGGGCGGCGGGAGGCGGGGCGCTCACGATTCAGCCGACTCCGAGGCTTTGATTTCGGCCACGACCAGGAACCCGTCGCGCACCTCCGGAGCGTTCGCCAGAAACCGCTCGCGCGGCAGGCCGGGAACGATCGAGTCGGCGCCTTCCGGCAGACCGGCGGGGCGCTCGGGCTCGTCGCTGCCGGCAAACGTCTGGAGCTGATCAATGTAGCCGACGATCTTGCCCAGCTGCTCGGCGAAGCGCGTCTCTTCCTCCGGGGTGAAACGGAGCCGGGCCAAGGTGGCGATCTTCCTGACTTCTTCGATAGTTAGCGCCATGGTCTTCGAGTGAAATCTTAGCGGTTGAACGCGCCGCTGACAAGGAATCCCCCAGAGCGGATACAGAGCGGATCGCTGGCAACCGACGGAACCGCGCGCAGTTGCGGCATGATCGTGCCATGCCGTCGGTACATTTGTCCTCTTCGTGGCTCGCTCTGCTTGCCATTCCCGCCGTGTCTCAGCTCGCCGAGATCGCGGGCGCCACCCCCTGCCATCTGGTCGGCGGGGCGATCCGCGACGCGGCGTTGGGCCGCGAGGTCCACGATCTCGACGCGGTGGTGGACGGGCACGGCGAGGAGATCGCGCGCGGGCTGGCCGCCCGGCTCCCTGCCCGATTCGTGCCGCTCGGCGGCAAGGAGTTTCCGGCGTTCCGGTTGGTCGCGGCCGACTTGGAGCTCGACCTTTGGGATCGCTCCGGCACGTCGCTGAAAGAAGATCTGGCCCGCCGCGACCTGACGATCAACGCGATCGCGTTCGACCTGCGCACGCAGGAGACGGTCGATCCGTTCGGCGGTCTCGCCGACCTGGAGCGCCGCCTGCTGCGCGCGGTGACCTCGAAGAGCTTCGCGGGCGATCCCCTTCGTCTGCTCCGGCTCGCCCGCCTCGCGGTGCAGCTGCCGGGCTTCGTTCCGGTGCCGGAGACTTTGGTGCTCGCCCGGGCCAGCGCCTCCGCCCTGCCGACCGTCGCCGGAGAGCGCATCCGCGACGAGCTCGGCCGGATCGTCGGATCGTCGCGGGCGGCGGTCGGGGTGAAAATCCTCGCCGAGGTCGGCATTTATCCCGGTCTTTGGACCTATCGCCTCGGAGAGATCGTGCCGTTCGGCCGGGTGATCGACCGCCTGGAAGTCTACGAGACCGTTGGGCAGGAACTTGAGGAGGCAACCGGCTCGGCCGAAGAATCGACGCGGACGGCGGGACGCTGGGCGCTGCTGTTTGCGGAGCTGCGCGAACCGGGCGGCAAGGCCGAAAGCGCTCTGCCGCGGTTCGTCGATCGCGGATATCTGACCAAGCCCCAGGCGCAGCAGGTGACCCGGCTGCTCGCGCTCTCCGAGCTTCCGGACGCCGAAGCCGACCGGCGCCTGTTCCTTTACCGTCTCGGGCCCGATCTCTGGCTGACGGCGCTGGCTTTCATCGCGGCTCGGGGGGCGGCATCCGCCGAGAAGGTTCGCTCCCTCGCCGAGCTGGCGCGCCGCGAGGGGAGCACAATCTTCGATCCCCCGCGGCTGCTGTCGAGCGAACAGATCCGCGCGCTCACCGGGCTCCCCGCCGGGCCGGAGCTGGGCCGGCTGCTCGCCGCGCTACGCAAAGCCCAGGCGCGCGGTGAGGTGAAGACCGCCACCGAGGCGGAGACTTGGACGCGGTCGCAGGTCGTCCCGCATTAGGCCGGTTGGGCTTGGTCCTCAAATTGCACTGAGCCCCCCGAGGGCGTTTCGACGACGGGTATATCGGATAATCTTGCATTCCAAAGGGTTGGGATGACTGCGTGCGAAAAATCGCTCTCTCCTTTTTCGCCTTGGGACTCGCGCTGCTCGCAGCGGAGGGATTGGTGCGGCTGCTCGGCGTGGCGCCCGAGGTGGGCTGGGTGCGGGTCGGTCGCTATCAGCTGGCGCGCAATCCGAAGATCGGCTTCGAGCCGATCCCCGCCCTTTTCACCAGCGAATTGACCAACGATCTGGTCGACTTCACCGGCAAGGCGAATCGCCTGGGATTCCGCGACCGCGATCACGCGATGGCCAAGCCGCCCGGAGTGTTCCGCATCGTGGTGCTCGGCGACAGCGTGGGGCTGGGGCTCAAGGTGGCGCGGTTCGAAGACACGTTTCCCGCGCTGCTCGAAGCCAAGTTGCATCAAAGGGGATTGAACGCGGAGGTCATCAATCTCTCGGTGACCGGCTACAACACCCAGCAGGAGGTCGCCACACTCGCCGAGAAGGGGTTGCAGTACTCACCCGATCTGGTGCTCGTCGCCTACACCTTGAGCGACCGCGAGCGGCTCGACGGCAACATCATGGAGACGTTGCTCTCCGCTGCGCGCATCGGCCCCGCGCGGATCGAGCGACGGGCCAACCCGTACCTCGTCCACAGCGCGCTGTATCGCTTCGCGTATTTCCGTGTTCTCGCGCGCTACGTGAGCCGTGCCGGCCCGGAGGAATCCGTGGAATCGGCCCGTGCGCTGGCGGCGATCTCGGGCGACACCGTGGCCCCCTCGTTCGCGGCCTTGCATGCACTCGCCGAGGAGCACCGGTTCCGCGTCCTGGTTGCCGTCTTCCCCTACTTCGTCAATCTGACGCAGGGGTATGAGTTCCGCGCCGAGCACGCCACGGCCGTCCGCGACGCGGAAAGCAATGGCTTCGAGGTGTTGGACCTTCTCCCCGCGATGCAGAACTGCCGCAAAAACGCGCGCCGACGCATCCAAGCCGACAGTTTCCATCCCAACGAGATCGGCCACCGGTGCGCCGCGGCTTCGATGGCGGGCGCGATCCTCTCCAACCCCGCCCTCGTTGTCCCCCCAACGCCGCCGATGACGCTCGCCAAGAAGCCTCGCGGCGCCCCTTTGGGCTCGAAGGCTGTTACCGGCTCGAACAGCCGGTCCCGGCGGACGTAACGGTTACTGCCGACGTAACGCCTAGCGCACGCCCACGAGCTTCGCGTTGAGCTCCTTGATCCGCTCCATCAGTTTGTCGATCTTCTCCTGCGCCTCCTGGCGCAGACGGCCGTAATCGCCTTTCAGGCGCTCCTGCTCTTTGAGCGCCTCGGCGTGGCGCTGGCGGCCGTCTTCGAGCAGGTCGTCGCGCTGGCGCATCGCGCCGCGCAGATCCTCGATCTCGTCGTCCTTTTCGGCCAGCTTCATCTTGGTCTTTTCTTCCTGCTCCTCGTACAGCTTGCGGAACTGTTGCAGCTCCAAGATCTCGGCGAAATCGGACGTGGTGGGGCTCATCTCACCTTCCCTCACTTCGATGTTGGGGAACATCTTGCGCATCTTGAGTTGCAGGTCTTCCGGGTCGGACGACTCGCGCATCGCCTCGGCGTAGGTGATCGTGCCGTGGACGAGCAGCGCGAGCAGCGACTGGTTCATCGACTGCATGCGGTAGTAGCCGACGGAGGACTCGACCTCTTCCAGCAGGTCGCTGGTCTCGCCCTTCTCGATCATCTTGGAGATCTTCGGCGACGACCGCATGATTTCGAGCGCCGCGACCAGCCCCGCGCCGTCCTGCCGCTCGACAAGCTTCATCGAGACGACCCCTTTGAGCACCTGGGCGAGCTGCACCCTCACCTGGCCCTGCTGGTCGGGCGGGAAGGTGTCGAGGATGCGATCGACGGTCTGGGTGGCGCTGTTGGTGTGCAGAGTGGAAAACACCAGGTGGCCGGTCTCGGCGGCGGTGATGACGGTCGAGACCGTCTCGGGATCGCGCATCTCGCCGACCATGATCACGTCGGGATCCTGGCGCATGGCGTTGCGCAGAGCTTCCCGGAAGCTGACCGTGTCGGTCCCCACCTCGCGCTGCGAGATGGTCGCGACGTCGTCGGTAAACAGGAACTCCATCGGATCTTCGATCGTGATCACGTGGGCCGGCCGCCGCCCCGTGATGTGCTTGATGATCGCGGCGAGAGTGGTCGATTTGCCCGAGCCGGTCGGCCCGGTGACGAGGACCAGCCCCATCGGCATCTCGGTGAATTCGAGCAGAACCTTCGGCAGCTCCAGGTCCGCGATGTTGCGAATGTCGAACGGCACGCGCCGGAACGCCGCGGCGTAGGTGCCGCGCTGCATGTAGATGTTGCCGCGGAACCGCGCGAGCCCGTGGACGCCGTAGCCAAGATCGACCGACATGCTCGAATCGAGCCGCGCCTTCTGCGTCGGGTTCAAGATCGAGAGCACCATCTCGTTGATCTCGTCCGGCTTGAGCGGCTGCATGTCGAGCGCCATCAGCCGGCCGGAGATCCGGAGCAACGGCGGCCGGGTCGGCTTCAAATGCAGATCGGAGGCCTTCCGATCGGTCATGATGCGCAGAAGTTTGTCGAGTTCCATACGGGTTCCGTGCCGGTTCGCTTGAAAAGCGGCTCATTGTACACGGACGGATGGGGGGGTAGCCCTCGCGAAGAGACGATCCCGTGGTCGAGCCCCCGAAGGATTCCCGATCCACCCGCTCCGGGGAGTTACAATCCCTTTCGCGAAAGCACCATGACCACGAACTCCAAGCCTCCCATAATGGGCGGAACCTTCCAGCTGCCTTTCGAGATGCTCGCGCCTCTCGAGTTCGAGCGTCTATGCCTCTGGCTGGTCGAGCGAGAGGGCTACGAGCGCGTGGAGGCGCTCGGGCAGTCCGGCAGCGAGAAGGGGCAAGACGTACGTGCCTGGCGCGGGGATCGGCGCTTCGTCTTCCAATGCAAGCGAGTCCGGGAATTCGCCGCCGCCGCCGGGAAGAAGGAGATCGCGAAGCTCCGGCGCGAGCTCTCCCCCACGGAACAGCCGCACGAGCTGGTGTTCGTGGTGTCGGCAGAGGTCTCAGCCGACGCGCGCGCTGCGATTCGTGCGGAATGGGGACACGAGGCAACCTGCCACTTCTGGGCAGGGGTCGAGCTGGACCAGCGGGTGAAGCGACACCGCGAGATCGTGCAAGAGTTTTTCCAGCTGCCGTCTGAGGCGCACTCGCCTCTCCGCCAACTTCCCGCCCCACCCGCCGACTTCGTCGGACGCAAGAAAGACCTCGCCCAGTTACGCCACGAGATCAAGAAAGGCGGCGCCACGATCTGCGGCCTTCAGGGGCAAGGGGGCGTTGGCAAGACGGCGCTCGCTCTGGTGCTCGCGCAGGAGATGGCGCTGGGTTTCCCCGATGCGCAGATTTTCCTCGATCTCCAGGGGGTGAGCGAACGACCGCTTTCGACCTACGACGCGATGGCCCATGTGGTGCGCTCGTTCTATCCCGACGCGAAACTCCCCGAAGGGGCGCAGCTCGCGGCGGCCTATCGGGACGTTCTCGCCGGCAAGCGCGTGCTCCTTTTGATGGACAACGCCTCGGGACCCGATCAGGTGGCGCCGCTCGTGCCGCCCGTAGGAAACGCCTTGCTGGTCACCTCACGGCAGAAGTTCACGCTGCCCGGTCTCGCGGTACGCGATTTGGAGCTTCTGCCCGAGAAGGACGCCCGTGCGCTGCTGCTCGCGATCACGCCGCGGATCGGCGATCGGGCGGGCGCCATCGCGCGGCTGTGCGGGTATCTCCCCTTCGCGTTGCGAATCGCGGCAGGTTCGCTCGTGGAGCGGCCGGATCTCCCGATCGAAGCGTTTGAAAAGCGTCTGGGTAGGGAGAAAGAAAGAGCGAAACTCGGGGAGGGCGCTCTCGGCCTCGGGGTTTCCCTCCTTACTGATGCTTTTCAACAGCGCTTCCGCCACCTTGCCGTCTTCGCCGGAGATTTCGATGCACCGGCGGCGGGGGCCGTGTGGGGGTTGGGTGAGGAAGAGACGGATGAAACGCTCGGTGCGTTCGTTCGCGGGAGCCTGCTGGAAGGGAAGGAAGGCCGTTACAAGCTCCACGACCTCGCCCGGGCGTTCGTGGCATCACGGCTGACGAAGGAAGAGCGGGAGCAGAGCGAATTGCGGCACGCCGAGCACTACTGCGGCGTGCTGAGGTGGGCAACCGATCTCTACGAAAAAGGCAATGAGCACATCCTCGCGGGCTTCGCCCAGTTCGATCGCGAGCGGCACCAAATCGCGGTCGGGCAGGCATGGGCGGCCGAGAAGCTTCAAGTAAGGGAAACAGCCGCGCGGCTCGCGAGCGAGTACCCGAATGCCGGGGCGCACGTGCTCTACCTCCGCCTGCCCCCTCGGCAGCGGATCGCCTGGCTCGAAGCGGGGTGGGAGGGGGCGCGACGGGCGAATGATCGTGCGAGGGAGGGAAACCACCTCGGAAACCTTGGCAATGCTTACGCCGACCTCGGTGAAGCACAGCGCGCGATCGATTACCACGAGCAATATCTCGCCATCGCCCGCGAGATCGGCGATCGGCGCGGCGAGGGAAACGCCCGAGGAGGCCTCGGCAACGCTTACTACCTCCTCGGCGAAACGCGGCACGCGATCGAGACCTTCGAGCAGGTTCTCACCATCGCCCGCGAGATCGGCGATCGGCTCAGCGAGGGAAACGCCCTCGGTAACCTCGGACTCGCCTACGCCAACCTCGGCGAAACTCGGCGCGCGATCGAGTTCTACGAACAGCGCCTCCCCATCGCCCGCGAGATCGGCGATCGGCGCGGCGAGGGAAATGCTCTCGGTAACCTCGGGCTCGCCTACGCCGATCTTGGCGAAACTCGGCGCGCGATTGAGTACTACGAGCAGCAGCTCGCCATCACTCGCGAGATCGGCCATCGGCTCGGCGAGGGGAATGCTTCCTGGAATCTGGGGCTCGCGTACGAGAAGCTGGGTGAGCTCGCTCGGGCTGCCAAGTTGATGCAGGTGCTGGTCGATTTCGAGCGGCAGGTCGGGCATTCAGATGCCGAGAAGCACGCGGCGGAGGTGGAGGCGATTCGCGCGCGACTGGCGGGCGGGTAGCGCGACCGTGGGAGGACGTGGAAAGGTTAGAGACGCGGCGTCTCAGCCGCCGCCGGGACCGCGACGGGGGCCATAAGCGATGGGTCGGGGAGCCACAGGCGTATTGCGCTGCCGGTGATCGGTGGAATGGCCGAAACCACCAGCTCGCGGCTCCCGCGCACCTCCCCCCGGCTCAAGCGCGGCGATTCCACGAACGACAACACCCCTCCGCTCAGGCGCTGCAGTGGTTCTGCGATGCCGAGCACCAGTTCGTCAGCTGGGGGAAGTGGTGTTACGGAGCCGAACACCACTCCGCCCGTTCGGGGAAGCGATGCGACGAGGGCGGACACCGCTCCGCCGGTCCGGGGGAGCAGTTCGTGGCTTCCGCGCACCACTCCTCTGGCCGGGAGGAGCGGTGCAACGCTTCCGCACACCACTCCCCTGGCGCGGGGGAGTGGTGCGCAGCGTCGGAACACCACTCCCCCGGCTCAGCGGAGTGGTGCACAGCGCAGGAACACTACTCCCCTGGCCCAGCGGAGTGGTGCACAGCGCCGGAACACCACTCCCCCGGCTCAGCGGAGTGGTGCACAGCTCCAGCTCACCACTCCCCCGGCCCAGCGGAGTGGTGTGCTGGGCCGTATTACCACTCCCCCAGCCCGGCGGAGTGGTGGGCGGAGCTCGAACACCGCTTCCCGGAACGGGCGCACCGGTGTTCGGAGTGTGTCTACCGCTCCCGCGAGCTGGCGGAGCGGTGTTGCGCCTCCGCGAGGCGGTCTCCGGGCTCGGCGGAGAGGTGGCGGGCGGCTGGGAGGTGGTGCGGCGACCGCGCGCACCGGTGACCGGGCGCCGAGCGGTGCATTTCCCTGTCGGCAAAGGACTTCGTGGACCGGCGAGACGCCGGCGGTCCCAGGAAAAGCCTCTGACTTGGGGCGGCCAGCGGGTTTGGGGCGGCGGCGGACGACTACGGGCTGGTGGGTTACTTCTCCGTCGTCCAGCCGCAGGGCCGTGAGGGCTCTGCCCCAGCCGCAGCCGGTTTCTCTGGCTGGTTTACTCCCCGAAGTCCAACCGTCCCGGCAGCGCCCCTTCCAGCTCCAGCAGGCGTTGCTTCATCGGGAGCCCTCCGGCGTAGCCGGTGAGCGAACCGTTCGCTCCGATCACCCGGTGGCAGGGGATCACGACCCCGATGGGATTGTCATGATTCGCCATGCCGACCGCGCGCGCTCCGCCGGGGAGTCCTAAAGTGCGGGCGATCTCTCCGTAGGTGGTCGTGGCTCCGAATGGGATACGAAGCAGCTCGGCCCAAACCGAGCGCTGGAACTCGGTGCCTCCGGAGCCGGGGGAAAGCACGCCGAGCGGCAGGTCGAATTCGCGCCTTTGGCCGGCGAAGTACTCGTCGAGCTGTTTCCGGGTTTCCGGGAGAGGCGGAGCTTGCGGGTCGTCCGCCGCATCCGCCCAGCGCCGGGCTTGGGCGTTCTCACAATCTTCGCGCGACACCCGGTTTTCCAGGCAGATCAACTCGCCGTTCCGCGCCACCGCGAGCACCCAGCCGAGCGAGCTGGGAAAAATCGAGAAGGAGGTGTTTTCCATCGCCGTGCCCTCGTCACCTTGTCCCCGTAGGATGAAACGGTTCTGCTCCGTCATCCTGAGCGAGAGCGAGGGATCTGGCGGGAGGGCGGCCTTAAATCCCTTCGCCTCGATGGGATCCGAGCCACCCATCCCCCGGATTCCTCGCTCTCGCTCGGAATGACGGGACCGGACGTGTAGGTGCAGGCCTTGTGCCTGCCCTGGACTGCCGAGGCCTGACGTCCCAGGGCGGCCACAAGAGCCGCCCCTACGCCCGAAGCCCAGGGAGATTCCCCCAGACGGTAGCCTCTCCTAGAACCGCCGCATCAGACCGACCACGATGCCGCGCACCCGGACATCCACTGCCGGCACCCGGATCGGCGCCATGGTTGGATGGGCCGGCTGCAGGCGGACCATGTCGCCTTCCGGGTAGAAGCGCTTGAGCGTCGCCTCGTCGTGAATCAGGGCGACCACCATCTCCCCCGGCTCCGCCCGCTCGCGCCGTTGGACGACCACGAAGTCGCCGTCGTGGATCCCCTCTTCGATCATCGACTCTCCGACCACGCGGAGCACGTAATGGTCGTTCGGACGGGCGTTGACCAGGAAGGTGGGCACCCCCATCTTGTCGGCCTTGCGGTCGTCTTCCACCGCTTCCAGCGGCCGGCCGGCGGCGATGTTGCCGAAGAACGAGACCATTGGCTCGGGCTGGCCGAAATCGGTGCCGGGGATCGCCCGGATCAGCTCGATGCCCCGCTTCTGGTTCCAGTCACGGTGCAGGAAGCCCTTCTGCTGCAAGAGCTTCAAATGTTTATACACGGTGCCGTACGAGCGATAGCCGAAACGCTCGCAGATCTCGCGGTGAGTCGGCGCGATCCCGTGCTTGCCTTGGAATTCCTGGATGAAGTCGAGGATCTTCTTCTGGTTCTCGGTGAGGTACGCCGGGCTCGTGATCATGGGCGAAGCCTAGCGCAAACAAGGCGGAAGGCGCAAGAGTGCGGGTGTATAGAACGCTTTGCAGCTTCCTTGACACCTCCGCGACGCGGCTCCTACACTCCGGAACGTCTTCTTCGACCCCGGGGCGCACCGCGTCACGGCAGACCAGCCGTTCGCTCCGAATGGATGCCATGACGCCCGAGCTCGCCTTCGAAAGCCACACCTTGCCAAACGGCCTCCGGGTCGTGCTCCATCCCGACCGGTCGTTGCCGCTGGTGACCGTGAACCTCTGGTATCACGTGGGCTCGAAGAACGAGCGGCCGGGGCGTACCGGCTTGGCCCATCTGTTCGAGCACATGCTGTTCCAGGGCAGCGCCAACGTGCCGACCAACGGCCACTTCCGCTACGTCCAGCAGGTCGGCGGGGTGGCCAACGGCTCGACCTCGCACGACCGGACCAACTATTACGAGACGCTCCCGTCGGCCCATCTCGATCTCGGCCTCTGGCTCGAATCCGACCGCATGGGCTTCCTGCTCCCGGCGCTCACCCAGGAGAACCTGGACACCCAGCGCGACGTGGTGGTCAACGAGCGGCGCCAGCGGATCGAGAACCAACCGTACGGCCAGGCGAGCGAGCGGCTCTACGCCCTGCTCTACCCCGAGGGGCACCCCTACCACTGGCCGGTGATCGGCACGCTGGAAGACATCCTGGCGGCGACGATCGACGGGGTGCAGGCCTTTTTCCGCACCTATTACGCGCCGAACAACGCGGTGCTGACGATCGCGGGAGACGTCGAGCCGGCCGAGGCGCTGGAGCGCGCCGCGGCCTGGTTCGGCGAGATCCCGCGCGGCGAAGAGATCCCGCCGGTCATTCTGCCGAGCCGCGCCGACGGGAGCTTCGAGCGCCCGGAGGAGGAGCGGCGCGAGGTGTTTGCGGACGCCGTGCTGATGCCGCGAATCTACATCGCCTACGCCACTCCCCCGTACGGCACCCGCGAGTGGTACGTCGCGGACCTCCTCTCGTCGCTGCTGACCGCGGGCAAATCGAGCCTGCTCTACAGCGACCTGATCTACGACCGCCAGATCGCCCAGGAGGTCGGCGCCTGGGTCCATCTCGGCGAGGCCGCCGGCACGTTCACGCTGGTCGCGACCGCGCGGCCCGGGACCGCGCCCGAAGAGATCGAAGCGCGCCTCGGCGGCCATCTGGAGGAGATCGCCGCGGGCCGGATCGATCCCCGGGCTCTGGAACGGGCGCGGAAACGGGCGCTCACCGATTATTTCGGCAGCTTGCAGCGGCTCGACATGAGGGCCGATCTGCTCGCCCGGATGACCACCTTCTTCGGCGATCCCGACGGGGTGAGCCGCGAAGCCGAGGTCTACCGCACCATCTCCGCCGAGGAGATCTCCCAGTTCGTCGCCCGCTGGTGCCGGCCGGCGGATCGCGCCAGCCTGTGGATCATTCCGAAGGACGCCGCGTGAGCCCGGTTCGCCGCGACGACGCGCCGCCGCCTTCCGCCGCGCGCGGCTTCCGCTTTCCGCCCTTCCTCCACCGGCGCTGCCCGAACGGACTGCAGATCTACGCCGCGCGGGTGGACCGGGTACCGCTCGCAACCCTCGAATTGGTTTTCCCCGCCGGGGGGCATTGGGACCCGGCCGGCCTGCCGGGCCTCGCCACGCTCTCCGCCTCGTTGATCGACGAAGGGACCGCGGCCAGCTCGTCGCTGGAGATCGCCCGCCGCGCCGAGGATCTCGGCGGCTACCTCGCGAGCTACGCCGAGTGGGACTACGGCGCGGTCGAAGTCGGTCTGCTCGCGAGCGAGCTGGCTCCCGCGTTCGATCTGCTGATCGAGGTGGCGACCGCGCCGACCTTCCCCGAGCGCGAGATCGACCGGCTGAAGAAACTGCGCACGACCGAGCTGGAACGCCGCCGCTTCGAGCCCGGCACGCTCGCCGACGAGCAGCTAGCCCGGGTGCTCTACCTCGGCACCCCATACGCCGAATCGCCGCTCGGCACGATCGACAGCGTCGGCCGGATCGGCCGCGAAGAGGCGCTCGACTTCTATCGGCGCCACTACCCGCTCGGCTCGGCGACGCTGGTCGCGGTCGGCGATCTCGACCCGGAAGCGCTCGCCGCCGAAATCGAAGGCAAGCTTGGGCTGGCGCCCGCGGCGCTCGCCCCGCCGGCCGAACCGATCGTGCCCAGGAACCGCACCGGCATCACGATCCACCTGATCGACCGGCCCGACGCCGCACAGACCGAGCTGCGGCTCGGCCATGCCGCGGTCGGCCGGCAGCACGCCGATTTCGTCCCGCTGCTGCTGCTCAACACCCTGCTCGGCGGCAAGTTCACCAGCCGGATCAACCTGAACCTGCGCGAGCGGCACGGCTTCACCTATGGCGCCACCACCCGGCTCGGCGGGCGCCTCGGTCCCGGGCCTTTCTCGGTCGCCACGGCGGTCGCGACCGAATCGACCGGCGCCGCGGTGCGCGAAGTGCTGTTCGAGCTGGAGCGCATCCGCACCGAGCCGGTGGAAAAAGACGAGATCGAAGAGACCCGCCAGTACATCACGGGAGTCTTCCCCTACTCGTCGCAGACGCTCGGCGACGTGGCGAAAAGGCTCGAAGTGCTCGCGATCTATGATCTCCCCGACGACTACTACGACGGCTACCTGGAACGGATCGCCTCGGTCGATCGCGCCGAGCTGCTGGAGCTCGCCCGCGAGCACATCCGGCCCGATCAGCTCGCGATCGTCGCGGTAGGTCCCGCCGAGCAGCTCGAACCGCAGCTCGCCGCGCTGGGGCCGGTCGAGGTGGTTTCGCCGGGGTAGGATTCCGCTTCACGCACTGGAGAACACCCTATGGACTACCGCAGCCTCGGCCGTACCGGCCTTAAGGTCTCGCCGCTCTGTCTCGGCGCCATGATGTTCGGCGCCTGGGGCAATCACGACCGCGCCGAATGCATCCGGATCATCCACCGGGCGCTCGACGCCGGGATCAATTTCATCGACACCTCGAACAACTACTCCGCGGGCGAATCCGAGGAGATCGTGGGCGAAGCGCTGGCCCAACGCGCCGCGCAACGCGACGAGATCGTGCTCGCGACGAAAGTCTGGTCGCCGATGGGGCCGGGAGTCTACGACCGCGGCCTGTCGCGGAAGGCGATCCAGCAGCAGGTGGAAGCGAGCCTCCGCCGCCTGAAGGTGGAGGCGATCGATCTCTACCAGACCCACCGCCCCGATCCGACCACGCCGCTCGAAGAGACGCTCTCCGCGCTCACCGACCTGGTGCGCCAGGGCAAGGTCCGTTACCTCGGATGCTCGACCAACCACTACGAAGGGCCGGGGCCGTGGGAGAAGCGGCTCGCCGCCTGGGAGATCGTCGAGTCGCTCTGGCTCTCCGAGCGTTCCGGCTTCGAGCGCTTCGTCTGCCTGCAACCGCCGTACAGCATCCTGCGCCGGACGATGGAGCTCGATCATTTCCCAGCGACCAAAAAGCACGGCCTGGGCAACATCGTCTGGAGCCCGCTCGAAGGGGGTTGGCTGACCGGCAAGTACCGCCGCGGCCAAGCGAATCCGGCGGATACGACCCGCGCGGTCAACTGGGTGGGCGACATCGAAAATCCGAAGTTCGAGCGCCGGCTCGACATCGTGGAGCAGCTGCTGCCGCTCGCCGAAGCCAAGGGAATTCCGCTCGCCCGCTTCGCCAACGCCTGGGCGCTCCGCGAGCCGGCGGTTACCTCGATCATCGTCGGCCCGCGCACGATGGAGCAGCTGGAAGACAGTCTCACCGTCCCCGAGGTCGAGATCACGGCGGAGGACGCGGCGGAAATCGATCGGCTGGTGCCGCCGGGGACCTCGGCGCTGTAAAACGGCCGAGGGCGGTCACGCAGGACCGCCCCTACAACCCCCGGACCGTAGGGGCGGACCTATGTGTCCGCCCTTGATCGGACCTATGTGTCCGCCCTTGGCACCGGTGCCCTCCCGCCGTTCCGCACGCATCCCGCGTGCTATCGTTTTTCCATGCTTCGCCGCATCCTTTCGAAGTCCGCCGAGCAACTGCTGGCCGAAGAACGCGCCGCCCTTTCGCGGCTGGCGGCCGCCCTCGCCACGTTCGATGCGGGAGCCGACGACGCGAAAACCCTCGCCGCCTCGGCGCGACAGCTCGACGAGCTGTTCCTGCTGGTCGTCGCGGGCGAGTTCAACGCGGGCAAATCCGCGTTCATCAACGCTCTGCTCGGCGGGCGCATCCTGGAGGAGGGGCCGACCCCCACCACGACGCGCATTCACGTCATCCAATACGGCCCGGAGGTGGCGCGGACCGCGATCGATGGCTTGATCGACACGGTCGCGGCACCGGTCGAGTTGCTGCGCGAGATCCGCATCGTCGACACGCCAGGAACCAACGCGATCCACCGCGAGCACGAGGCGATCACCCGCGATTTCGTGCCGCGCTCGGACCTGGTTCTTTTCATCACCTCGGCCGACCGGCCGTTCACCGAGAGCGAGCGCGCGTTCCTCGAAGCGATCCGAGACTGGGGCAAGAAGATCGTTCTGGTGCTCAACAAGATCGACCTGCTCGACACATCGGAAGATCTGGAGAAAGTCCTCGCCTTCGTTGCGGACAGCGCGCGCACCCTCCTCGGCTTTGTGCCCGAGCTGTTCCCGCTGTCGGGCAAGCAAGCGCTACGCGCGAAGGAAAGCAGCGATGAGGCGCTTCTCGCAACCAGCCGTTTCCCCGCACTCGAAAAATACCTGATCGAAACGCTCGACGAAAAAGAGCGCATCCGCCTGAAGCTCGGAAACCCCTTAGGAGTCGCCGCGCACCTGGTCGAGAAATACCTCGCGGTGGCGGATGCGCGAATCGCCCTGCTCGCCGACGACGTGGCGACCCTCGATACGCTCGAACGCCAGCTCGCGCTGTACAAAGAGGACATGGGGCGCGAGTTCCGCTTTCGTCTCGCCGACGTCGACACGGTGCTCCACGAGCTGGAAAATCGCGGCACCTCGTTCTTCGACGATCGGCTTCGCCTGGGAAAAGTCTTCGACCTGTTGAACAAGGAAAAGACGCGCAACGATTTCGTCCGCGAAGTGGTGGCCGACGTGCCGCAGGCGATCGACCGGCGGGTTCACGAGGTGATCGATTGGATGGTCTCCTCCGACCTACGGCAGTGGCAGGCGATCCTGGAGCACCTGGCGAAGCGGAAGGTGGCGCACTCCGACAAGATCGTCGGCGACGCCGGGCTCGGCTCGTTCGACATCGACCGCAACCGCCTGCTGGAAAGCGTCGGCCGCGCGGCGCAACGCTCGGTCGAGAGCTTCGATCACGCGGCAGAAGCGGAGCGGATGGCCGAATCGGTGAAAGGCGCGGTCGCCAACACCGCGCTGGTCGAAGTGGGAGCGATCGGCCTCGGCGCCCTGCTGGTCCATCTCGCGGCGACCGCGGCGGCTGATTTCACCGGCATCGTCGCGGCGGGAACGGTCGCGGCCCTCGGTTTCTTCATCCTTCCCAGCCGGCGCGAAAAAGCCAAGCGCGAGCTGCGCGCGAAAATCGAGACCCTGCGGGAAAAGCTGATGTCCGCCTTGACCGGCCAATTCGACCGCGAGATCGAGCGCAGCCTGCACCGGATCGACGAAGGGGTAGGTCCTTACTCCCGCTTCGTCCGCTCGGAGCGCACCCACCTGGCGGCAACGCGCGAGGAGCTGGCGCAGATCGAAAGCGTGCTCACACGGTTGCAGGGCGAGGTGGGCAAGCTGTAGCGAATTTTAGCTTAGATCTCCGACCATCGTAGGGGCGGAGCTTGCCTCCGCCCCTACGTCGATCAGATTTCCCGAACCCCCAGCGGTCCGCGAATCGTCGCCGAGAGCCGCGGCGCATCCCCCTCCTCGATCGAGGCGTCGAGCCCCGCCGCGGCGAAGATTTTCAACATCCGCTCGGGCTCCGGGTGGACGAACGTAAGAGCCTCAAGCTCCAACCCGCGAGGAAGCGAGAGCGCAGGGTGTTGCGCTGGATCTTTCCAGGAGATGAAGAACGGAATGATCCCGCCTTCGTTGTCCTCGGGGAAAAGCGTCTGCCATTCGAGAAGCGATCCATCCGGCCGCCGACGCGAGCCGGCCATGAGACCGGAATGGGGAACGCGCCACTCCTCGAACGAAGAGGCGATCAACGCGAGATCCGTCGTCGCGACCGCCCAGGTGGCCACGGCAGGCTCCGCGAAGGAAGCGAGCCAAGCGAACGGCGGAGCGAGTCCCGCGCCCCCTGGATCGGGTGCGATGACCTCGAGATAGCGCGTTCCACTCAAACCGGTGAGAGCGTTGTGCGTGCCGAGCCCCGGATGCCGCCCGCCGGGAACGGGCGTGACGCCGAGGTGGTCGGCCACCCAAGCAATCCCGGAACCGAGATCGGGGGCTCCGATGAGGAGATGGTCGAGGGCGAGCGGAAATGGCATACCGGGAAGCATAGCGCGGGCTTTCAGCCCTTGGTTTTATTGGGCGGCTACTAACCTGGGCCGTTGGCCCAGGCTAGTATTGTTCGGGCCTTCGGCCCTTTATGCGCCACGAGCGATTGATCTCGCCAGGTTACGGCATCTCTGACGGGACGGGACGCGTCGCAATCCCGTCGACATTTTTGAGCGCCAAAGGCGCGCCCAATAATAGCCTGGGGTGAAGCCCCAGGTTACGAGCCGATTTCCTCTTTCACCAAAGGCTGTAAGCCCGCTCCATCGCTCAACCCCACCCTCCGCCCCAAAGCGTGGCGGCGCAAGCTCGACGCTGTTGCCTCCCGGATCGCAGAAGTAGATCGACCTTCCCCCAACCTCCCACGCGACTTCGGTCGCCTTCGGTCTTGAGAGAAAGCTTTGAGCCTTTGGCCGGCCGGCCGTCGCGTCTATCTCTGGAGCGCCAAGAGCCATGCTTCGCGATTTGAACACAAAGTTGCTGCTCGCCGCGCTATTCACCTTCTGCTTCGGAGCGGTCGTTTTCGACTCGCCGGCGCGGCATGCCGCCAGGGTCACCGACCGCGATCAAGCACCGGACGTGGAGAATTTCACCCCGCGGCAAGCCCAGGAGACGGAGCTCGCCACGAAAGAAGAAAACGTTGCCTTCAACGAAGAAACCTTAAAATATCATTGCCTGGACTGCAAATGGGCCATCCGCTGCACGAAGAATTGTCGAGAGATTCCCATCTCCGAAGCTCGGCGCCTGGGCGGGGTGGCCTGCAAGGTTTGCGGGGGCTCATGCCGTTGACGCCGGATCGAATAGAGCGGGCTTTCAGCCCTTGATTCGATGAGGGGCTGCGAACCTGGGCCGTTGGCCCAGGCTGTGATCGTTCGGGCCTTCGGCCCTTCAAGGCCCGCCTCATTGCAGCGTCGGATACACTCCCCCGCCATGACCCCAGCTCCCGAGCAGCGCCTTTCGACCTGGCAAGCCCTGGTCCGCGCCATGACGTCTTGGCGGACCGCCTCGGTCTCGCTAATGTCGTTCTCTTCCGGCCTGCCCCTCGGGCTGGTGTGGATCGCGATCCCGGACTGGATGACCAAGATCGGTGTCGATCTGCGGGTCGTTGGCCTGATCACTCTGGCGCAGGCGCCGTGGACGTTCAAGTTCCTTTGGTCGCCGCTTATGGACCGCTACGTCCCGCTCAAGAAACTGGGCCGGCGGCGGGGATGGATCGCGATCGCACAGGTCGCCCTGTTTGCGACCACGCTCTCGCTCGCCGGAGTCGGCAGTCATCCGGAGGCTCCTTGGGTGGTCGGGGCTCTGGCGCTCGCGGTCGCCCTGGCCGCCGCGACGCAAGACATCGCGCTCGACGCCTATGCGGTCGACGTGCTGCGCCCGGAGGAGCAGGGAGTGGCGGTGGGCGCGCGCACCGCGGTCTACCGCGCCGCGATGTACCTGGCGGGCGGCTTCTCGATCACTCTGGCGGGAATGACCTCGTGGCCGCTGGTCAACGCGATTCTCGCCGCCTGTTACCTGCCTTTGATCGTGATCACCTGGAAGGCCCCGGAGCCCGAAGGTCAGCCCCCAGCGCCGAAGACGCTGCGCGAGGCGGTCTGGCTGCCGTTCCTCGGCTTTCTCTCGCGCCATCGCGCGCTCGAAATCCTCGCCTTCGTGCTGTTCTACAAGTTCGCCGATCAGCTCGCCCAGACGCTCCAACGCTCGTTCCTGGTGCAAGCCGGCTACAGCGACTTCGACCGCGGCGTGGCGCTGGCGACGGTCGGCCTGTTCGGCAATTTGATCGGCGTCTTCTTCGGCGGCGCGCTCACCACCACGCTGGGCCTCGGCCGCTCGCTCTGGCTGTTCGGGTTCCTGCAGATCTTCTCAAACCTTGGCTACGTGATTCTCTCGGTCCAGCCTGGGCCGAACCGCTGGCTGATGTACGCGGCGATGGCATTCGAAACGCTCACCTCCGGCATGGGCACAGGAGCCTACGGCGTGTTGCTGCTGCGCCTCACGCAGAAGCGCTTCTCGGCCACGCAATACGCCCTGTTCTCCAGCCTGTTCGGCTTGCCGCGCCTGCTCTCAGGACCGATCACGGGATTCCTGGTCCACGCGATCGGCTGGACCAGCTTCTTCTGGTTCTCGATCTTCGCCGGCCTCCCCGGCATGATTCTTCTCGCCCGCTTCGTCCCCTGGGGCCAACGCGAGCCGGAGTTCTCGGTCGAACCGCCGAAGTACAAAGATCCACTGACCAGCGGTCAGCTCGCGTTCCGCGGACTCCTCGGCGCCATCGGAGGATTAGGAATCGGCGCGCTGATCCGCGCCACCCTCCGCGCGCTCGAAGGGGTGAAAGACGGCAAACCATTCGCTCCGATGGCGGAACTTCTGACGTTCCTCCAACCCACGGACCTGAAAGGCTGGATGTCGCTCGTCGCGCTGGTCACCTTCGCCGCCGTCTGCGGAATGTTCACCGCGGCGGTTGTGGCCGCTCGGCACGGTGCAGGGGCGGAAGTGGAAGTTGCGACGTAGGAAGAAGGAGCAACGAATGACGAAGAGAGTCTTAATAGCTTTCCTACTCGTCGCCGCGACGACGCTCTCGCTACAGGCCTGGGGGCCGGCACCGGATGTCAGCGGGCATTGGGTGGGGCGCGTCTCGCAAGAGCCGTCGGGAACCCAATTCGACTTCGAGATCACCCTGGTGCAGAACGGCAAGCATGTCACCGGCACCTCGAGAATCTCGACTCTCGACGGGGCGGAATATTACGGCGTGCTCTCGTTGGAAGGAGATCTCAAGGGCAAGACTCTCAAATACAAGGAGCTGGCGTCGCTCGAAAGCCACGCGCTACCGGGAACCTTTTGGTGCCTCAAGAGAGGGTCGTTGAAACTCTCCGACGTCGAAGGCGAGGCACAGCTCGAAGGAGATTGGTCGGCACCTCAATGCTCGCCGGGTCATCTCCGCGTGCGCCGCGAGCCGAGCGGTCCTCACGATTCCCACGAGTGAAGGCGTCTAATCGTGGGCAGCGGCTCGCTCTACCCGTGCCGGCTGTAGACCAAAGCGCTCCGCCTTAGAAATTCCGCGCCATGATCGTGATTCGCTTGCTGCCCTCGGGCACCCGGCCCGTTGCGGTGAGGGGCACCTCCTTGGCTTTCACGGTGTTGCTCACGTTGCCTCCGATCGTGAATGCCTTGCCGTCCCGGATCGCCACCACCAGATCGCTGTGCGAGCAGAAATCACCAGGCAGGCTCTCGTAGGTTTTCACCGCCGAGCCACAGCCCGGGCCGGTGCGGTAGGCGCCTATAAGATCGCCGATTTGCAGTTTCCGCTCGTTCAAGGGGACTGCCCAGTACGCGCGCGAAGTATCGCCCCTCAATTTCGCCCGCTTGCTGTCGCTCATGTAGGTCGTATGGGCCTCCGCGAATTTGAACGATTTTTGGAGATGGGCGCTGCGCACGACGAAACTGATGAAGACCGCGGACCACGCCACGCTCACCGGTTGGACGACGGACGGCAAGGCGCGCCAATAGTCGCCGATCCGGCGAACGGAGTCCGGGTGCGTTTCGTGGCGGGTACCGAAGAGAAAACTCCGATATTCAACACCCGCAAGCTCCACCAGGAGATCGACCTCCGGATTGATTTCCGGGCGCAGCAACGAAATGTGGACGAAGCCCTCCAAGGCATGACCGTCGATCGTTGTGCGGCACGGGCGCCAATTCCCGTCCGCCTCACCCGTTTCCACGACGAGATGGCCCGCCGGGAGCCGGGCCAGCGGTGCTTGCGAGGTACTCGGCGTCGCTCGAAAATTGGCTTCGTCGGAGTTGATTCGTAGACTCATGGCGGCTGCTCCTTCGACCGGATCGGATTCGCGTCACGCGGGGTTACGGATCGTTCGACCCTTGCCTTCCTATTGGACGACATCAGGCCAACTTTTTCTCGGCGGATCAATCCGCGTTGTGGACCGAGGTCGCGGCCGAGTTACACTCTCGCCCTCTTCGAGAGGAGCCTTCCATGCGTCGCACGTTCGCCCTCGTAGCCTTCGCTTGCCTTGCCGGGTTCAGCGCCGGTCTCAGCGCCCTATGCGCCGCGGAGATCCCTTCGCCCGAGGCGTTCCTGGGCCATCGGGTAGGGGAGGATCGCAAGCTCGCGCCGTGGCCCAAGGTGATCGAGTACCTGCGCGCGGTGGATGCCGCCTCGGACCGGGTGTCGATCGAATCGGCCGGCACTTCCACGCTTGGCAACGACATGCCGGTGGTCGTCCTCACCTCCGCGGAGAACCAGAAGCATCTCGACCGCTATCGCGAGATCGCCCGGCGGTTGGCGTTCCCCGATGGACTCTCGGAGGCGGAGGCGAAAGCGCTGATCGCGGAGGGCAAGACGATCGCGCTGGTCACCTGCACGATCCATTCGACCGAGGTCGGCTCGACCCAGATGGCGATGGAATTCGTGCACGACGTGGCGACCACGGAAGACCCGCGGATGCTCTCCTGGCTCTCCGACGCGATCCTGCTGATCATGCCGTCGATCAACCCGGACGGCCAGGTGATGGTGGTCGATTGGTACAACAAGTACCTCGGCACCCCGTTCGAAGGCGGGGCCATGCCCTGGCTCTACCACACCTACGTCGGGCACGACGACAACCGCGACTACTACATGCTGACCCAGAAGGAGACCCAGGCGGTCAACGGCGTGCTCTACCACCGGTGGTTTCCTCAGGTCTTCGTGGACGAGCACCAGATGGGGACGACCGGCCCGCGCATGTTCGTTCCGCCGCAGGCCGACCCGCTCGCGCCGGAGGTCCATTCGCTGATCTTCCGCCAGGCGGACCTGCTCGGAACCAACATGAGCCTGCGCCTGGAAGAAGGGGGAAAGCTCGGCGTCGGCAGCAATATGATCTTCGACAGTTACTGGCCCGGGGGAACCCGCAACACCGCTTGGTGGAAGAATGTCACCGGCCTGTTGACCGAGGTGGCGAGCGCCAGCATTGCGACCCCGATCCGGATCGAGCCGGGCGAGCTGCGCGGCGGGGTCAAGGGCCTGGTGGAGTACCAGCGCACCTCCAACTTCCCCTCCCCCTGGCCGGGCGGCTGGTGGCGCCTGCGCGACATCGTCGAATACGAGCTGATCGCCACCAAGAGCTTCCTCGAATCGGCGGCGGTTCATCGCGTCGGGCTGCTCACCAATTTCTGGCAGATGGCCCGCGAGGCGACCGAGCGGGGGCGCACCGAGAGCCCAAGCGCCTGGGTGATCTCCGCCGACCAGCACGATCCGTCGATGGCGCCGTTCCTCGCCGATCTGCTGATCCAACACGGGGTCCGGGTCGAGCGGGCGGGCGCGCCGGTGGTCGCCGGGCGGCAGATCTTCCCCGCGGGCAGCTACGTGATCCCCGCGGCGCAACCGTACCGGCAGTTCCTGCTCACCATGCTCCGGCCGCAGCGCTACCCCAAGGTCACCGCCGCCGAGGGGGGCGAGATCCTCGCGCCGTACGACGTGACCTCTTGGTCGCTTCCCCTCTCGTTGGGGCTCGACGTCGTGGAAACCGACGGCCCGTTCCGCGCGATGGACGGAAGCACGCCACAGATCGCCGCGGTTCCGGAGATCGGCGCAGCGCTCTGGCCCGGCGGAGACGTGGCCCAGAGCCCCGGCGGCTGGTGGATCTCGCACCGTGCCGACACCGCGCCCACGGCGGTGAACAAGCTGCTCGCGGGTAAGCACGAGGTCCGTTGGCTCAAAGAGCCGATCCCGGGCGTCGGCGATGCGAGCGGCCCGGGCGATTTCTATCTCCCGGCAGGCTCCGCGACGCCGGAAGAGCTCTCCCGCCTCTCCCGCGAGGCCCGCGTCGCGATCCAGCCCCTCGCCGAGGCGCCCTCGGGACCGTCGTGGAAGATGCGCACCGCCAGGGCCGGCCTGTACAAACCGTGGGTGGCGAGCGTCGACGAAGGGTGGACCCGCTTCCTCTTGGAGAAGTACGGCTTTCCGTTCGAGAACCTCGACAACGCCGCGCTGAAGCAGGGAACCTTTCGCGGCAAGGTGGACACGATCCTGCTGCCGGCGGTCGATGCCGGGATTATCGAAAAGGGAGAGCCCGCCTCCGAGGAGGCCCGTCGCTTCATGAGCCCGCTGCCACCTCCTTACGCCGGGGGGATTGGAAAGGAGGGGGGCGAGAAGATCAAGAAATGGGTCGAGGAGGGCGGCACCCTCGTGGCGCTCGACGAATCTTGCGAATACGCCATCCGCCTGCTCGACCTGCCGGTCCGAAATGTCCTGGACAAGGTCGCGCAGAAAGACTTTCACGCCCCCGGCTCGATGTTGCGCATCCGCCTCGACCCGGACAACCCGTTGAGCCACGGCCTGCGCACCGAAGAGGCCGCCTATTTTTCCGACTCGCCCGCCTTCGGAACGAGTCCCCCCGACGCCCGCTTCACCCGCAACGTGGTGGCCTCGTATCCGGACGATCCGGAAGACATTCTGATCAGCGGCTACTTGAAAGGCGCCGAGCGGCTGGAGAAGCGCGCCGCCATGGTGGAGGTCCGGGTCGGCAAGGGGCGCGTCGTCCTGATCGGCTTCCGCGCCCAGCATCGCGCCCAGCCGCACCGGACGTTCAAACTGCTGTGGAACGCTTTGTACATTGCGGGATTGAGTTAGCGGGGCGACGCCGCGCGTCGCCCCGTCGAACCGGCCCTTCTAGCTCTTGTCCGGCAGCGTGCCGCAGGTGGCCTTGTACTTTTCCGGATGGTCGAGCAGGTCGTTGATCTCGTTCATGAAATCCAGCTCGGACATCGGCTGGGTCGGCAGGGGCACCGGAGCCCCCAAGGCCCCGTCAAAGTCGCGGGTGGGGTTCTGATCGGTAGATGTTGTGGGGGTTGGGCCGATTTCGCGGTCTGGCACACCGGGTCGCAGGACAATCCGCGGAAGCGAAAACGAGCTTTGGGTTTCGTGTTGAAGGACCGTAAACCCGCACGGACAGAGGAGTTCCTCCGGCAGGGTGCCGGCGCGACGAAGCGGTTGCTGGCGCGAGCTACAAACCGACCATTGCCAGGGCGAGGTGCGGTCGGGCCGCCATGTCACGCAATGCCTGGGCGATCCCGCAGGTCTTGCGACGTAACCGGATCAGGCTGATCGCCACATTGCGTAGAGTGGCCATCATCTGCGGCCCAGAGCCGGTTCGGATTTGGCTGGCATCCTCGGCAAAGGTGACGTCGCGGACCCAGTGCAGGCGATTTTCGATTTCCCAGTGGCCGCGGTTGAGGGCCAGCAGGCGCTTTGCGCTGGCTTTCTCCGGCGACAGGCTGGTGATCAGGTAGACCACCTCGGCTCGCTTCTTGCCCGAGGAGATCGTGTGGGTGATGCGCTCGACGCGGGCGACTTGGGCACTGCAAGGAAAGTCGACGTAGTGGCTCAGCTGCGGACTGGTCCAGATCCGGCGGATCTCCAGCCGGCCATGGTGTTTTTCCACGGTTTCATGCGCCGGGGGAAAAAGCCTCCGACTCCAGCAGCTCGGCGATCTCCTGCCTCAGGGTCGGTTGGTTGTCTTTGACCGTCAGGCAATAGTCTGCCTTCTTCTCCTCGACGAGCCAACGAGCCAAATTCTTCTGAGTGTGCAGGGCATCAGCGGTCACTACGGCGCCCGCCAAGGGCAAGGGCGCCAGCAGCGCTGGAGCCTCAGGAATCTCGTTGCTCTTGTCACCGATCTTGCGCTGGGCGATGACGATTCCTTCTCCCTGCAGAACCGCACTCAGCAGGTGGACCTGTTGGCCCTTCCGATTGCGGGCACCCCGGAGGGTCTTGCCATCCATGGCGATCACGCCCGATTGCGACGGAGCTAGACTCCGGAGCCAATCGGTCAAGGCGCGATCCACTGCCTCGGCATCAATGCGCTGCAAGATCCGCCGGATCGTCGGCTCGCTGGGCGCCCGGTAGCGCCGGGTGTGCGGGTCACGCCGACAGCCCAGACGCCGCAACTGATTCTGGTCGCACCGTTGGGCCCACTCCGCAATCGCCACGTAGCTGCGCGCCCCGCCCAGCACCGCGCAGACCGCCAACGCCAGCACCGCGGTCTGGTCGTGTCGTATCCCGCGCCGCATCCGACTTTCCGGCAGACGCAACAAGACCTGGATCAACTCCTCCGCTTTGGGCGCTGAAAGTTTTACGTTCATCGTCTTGCCTCCGGCCAGAGGGGGCTCCAGCACCGGACTTCGCAGTCGTTCGGCCGCCTGCCGAACCAAGGGCCGTAACCACACGGCCTTCGGCGTCCCATGAGCCACATAGCCGGTTGACCGGCGGCCAAAGCCTTGGGTCCGGCCCACCTCGATCCAGCCAGCCGCCCGATAGCAGGTCCCCGCAAAGCGCTCAGGGTCGACGAAACTCTCCGCCAGCCATACCGGATGGCCATGCACCTGCTGCCAGTCGGCCGACAATCGCTTCAGGGTCAGCCCCAGAATCCGAGACGCCAGGTTGGCCACCCGAGGGCCGGGAAGAATCAAGAACCGCGCGTTGTTGGCCACCAGCGCCAGACGCTGGCGCTGCAAAGCCTCCGGCCAACCGATCCAACGGTCTCGAGCAGAACATTTCAACGCCGCCGCACACCAGCCCACCAAAGCCACCCACCGGTCTTGCCACTCCGCCACATAGCGCAACGATTCCCCCACCCACCCCTGGAAGCCGAGGTAGTGGTGCTCGCCCATCAGCCGGTTCCAGGTCTCTTTCTCGCCGCCGCGAATCAAGCGAACCTGCACCTCGCGAAGGTTCTCGGGCTCTGTTGGCTCGTCAAGGCGGGCGGATCGCACGAAGAAGGAATAACAGATTCTCTGCGGAAAAGCCAGTGCCGGGCCTATCCCCCTCAAGAATCGAGCGTTACCA
>DASYKS010000026.1:0-48430 GCA_035995205.1 Thermoanaerobaculia bacterium
GGGATCGATCAAGCCGCACACGAAGTTCAAGGGCGAGGTGTACGTGTTGACCAAGGAAGAGGGCGGCCGTCACACGCCGTTCTTCAACGGGTACCGTCCTCAGCTCTACTTCCGTACCACCGACGTGACCGGCGTGGCGACTTTGCCGGCTGGAACGGAGATGGTGATGCCGGGGGACAACATCAATCTGGAGATCACGCTGATCGCTCCGATCGCAATGGAAAAGGGCGTCCGTTTCGCGATTCGCGAAGGCGGACGCACGGTCGGTGCCGGTACCGTCACCGAGATTCTGGCGTAACCGCCCAAAGCGGACGGAACAGAGAGAACGAGCTATGGTCAACGAAAAGATCCGGATTCGCCTGAAGGCTTTCGACTACCGCATCCTGGACACCTCGACGCACGAGATCCTGGATACGGCGCGGCGCACGGGTGCGCGGGTTGTGGGACCGATCCCGCTGCCGACGCACATCGCGCGCTATACCGTGAACCGCTCGCCGCACGTCGACAAGAAGTCGCGGGAGCAGTTCGAAATCCGTACCCACAAGCGGCTGCTCGACATCTTCGAGCCGACCAGCCAGACCGTCGATGCGCTGATGAAGCTCGAGCTGCCCGCGGGTGTGGACGTCGAGATCAAGGCATTTGGTAAGTAAGCGGCGCGGTAAGGAGATTCGGCGATGGATGGCATGTTGGGACTGAAATTGGGCATGACCCAGATCTATATCGCGAACGGCAACGCCGTTCCGGTAACCGTGATCCAGGCCGGTCCGTGCCTGGTGGTGCAGCGGCGGACCGAAAGCAAAGATGGTTACGAGGCAGTGCAGCTCGGCTTGGTCGAAGGCAAGCGATACAAGGCGAACCAGCCGATCGCCGGCCACTTCCGGAAGGCCGGAGTCGCGCCGACCCGGCACCTCGCCGAGTTCAAGCTCGGCGTCGACGACGATCCGAAACCGGGCGACGAGGTGAAGGCCTCCATGTTCTCTGAAGCCGAGTACGTGGACGTGGTCGGCACGAGCAAAGGCAAGGGTTTCCAGGGGGTCATCAAGCGCCACGGTTTCGGCGGCGGCAAGGACACCCACGGTTCGATGCATCACCGCGCTCCCGGTTCGATCGGCTCTTCGGCCTATCCGTCGCGCGTTTTCCCCGGAATGCGCGCCCCGGGCCGGATGGGCGGCGACCGGATCACGACCAAGAACCTGCTGATCGTCAAGGTCGACGCCGAGAAGAACCTGATCTACGTGCGCGGCGCGGTCCCCGGGGCCATCAATAGCTACGTCGCAATCCGCCGGGCGAAGCGCGGTTGATTCTGGAAGGATGATAACGATGAAGATCGCGGTCAAGAACTTCGATAACCAGGCGGTGCGCGAGATCGAGCTGCCGGAGTCGGTGTTCGCCTATCCGTACAACGAGCACCTGATCCACGAAGTCGTGGTGGCGACGCTCGCGGCACGTCGCAGCGGCACCCACAAGGTCAAGGATCGCTCTGAAGTCTCCGGCTCGGGCAAGAAGCTCTGGCGCCAGAAGGGTACGGGGCGCGCGCGAACCGGCGACATCCGCAACCCGAAGTGGCGTCACGGCGGCACCGTTCACGGTCCCCAGCCGCGCAGCTACGAGAAGGACATCTCGCCGCGCGAGAAGCGGAACGCGCTGAAGTCCGCGCTGTCGAGAAAGCTTGCCGAGTCCGAGATCTTCGTGATCGACAACCTGTCGCTCGGCTCGCACAAGACCAAGGAGCTGAACGCGCGGCTCGCCAAGCTGGGTTTCGACGGCAAGGTGCTGCTGGTCGACACGCACGAGAATCAGGATCTGACCCTCGCGGCGCGCAACCATCCGAAGCTCAAGACGGTGGATGCCCTCGCGGTCAACGTCTACGACGTCGTGGACCGGCGGCATTTCGTGATCAGCGCTTCGGCTCTCGACCGGTTGGTGGAGGTGCTCGCGAAATGAGAGTCCAGGATGTGATTCGCCGTCCCCTGATCACGGAAAAGTCGACCGAGCTGCGCGAAGAGAAGAACATCGTCGCCTTCGAGGTCGCTGTTTCCGCGAACAAAATTCAGGTCAAGAAGGCGATCGAAGCCCAGTTCAAGGTCAAGGTGGCCGAGGTTCGCATTGCAACTCAGCACGGGAAGGTTCGTCGTCAGGGCCGTTCATCCGGCCGGCGTCCGGACTGGAAGAAAGCCTACGTGCGGCTGGCCGACGGCGAAAAGCCGATCGAGTTCTTCGAGGGTGCTTGAGGCGGTCGTTCGAGACGACGCCCAGGGAAGGAATCACGGAAGATGGCGATCAAGCAAAGGAAGCCGACGAACTCGGCGAGCCGATTCCAGACACACCTGACGCTCGATGAGATCACTCGGGGTCGGCCTGAAAAGAGCCTGACCCAGGGAAAGAGCTCGACGGGCGGTCGGAACAATAGCGGTGCGCTCACCAGTTGGTGGCGCGGCGGCGGCCACA
Source organism: Thermoanaerobaculia bacterium (assembly GCA_035995205.1). GTDB lineage: Bacteria > Acidobacteriota > Thermoanaerobaculia > Multivoradales > UBA5704 > DASYKS01. The sequence goes on from DASYKS010000026.1 coordinate 2,449, forward strand.
AGCGGCGCTATCGCGCGATCGATTTCAAACGGGAAAAGCACGGCATCCCGGGCGAAGTGGCGGCGATCGAATACGATCCCAACCGCTCGGCGCGCATTGCGCTGCTGCATTACGTGGACGGCGAGAAGCGCTACATCCTGGCCCCGAACGGCTTGGCGGTGGGCGCCCAGGTGATGTCGGGCGAAAAGGCCGAAGTGAACGTGGGGAACGCCTTGCCCTTGCGGTTGATTCCGCTCGGTACGGTGATCCACAACATCGAGCTGAAGATCGGCAAGGGCGGCCAGATGGTCCGCGCGGCCGGAGCGGGCGCGCAGCTGATGGCCCGGGACGGCGCCTGGGCGCAGGTCAAGCTCCCCTCGGGCGAGGTGCGGAAAGTCCACGTCGAGTGCTACGCCACGATCGGCCAGGTCGGCAATCTCGATCATGAGAACGTGTCGTTCGGCAAAGCCGGGCGCACCCGCTGGACCGGCCGCCGCCCGCACAACCGCGGTGTGACCATGAACCCGGTCGACCACCCGATGGGCGGCGGCGAGGGCAAGACGTCCGGCGGCCGTCATCCGACGACGCCGTGGGGCGTGCCCACCAAGGGTTACAAGACGCGCAACAACAAGCGTACGGACGAAATGATCGTGCGGCGCAGGAATCGTAAGTAAGAATTCGTCCGGAGGACGGTGACATGGCGCGCTCGCTCAAAAAAGGTTATTTCATCGACGATCACTTGCTCGCCAAGGTCTCGGCGATGAACGAGAAGGGCGACAAGCGGGTGATCAAGACCTGGTCGCGCCGCTCGACGGTTACGCCCGACATGGTCGGTCATACGTTCGCGGTGCACAACGGGACCAAGTTCATCCCGGTGTACGTCAGCGAGAACATGGTCGGTCACAAGCTGGGTGAATTCGCGATGACTCGCACGTTCCGCGGGCACACTGGCAAGAAGGCGGAGAAGGGCGCGAGGCCCAAGTGAGGCGCCGAACCGTGAGCGTCTTTCGGTTACAGGGGATGAGACCATGGAAGTAACAGCTCGACTTCGCTTTCTCCAGGGCTCGGCGCAGAAGGTTCGCCTGGTGGCGGACCTGATTCGCGGCAGAGCGGTGCAAGATGCGGTGAACCTGCTGCGCTCGACCAACAAGCGCGCGGCGGCGCCGATCGAAAAGCTGCTCAAGTCGGCGATCGCCAACGCCGAGAACCGCGACAGCCACGTCGACGTGGACAAGCTCTACGTCAAAGAGATTTTCGTCGACGGCGGGCCGATGCTCAAGCGCATCCAGCCGGCCCCGATGGGGCGCGCCTTCCGCATCTTGAAGCGGCAGAGCCACGTCACCATCAAGCTCGACACCAAGCTCGATCCCAAGAAGGCCGGCGGCAAGGCCTAAGGCCTGGCTCGATAGGACTCAAGGCAAGGAGAGACACTGTGGGCCAGAAAACACATCCTTACGGGTTTCGGCTCGTCTACAACAAGACCTGGCATTCGCGTTGGTACGCGGACGCCAACTACGCCGACACTCTGCACCAGGACTTGAAGCTCCGGCGCCAGTTGAAGAAGCGTCTCGGCCATGCCGGCGTTTCGGAAATCGACATCGAGCGCGCGGCCGACAAGCTGCGGGTGACGATCTACACCTCGCGGCCCGGCATCATCATCGGCCGGCGCGGCGCGGAAGTGGACAAGCTGCGCGACGATCTCCAGAAAGAGATGGGCCGCGAGGTCCACATCAACATTCAGGAGATCCAGCGCCCCGAGCTCGACGCCCAGCTGGTGGCGGAATCGATCGGCGGGCAGCTGGAGCGTCGCGTGTCGTTCCGCCGCGCGATGAAGAAAGCGATGGAGTCGGCGTTCCGCTTCGGCGCCAAGGGCGTGAAGATCATGGTCGCGGGCCGCTTGGGCGGCGCCGAGATCGCGCGCACCGAGTGGTACCAGGAAGGACGTCTGCCGCTCCACACGCTCAAGGCGGACATCGATTACGGGCTCGCCGAGTCGAACACCACTTTCGGCATCATCGGCGTCAAAGTATGGGTTTACAAAGGCGATCTGCTCAAGGAAAAGAGCCGTCGGACCGCGGCCTAACGGCGCGCGGTAGTCAGAGGATTCAGCCATGTTGATGCCGAAGAAGGTCAAGTTCAGAAAGCAACATCGCGGCCGGCGTGCCGGAATGTCGAAAGGCGGCAGCTATATCGCCTTCGGTGATTACGGCTTGCAGGCGCTCGAACCGGGCTGGGTCACGGCCCGCCAGATCGAGGCCGCCCGCATCGCGATCTCACGCGCGGTCAAGCGCGGCGGCAAGATGTGGATTCGGGTCTTCCCGGACAAGCCGATCACCAAGAAGCCGCTCGAAACCCGCATGGGCAAGGGCAAAGGAAATCCCGAGGAGTGGGTCGCGGTGGTTCGCCCGGCGCGCATCCTTTACGAGCTCGAAGGGGTGAGCCAGGAGATCGCCGAGCAGGCGATGCGTCTCGCCTCCCACAAGCTGGGCATCAAGACTCGCTTCGTGTCTCGGCACGAGGAGCTGAGGTAATCGATCATGGCCAAGGCCACGTTGAAGCCCGCGGAGCTGCGCGACAGCTCAGTCGACGAGCTGCTGCAAAAAGAGAAGGATCTTGCCGAGCAGCTCTTCGCCCTGCGCTTGCAGAAGGTGACGGGGCAGTTGGAGAAGCCGGCCCGCGTGCGTCAGGTACGCCGGGACCTCGCACGGGTGTTGACCGTCCTCGCCACCAAGCGGTCTGCCGCCGGCAGCCCCGCGAGTGGTCGATAGGGCGGCGGGTCGACGGATAAAAGGAACGAGAGCGCCATGAGCGAGATGAGCGAGGAAGCAACGATCGAAAGCCCGATTACGGCGGCGCCTACGCGCCAGAGCCGGCGTCAGGTCAAGGTGGGCACGGTGGTCAGCAACAAGATGACCCAGACGGTCATCGTTGCAGTGGAGATCCTGGTCAACGACCGTCTCTACCACCGCCGGATGAAGAAGACGACGAAATTCGCGGCGCACGACGAGCTGCAGTGCAACGTCGGCGACCAGGTGGCGATCGTTTCCAGCCGCCCGCTGTCGCGGACCAAGCGCTGGCGCGTGCGCGAGATCTTGAAGCGGGCGAAGTGAGGAGCGAGCCATGATTCAAATGGGAACGATCCTGGACGTGGCCGACAACTCGGGCGCCAAGAAGATCTTCTGCATTCACATGCGGGGCGGTTCGACCGGCCAGTACGGCCGCTTGGGCGACACGATCACGGCGTCGGTCAAAGAGGCGTCGCCCGACGGTACGGTCAAGAAGGGCCAGGTGGTCAAAGCGGTGATCGTGCGGACCGCCAAGGAGCAGCGCCGGAAAGACGGCAGCTACATCCGGTTCGACACGAACTCCGCGGTGTTGATCAAGGACGACGGCGAGCCGATCGGCACGCGCGTCTTCGGGCCGGTGGCGAGAGAGCTTCGTGAGCGCCGGTTCATGAAGATCGTCTCGCTCGCGCCGGAAGTCATCTAGCAGGTCTGGGACAGGAACTAGGTAGGAGAGCTCGGACAAATGAGCGATACGGAAAAAGTGAAGGCCAAAGCGCAGGTCAAGAAGAACGACCAGGTGCTGGTGCTGGCCGGCCGGAACCGCGGCGTACAAAGCCGCGTTCTCCGGGTGATGCCGGGCGAAGGCCGGGCGGTCGTCGAGCACGTCAACATGATCAAGCGCCACACCCGGCAGAACCCGCAGAAGGGCGTGCAGGGCGGCATTCTCGAGCGCGAAGGGACGATTCACCTGTCGAACGTCAAGGTGATCTGCCCGGAGTGCGGCGAGCCGACGCGAGTCGGCCGCGCGCGCCTGGAGGATGGCAAGGGCGTGCGTGTTTGCAAGAAGTGCAACGCGAAGTTCTAGATCTTTCGCGGCAGCTCAAAAGATAGGTATCGGCGGAAAGGTTGACCATGGCGAAGAAGAAGACGGAAGACCGCGAGCTGTCGACGGTCGGGCCGACCGAGCGGCGCGAAGGCTATGCCCCTCGACTCAAGCAGCAATACGAGGGCGAGGTCGTGGCGCGCCTGATGAAAGAGTTCGGGATCGACAACCCCATGGCGGTTCCCCGCCTGGAGAAGATCTCGCTCAACATGGGCATGGGCGAGGCGATCCAGAACGTCAAGATCCTCGACGAAGCGGTCGAGGAATTGCAGGCGCTCGCGGGCCAGCGGCCGGTGGTCACCCGGGCGCGGAAATCGATCGCGGCCTTCAAGCTGCGCGAGGGAATGCCGATCGGCTGCCGGGTCACCCTGCGCGGCGAGCGGATGTGGGAGTTCCTCGATCGCCTGATCGCGATCGCTCTGCCCCGCGTGCGCGACTTCCGCGGCGTTCCCACGAAAAGCTTCGATGGCCGGGGCAACTACACGCTCGGCATCAAGGACCACCTGATCTTCCCGGAGGTCGACTACAACAAGGTCGAGAAGCCCAAGGGGATGAACATCACGATCACGACGACGGCCGGTAACGACGAGCGCGCGCTGTTTCTGTTGCGCGAGCTCGGCATGCCGTTCCCGCGCTAGGAGACCTCCGTGGCGACGACTGCGAAAATCGCAAAGACGAAAAAGAAGCCGAAGTTCTCGGTTCGCCACCGGAACCGGTGTAGAGTGTGTGGCCGCCCGCGCGGTGTCTACCGCAAGTTCGGGCTCTGCCGCATTCACCTCCGGGACCTGGCGCTCCAGGGATATCTGCCCGGCGTCATCAAGGCCAGTTGGTAGGCCCGCTTGGATCTAAGGAGAGCACGATGAGCATGACCGATCCGATCGCGGATCTTCTGGCGCGCATTCGCAATGCGCACCTGGCCAAGCACGACCGGCTGGACATCCCGGCGTCGCGGATGAAAGAGAATCTGTGCAAGATCCTCGAAGACGAGGGCTTCATTCGCAGCGTCAAGCGTCTCCGGGAAGAGGGAGCGTTGAACGACACGCTTCGCATTTATCTTCGCTACAGCAATGACGGCCAGCCGGCGATCAATCACGTCGAACGTCTGAGCAAGCCGGGACGCCGTCTGTACATGGGAGCCGACGAGATCACCGAGGTGAGGAACGGTCTCGGAATGGCGATCGTGTCGACTTCGCAAGGGCTGCTGTCGGACAAACAGGCGCGCGAGCGCCGCGTGGGGGGCGAGCTCCTCTGCCGTCTCTGGTAGAGAGAGATTCGTCTTTTCGGAGAGACCACCGATGTCGCGCATTGGTAGAAAAATCATCCCGATTCCCAAAGGGACTGAGGTCAAGGTCCACGACGGAGTCTTCACGGCCGAAGGCCCCAAGGGCAAGGTCAGCCAGGCGATCTTCCCCGGCTACCCGGTGACGATGGACGAGGGCGGCGTGACCGTCGCCCGGCCCGGCGAATCCGGTCCCGAGCGCGCCAAGCACGGCCTGCTGCGGGCGCTGCTCGCCAACGCCGTTGAGGGTGCCTCGGCCGGGTTCGTCAAGAACCTGGAGATCGTCGGCGTCGGTTATCGCGCCGAGCTCAAGGGAGCCCAAGTGCAGTTTGCGCTCGGCTACTCCCATCCGGTGCTGTTCAACATCCCGGAAGGGATCAAGATCGACCTCGACGCCAAGGCGGGCAAGCTCGCCATCTCGGGCGCGGATCGCCAGAAGGTCGGCCAGGTCGCCGCCGAGATCCGTTCCCTCAGGAAGCCCGACCCCTATAAGGGCAAGGGCGTCAAATTCGCCAACGAGGTCCTCCGCCGCAAGGTCGGCAAGGCCGGAGGCAAGTAGAGATGACCGAGCATCTGACGAAGCAGCTCTTGAAGAAACGGGCGCGCCGCGAGCGAGCCCATCTGCGGGTTCGCCAGCGGGTCCATGGCACCGCGGTTCGGCCCCGCCTGTCGGTCTACAAGAGCCTGCGCTTCATCTACGCGCAGGTCATCGACGACGATCGCGGCGTGACGCTTGCACAGGCGAATTCCTTGGACGCCGACTTGAAGGCGAAGCTCTCGGGCGGAACCGGCGGCATCGATGCCGCGAAGGTGGTCGGAGCGGCGGTCGCGGAACGCGCAAAAGCGAACGGCGTGGACAAAGTGGTCTTCGATCGTGGTGGTTACGTGTACCACGGCAAGGTCAAGGCGCTGGCCGACTCGGCCCGCGAGAACGGGCTTCAATTTTGAGGTCGGAGGCGAGCTGTGGCCAGGGAACGTGAGTTCGAGCGCGAAAGCGAGTTTTTCGAGCAGGTCGTCCATATCAACCGGGTGACCAAAGTCGTCAAGGGCGGCAAGAACTTCTCGTTCTCCGCCCTGGTGGTGATCGGCGACGGCAAGGGTCGGGTCGGGTATGGTGCGGGCAAGGCGAAAGAGGTCCCGGTTGCGATTCGCAAAGGGATCGAGATCGCCAAGCGTAATATGATCCAGGTGCCGACGCGGGGCACGACCATTCCGCACGAGACCTTGGGGGTCTACGGCGCTGGGCGGGTGTTGCTCAAGCCGGCTTCGGAAGGCACGGGCGTGATCGCCGGCGGACCGGTGCGGGCGGTGATCGAGACCGCGGGCATCCAGGACATCTTGACCAAGTCGCTGGGCACGACCAATCCGCACAACGTGGTCAAGGCCACGTTCCATGCGCTGCTCAGCCTGCGTCAGCCCGAGGACGTCTTCCGGCTGCGCGGCATCGAGCCGCCACAGGCGGGTATGCCGACGGTCAAATTGGCGCGAAGCTAGGGAGCACGCGATGGCTGCTAAGACTAAAACGGTGCAGGCGGAAACGCCGGGCACCGAGACGAAACGGCTGCGGATCCGCCAGATCCGGAGCACGATCAGCACGAAGCCGGGGCACGAGGAATCGGTCCGCGGGCTTGGGCTTCGGCGTATGCACGACGTAGTCGAACGGCAGGACTCGCCGGCCCTGCGCGGCGTGTTGGCGAAGGTCGGCTATTTGCTCCAGGTGGAAGAGGTCTAGCGATGAAGCTGCACGCGATGTCCCCGGCGAAGGGGAGCAAGCACGCCAAGAAGCGGGTGGGCCGCGGCCCGGGATCCGGAATCGGCAAAACTTCGGGCAAGGGCGAAAAAGGCCAGCGCTCGCGGACCGGTTATCAAGGCCGGCCCGGGTTCGAAGGCGGCCAGATGCCACTGATCCGACGCGTGCCGAAGCGCGGGTTCACGAACATCTGGAAGACCGAATACGACATCGTGAATCTCTCCGTGCTCGCCGAGTTGGCGGAAGCGGCGCAAGCGGCCCTGGCCGTGACTCCCGAGTCCCTCGCCGAGCTTGGCTTGGTGCGCAAGGGCGAACGGGTCAAGGTGCTCGGCGACGGCGAGATCGGCTCAGTGCTCAAGGTGACGGCTCACAAGTTCAGCAAGTCGGCCCGGGCCAAGATCGAGGCGGCGGGCGGGAGCTGCGAGGAACTGCGGTGATCGATAGTTTCCGTAATATTTTCGCCATTCCGGAGCTGCGTAAGCGGGTCCTGTTCACGTTCGGACTGCTCGCGGTCTACCGGATCGGTTGCCACATCCCGACGCCGGGGGTGGATCCGAATGCGTTGATCGAGTTCATGTCGCAGATGCAGAACAGCTTCCTGGGCTTCTTCAACACCTTCACCGGTGGCAGCTTGGGCAAGTTCACGGTCTTCGCGCTCGGGATCATGCCGTACATCACGGCGTCGATCATCCTGCAGCTGTTGACCGTGGTCTGGCCTTACCTGGAGAAGCTTTCCAAGGAAGGCGAGCTCGGACGGAGGAAGATCACCCAATACACCCGCTACGGCGCGGTGGTGATCTCGGTCATCCAATCGCTCGGCATCTCGACCTGGCTACAGGCGCAAACCACGCCGGGCCAGGCGCCCGTGGTGCCGCATCCGGGCTGGGGCTTCCGCCTGTTCACGGTGCTCACTCTCACCACCGGCACGGCGTTCATCATGTGGCTCGGCGAGCAGATCAGCGAGCGGGGCATCGGCAACGGGATTTCGCTGATCATCTTCGCCGGCATCGTGGTGGGCTTGATCCCCGCGGTCGGCAATTCGATCCAGGGAATCAAGAACGAGACGCTGTCGGCGCTCGGCATGGTGGTCCTGTTGGGCTTTATGCTGTTGGTCGTCGCGTTCATCGTCTACATGGAACGAGCGCAAAGACGAATACCGGTCCAATATGCCAAGCGGGTCGTCGGCCGGAAGGTCTACGGCGGGCAGAGTACCTATCTGCCGCTCCGCGTGAACACCGGAGGCGTCATCCCGGTCATCTTCGCGAGCTCGGTGGTGATGATCCCGACCACGATCGCCCAGTTCGTCAAGAACGAGTGGGTGGTCAAGATCGTCTCCTACATCTCGTACGGCGCGCCGCTCTACTACCTGCTCCAGGTGGTGACGATCGTCTTCTTCGCCTACTTCTACGTCTCGATCATCTTCAACCCGGCCGATCTGTCCGAAAACATGCGGAAATACGGCGGCTTCGTCCCCGGTATCCGTCCGGGCAAGCGGACCGCCGAGTACATCGATCGGATCTTGACCCGGTTGACCCTGGTCGGAGCGCTCTACCTCGCGGCGGTCACGGTGTTGCCGGAGTTCCTGCTCACCGGCATCCACGTCCGGCAGATCCCCTTCGTGGGGGGAAGCCTCGATGGAGTGCTGCCGAACTGGTTCACTAACGGGCTCGGGATCAACTTCTACTTCGGGGGAACTTCGCTGCTCATCGTCGTCGGCGTCGCGATGGACACGGTCCAACAGATCGAGAGCCAGCTCGTGATGCGCAACTACGAGGGCTTCATGAAGCGGGGAAGGATTCGTGGTCGAAGGGGATGATCGTCGCGCCCGTTTTCGGGTGATCCTTTTGGGACCTCCGGGCTCAGGCAAGGGAACCCAGGGGGAGGTTCTTTCCAAGAAGTTCGATGTGCCGCAAATCTCGACCGGCGACATGCTTAGGAGCGCGATCGCCGCAGGCTCGGAGCTGGGCAAGAAAGTCCAGGACATCATGAGCGCGGGCGCGTTGGTGGACGACGAGACGATGCTTGAGGTCGTGACGGAGCGGTTGGGCCAGGCCGATACCGCGCGCGGCTTCCTGCTTGACGGCTATCCGCGGACTTTGCCGCAGGCGCGTTCGCTGGACCGGATTTTGGGGAATATCGGCGGAGGCATTGACCATGTCCTGCTGGTCGAGGTTCCTGAAGAAGAACTGGTGCGACGGATGGTGGCTCGCGGCCGGGTGGACGATACGCTCGAGGTCGCGCGCGACCGGCAGCGGATCTACCGGGAGACGACCGAGCCTCTGGTCGAATACTACGGTGAGCGAGGGTTGGTGCGGCGAATCGCCGGGTTCCAGCCGATCTCGGACGTGACGCGGCAGATGATCGTGGCGCTGGAAGGTGTCGACGGCGAGGACGGTGCACGATGACCGTGCTCAAGACGCCGGGCGAGATCGAGCTCATGGATCAGGCGAACCGGATCGTGCATGATGTGCTCGATCAGCTCGCCGAGCGGGTGGTGCCGGGGGCGATGACCGCCGACCTCGACCGTTTTGCCGAGCAGTTCATTCGCTCGCGGGGCGGGGTGCCGGCGTTCTTGCACTATCGGGGCTATCCGGCGACGCTCTGCATCGCCAAGAACGACGTGATCGTTCACGGCATCCCGAACGAGCAGCCCCTGGTCGAGGGCGACATCGTCGGGATCGATTGCGGGGTGCAGTACAAGGGTTATTTCGGCGACGCGGCGCGAACCTTCGCGGTGGGGCCGGTCTCGGCGGAGGCGGAACGCCTGCTCGCCGTGACGAGAAAGTCGCTGTTGCTCGGCATCGAGCAGGTGCGGCCGGGCGGCCGGCTTTCTGACATCGGCCATGCGGTGCAGGCGCACGCCGAGCGCAACGGTTACTCGGTGGTGCGGGAGTTCTCGGGCCATGGCATCGGGACTTCGCTGCACGAGGATCCGCAGGTGCCGAACTATGGCAGGCCGGGCAAAGGCCCGAAGCTTCGCCCCGGTATGGTGCTCGCGATCGAGCCGATGATCAACGCCGGTAGCGCCGGCGTAAAAATGGACGCGGATGGCTGGACCGCGCGGACCGAAGATGGGTCGCTGTCGGCTCATTTCGAGTACTCGGTCGCGGTAACGCCGACCGGCTATCGGGTTTTGGGCGCGAGCCCGGCGTAATACCGAGACGAGCGGGAGCGAAATTTGTCGAAGAAAGAAGAAGCGATCGAGGTCGAGGCGGTGGTCGTCGAACCGCTGCCGAACGCGATGTTTCGCGTCGAGCTCGAAAACAAGCACCAGGTTCTGGCGCACATTTCGGGCAAGATGCGCAAGCATTTCATCCGGATTCTGCCCGGCGATCGAGTTCTGGTCGAGCTCTCGCCGTACGACTTGAACCGCGGTCGAATCGTGTACCGCTTGAAGTAGGCGCGGACGAAGGAGTGGGTGATGAAAGTACGGACGTCGGTCAAACGGATCTGCCCAAAGTGCAAGGTCGTCCGCCGCAAGGGCGTAGTGCGGGTGATCTGCGAGAACGCAAAACACAAGCAGCGCCAGGGATAGGTCAGGATAGGAACGAGCTATGGCACGCATCGCAGGAGTAGACCTGCCCCAAAACAAGCAGGTTTGGATCGGCTTGACCTACATCTACGGCATCGGCCGTACGCGCTCGAAAGGCATCCTTTCCGAGGCCCAGGTCCCCGAGGTCACTCGGGTCAAGGATCTGACCGAAGACGAGGCACGCCGGATTCGTAAGGTGATCACGGACGAAGGGCGCGTCGAGGGTGATCTGCGCAAGGAGATCAGCCAGAACATCAAGCGGCTGATGGAGATCGGTTGCTACCGTGGGGTCCGCCACCGCAAGAACCTACCGGTTCGCGGGCAGCGGACCTCGACCAACGCGCGTACTCGCAAGGGTCCGCGGCGCGGCGCGGTCGCCGGCAAGAAGAAAGCGACGAAGAAGTAAGGACAGTGCGCTGTCCGTTCCTCGAAAGAGGAGCGGGTGTGCCCCCCAGGGAGAATCATGGCGAAGGCAGCTCCGAAGAAGGATCGCAAAGCGGGCAAGAAGAAGGAACGGCGCAACGTGCCCCACGGCGTGGTGCACATCCAAGCCACCTTCAACAACACGATCGTGTCGATCTCCGATCCGGAAGGGCATGTCCTTTCCTGGTCGTCGGCCGGCCGGATCGGTTTCAAAGGCTCGCGCAAGGGCACGCCGTTCGCGGCTCAGGTCGCTGCGCAGAGCGCCGGCAACAGCGCCAAGGACTCGGGAGTCCGCACGGTCGACGTGCTGGTCAAAGGGCCGGGAGCCGGCCGCGAGTCGGCGGTTCGCGCGCTCCAGGCCTCGGGAATCGAAGTCAAGTCGATCAAGGACGTGACGCCGATTCCGCACAATGGTTGCCGGCCGCGCAAGCGCCGCCGCGTCTAAGGCGCGCGAGAGGGACCGGCGGGTGAACCTCGGGCGTTCCGGGGTGCTCGCCGACGTCTTCCTCAGATGAATTCCTCGTAGCGTCGAGGAGAGGACGTCAGGAGAAAACAACGTGGCAAGATATTGTGGACCCGTTTGCCGGCTCTGCCGTCGCGAACGGATCAAACTGTTCCTCAAAGGTGACCGCTGCTTCAAGGAAAAGTGCGCCATCGAGCGTCGGGCCTATCCGCCGGGCCAGCACGGCAATCGCCGCGGCCGCCGGATCCAGGGCTACGGCTTGCAGCTGCGCGAGAAGCAGAAGGTCAAGCGCATCTACGGCGTGTTGGAGAGCCAGTTCCGCACCTATTTCGAGGAGGCCGACCGCCGCAGGGGAATCACCGGCGAAAACCTCCTGATCATGCTGGAGCGGCGGCTCGACAACGTGATCTTCAGCCTAGGCTTCGCCGGATCGCGCGCCCAGGCGCGGCAGTTGGTTCGGCACGGCCACGTCCTGATCGATGGCCGTAAGGTCTCGGTGCCTTCCTACCAGGTGAAAGCCAGCCAGGCGATCACGGTCAAGGAGGCGAGCAAGAAGAATCCGCTGGTCCGCTCGAGCGTCGAAACCGCCCGCGGCCGCGGTATTCCGGAGTGGCTGGAGCTGGACGCCGACAACGTGTCGGGCAAAGTCACGCGCCTTCCCGCGCGCGAAGACATCAAGCTCCCGATCCAGGAGCAGCTGATCGTCGAGCTGTACAGCCGCTAAACCGGTCGGCAACTACGCGAAGGAGCCTGCGAGTATGCTTTGGAAGGGTTTTCAGCGCCCACGGCGCGTCGAAATAGAAAAAGAAACACTGACGGCGAGCTATGGCAAGTTCACTGCCCAGCCGTTCGAGCGCGGTTTTGCCACCACCATGGGCAACGCGCTGCGCCGTTGTCTGCTCTCCTCGATCGAGGGAGCGGCGATCACCGCGGTCCACATCGAAGGGGTGCTCCACGAGTTCTCCTCGGTGCCGGGAGTGGTCGAGGACGTCACCGACATCATCCTGAACTTGAAGCAGGTGCCGATCCGGCTCCACAGCGAAGACGCCAAGGTTTTGGCGATCGACGTTGCGGGTCCCGGCAAGGTGACCGCCAAGCACATGGCCGATGATCCGCAGATTGAGATCATCGATCCGAACATCCACATCGCGACCTTGAACGAAGAGGCGCGGTTCAAGCTGCAGGTCAAGATCGAACGTGGCCGCGGCTACGTCTCGGCCGACCGCAACTTCGACGAGTCGCTCGGCATCGGTTGGATTCCGGTCGACTCGGCGCACAGCCCCGTCCGGCGGGTGAACTTCCGGGTCGGCGCGGCGCGTCTCGGCCAGACCACCGACTACGAAAAGCTGGTGCTCGAAGTCTGGACCAACGGCACCGTCGCTCCGGAAGAGGCGGTGTCGCTCGCGGCGCTGCTGCTCAAAGAGCATCTCGGTGTGTACATTCAGACCGAAGAGAGCCTGCGCGAGATCGGCGGCGAAGGCGGCCGGGAAGATCTGGCGGGCCTCGAACAGATCCTCGCCAAGACCATCGACGAGCTCGATCTCTCGGTGCGCTCGGCCAACTCGCTCAAGAACGCCAACATCCACAATCTGCGCGATCTGGTCCGGCGCACGGAGAAGGAGATGTTGGAGACCAAGAACTTCGGCCGTAAATCCCTCGAAGAGGTCCAAGAAGTCTTGGACAAGCTGGGCCTCTCGCTCGGGATGAACGTGTCGTCCAGCGGCGCGTCCGCCTAGGGGAAGTCATGCGTCACGCGTACAGAGGTTCGCGGCTCGGGCGGAGCACGGCGCACCGGCAGGCCTTGTTCAAGAACCAGATCCAGTCCTTGATGCTGGCGGAGCGGATCATCACGACGCTGCCGAAAGCCAAGGAGATCCGTCCGCTCGCCGAGCGGGTGATCACCCGCGGCAAGCAGGGCACCATCCACGCGCGCCGCTGGGCGTTGCGTTGGCTGGGCAGCCGCGACCTGGTGAAGAAAGTGTTCGACGACATCGCCCCACGGTTCGCCGAGCGTCCGGGCGGTTACCTCCGGATCGTCAAGCTCGGACCGCGCCCCGGCGACGGCGCCGAGATGGCGTTGATCGAAATGGTCGACAAGGCCGCCGACGCTCCGGCGCCGACGCCCCCGAAGTCCGCGAAAGCGAAGAAGCCGGCGGCCCCGAAGAAAAAGGCCTCCGACGAAGCGCCGAAGGAGCGGGGCAAGAAGGAGCCGAAAGCGCAGCCGACCGGACGTTCGAAGCCGGCCGGAAGCGGCCCGAAATCGTCGCCGCGAAAGATGGGCTCGTAAGCTCGATTCACGTCCATCGATTGTCCAAGGGGCCAGCGGTTCTGCCGCTGGCCCTTTTTGCGTTTGATACGCTGTCTTAGAAAACCGAGCCCACTCAACGAAGCATCGAGCATCCGGGTCTACTGCGAGAGCTTTATCACGCCACGCTGATGCCTTTCACTTCGAGGATCTCCATGCGCAGAGCCGCTCCGATCGTCTTCCTTCTCGCCTGGGTGGCTGCTTCTTCCGCGCTCTCGGCGCAAGCCCCCGTCCCTGCTCCCGATCCGAAGGCGCTGCTCGCCGAGATCGACGCCGCGGTGCTCCAGCCGGAAAAGGCCGTGACGCTCAAGAAGGTGAAGCTCGTGGCGGGGCTCGCGACGCTTACGCTCGAAGGGAAGCTGATTCCCGTCTCTCCGGTGGGAGGGCAGGTGCGGGAGCTGGTCTTCTTCGGTCAGGGGCGCATCGAGCTGCCGCCGCCCGACGAGATCGAAGCCGGGCAGCTGGAGTTGTTCACCGGCGCGTCCGCGATCGACGAATCGTTGGACCAGGTGGTGCTGGTCTTCGGCCTCGACCGGGCGGTCGACGCGTTGATCAAGCGCCCGGCGGCCACCCTCGACGAGGCGGAGACCAAGCGGGCGCGGGAGACCTACGACAAGTGGAAGAAGGGCACGGAGCGCGAGCTGTTGGACATTCGCGGCGCGATCTGGGCCGACGCGTTGGGCGACACGCCGTACCAGAATCTTTTCGTCGGCCGCTTCCATGGCCTCGAACGAGGCGATTTTCTCTACCTGGTCGATCCGCAGTCCGACGAGCAGGTGACGCTCGGCCAGTTCGTGCCGATCGAGGCGACCGAGAAGGAGAAACGGAAGATCATCCGCCAGCTCGCGCGCGAGCAGCGTCGAGGCCGGCTGATCGGCGTCGAGCTCGACGACTTGGGCCAATGGGATACCTGGCTTTCCTCTACTCTCCGCACCAAGGAAGGCCTGCCGGCACCGGGCGCCGCGGCTTTCGAGCCGGTCCGCTACACGCTCGACGTGACGGTCGATGACCCGATCGAAAAGCTCCACGCGGTAGCGAAGATCGAGCTTCGGCCGATCCTTTCGGGTGTGCGCACGGTCGAGATTCGGCTACCGCGCGATTTCGAGGTCCGCGCGGTCCGTCTCGGCGATGCGAAACTTCCATTCGAGCGCTCGGGCAAAGACCTGACGGCGGTGCTGCCCGAGGTTCCCCAACCTGACGGCACGGTGACGATCGCCGTCGAATACGATGGGGTGGCGATTGACGGGGACGCCAAATCGTACGCCCTGCGCGACACCCAGAACTGGTACCCGCATGTGGGGGTAATCGATCGGGCGACCTACGAGGCGACCTTCCACTGGCCGCGACGGTTCGACCTGCTCGCGCCGGGCCACCGGGTGGAGGGCGGAGAGACGGGCGATCTCAAATGGGAACGTCGCCGGCTCGATCTGGCGACTTGGGGCTACACCTTCGAGCTCGGCAAGTTCGCGCTCGAACAGCGGCAGGTGGGCCACGTCGCGGTCACCTTGGCGTTCGATCCGACCAGCCGTAGCCAGGGGCGCGACAGTCGCAAGGAGATCGGCGACACGGTCACCGAAGCGCTCAGCTTCTTTGAGACCACGTTCGGCCCTTACCCGCTCGACGAGCTGACCGTAGCGACGATTCCCCGCGGGTTCTCGCAGTCGATGCTCGGATTCATCACTCTCTCCGACCTGATGATGCTCGATACGTCGTTCTGGACTCTGATCCTCGGTTTCGAAGACCGCCGTACTGTGATCGCCCACGAGATGGCGCACCAATGGTGGGGCCATCGAGTCACCTGGGCGAGCGACCGCGACGTCTGGCTTTCGGAGGCGATGGCGAATTACTCGGCGCTCTTGTATCAGGATGAAAAGATCGAGCCTGCGACGGGCAAGAAAGTCGATCGCAAGAGCCGGCGCGAAGACGTTCTGGTCGGGCCGACTGCGGGCTGGCAGGCGGCGCTCACCCAGACCCTGCCGGACGAGCGCGCGATCGATTCGGTCGGGCCGGTGGTGCTGGGAAACCGCCTGTTCTCCAGCCGGACGAACGATGCCTTCGAGCCGATCGTCTACAAGAAAGGCGCCGTGATCCTCGACATGCTGGCGCGCAGTATGGGCGAAGACAACTTTCCCAAGGTGATGCACGAGGTGGTGCGCGCGGTCAACGGGGCGACGATCTCGACGCGCGAGTTCTTCGACCTGATCGAGAAGATCACGGACACGGATCTCGACGCCTTCGTCTCCCGCTTTGTCGAAGGCACCGGCCTGCCCGAGGTCTACTACACCTACAAGTACCAGAAGGAGGGAGAAGGCAAGTGGCGGGTCCAGGGCGAGGCGCGGATCGAAACGCCCTACCGGTTCCGCTATCGAGCGGTCTCCGCGGGAGGAGGATTCGACGTAACCCGAGAGCGGCTGAACACGATCCGCGATCTTTCCGGGCTCTCGCTCGTCGTCCCGGTCCAGGTCTCCTTCTACGATCCGGCGCGCGACGAGGCAAAGTGGAAAAAAAGCTCGGATCCGAACGCGCTGCTCAAAGGGCGCATGGTGCTGCGCGGCGAGCGCGTGCCGATCGACATTCCGCTCGATTTCGAGCCACGCCGCTTCTGGCTCGACCGCGACAAGCGGGTATACGGCCGGTTTTTCGACGAGAGCCGCCGGCCGAAACGAACCCTCTGTTACCACGGCGAGGATCAAGCCGCGGCAGGCCGGTTGGACGAAGCGGTGCGGCTCTTTTCCCAAGCGCAGTCGGCCGAGGTTTGGGTCGGCGATCCGGACGACAAACCGAGCAACAGCGATCTGAGAGCCGAATCGCGCGAGATCGACAGCCGGATTCAGCTCGGACTCGCCCGTATCGCTCTCGACCGCGGTCAGGACGCCGAGGCGCAAGCCGCGCTCGACAAGGCGAAGAAGACCCTCAATTCGGTCACCGGCGGGTGGGCCGACGAAGACATCCGAGTCATCGAATCCCGGCTCGATCTCCGCCGCGGCGATTACGACCGCGCCTTCAAGCGGCTGAACAAAGCGCTGCTCAAGCGCGAAGACAGCGACAACGCAGAGAGTTTCATGCTGCTCGCGATCGCGGCCCAGAAGACCGGCCACGCCGAGGAGCTGAAGAAGGCGAAAGACGCGGTGAAGGAGTCGGGTTCGGACCTTTCGGCGCTCGCGAACTGAGGTTGTTGGAGAGCAGCTTCCTGATATTCTCGTCCTATGAGCGACGACCTGTCGGCGAAAATCCTGGAAGAGCTGGCTGGGCTGCGGCGCACCACCGAAGGCCTGGGGGCGAAACAGGAAGAGTTGCGCCTCGGTCTGCAATCTGTGGCTCAAGAATTAGGGGCCAAGGTGGACGATTCTCGCCGCGAGTTTGGCGTGATTACGGAAGGCCTCCGATCGGAGATCCAGCAGGTCGCCGAAGGCGTCATCTTGAACGGCGAGAGAATTGATCGTCTCCAGGCCGAAACCGCCCGGGAGTTCGCCGAGACGCGGTCGATGTTTCGGCTCTCGTACACCGAGCACGGGTGCCGTATCCGTATCCTGGAAGACTCCTCGGAGTCCCACGAGACCCGCCTGCAGCGCCTGGAGTCCGCCGCTACTGTCTGAGTGAGACCCGCAGTTGCCCCGCCCGCGCGGGTCTGCCAGGATTCCCGCTCCTTAATCCTGGGAGCACCTCATGCCGAGCTTTCCGCGCCGCCTCTCGGCGGTCCTACCCGCCCTTCTGATCGCCTTCGGTCTCGCCGCGTCTTCGGCTGGTGCCGCATCCCCTGCCGCCGAGACCCCCAAGACTCCAGAGAAGAAAGCCGAAAAGAAGAAAGACGAATCGATTCCGCCCGCGCCTCCGCGGCGCGCGGACGAAGGGGCAGGACCGTACGATCGTCTCATCCTCCGCGGTGCCACGCTGATCGACGGCACGGGCGCTCCGCCGGTCGGCCCGGTGGACATCGTGATCGAGAAGAACCGGATTTCGGACGTCCAAATCGTCGGCAGTCCGGGGGTTGCGATCGATCCCGAGAAGCGGCCGAAGGCCAAGCCGGGCGATCAGGAAATGGATCTTTCGGGCATGTACGTCCTGCCCGGGTTCGTCGACATGCACGGCCACATCGGAGGCACGGAGCAGGGCACGCCCGCCGAATACGTCTACAAGCTCTGGCTGGGGCATGGGATCACCACGATCCGCGATCCGGGGAGCGGCAACGGGATCGACTGGGTCCTCTCCGAACAGGCGCGGAGCGCCAAGAACGAGATCGTGGCGCCGCGCATCCACCCGTATGTGGCGTTCGGTCAGGGCCGCGACGAGCCATTCACGACGCCGGAGGAGGCGCGGGCCTGGGTTCGCTCGGTCGCGAAGAAAGGGGCCGAAGGGCTCAAATTCTTCGGCGCCCGGCCGGATCTAATGCGCGCGGCGATCGAGGAGGCGAAGAAGCTTGGCCTACGCTCCGCCTGCCATCACGCCCAGCTCTATGTGTCGCGCGTCACCGTGCTCGACTCCGCCCGTTGGGGGCTCACCTCGATGGAGCACTGGTACGGCCTGCCCGAGGCGCTGTTCGTCGACCGCACGATCCAGAATTATCCCGTCGATTACAACTACGCCGACGAGGCCGACCGGTTCGGCGAAGCCGGACGGCTCTGGCAGCAGGCCGCGCCGCGCGGCTCGGAGCGTTGGAAAGAGGTAATCGACGAGCTGGTAAAGCTCGATTTCACCATCGATCCCACCCTCACGATCTACGAGGCGAACCGGGATGTCATGCGCGCCCGCCGCGCCGAGTGGCACGAGGAGTACACCCTTCCCTCGCTCTGGGATTTCTACGCGCCGAGCCGCAAGTCCCACGGGTCGTACTGGTTCGCCTGGGGCACCGAGCAGGAGGTGGCCTGGAAGGAGAACTATCGGATCTGGATGTCCTTCCTGCTCGATTTCAAGAACGCGGGCGGGCGAGTGACCACCGGTTCGGACAGCGGTTATATCTACAAGCTCTACGGCTTCGATTACATCCGCGAGCTGGAGCTGCTGCGCGAGGCGGGGTTCCATCCGCTCGAAGTCATCCGCTCCGCCACTCTTCTCGGCGCGCAGGCGCTCGGGGTGGCCGATCAGATCGGCAGCGTCGAGCCCGGCAAGCTCGCGGACCTGGTAGTCGTCGGCGCGAACCCGATCGAAAACCTCCAGGTGCTCTACGGCACCGGCGCGATCCACCTGAACGAGCAGAACGAAGTGGTGCGCGTCGGGGGCGTCCGCTACACGATAAAAGACGGCATTGTCTATGACGCCAAGCAGCTGCTCGCCGACGTACGAGCCATGGTGCGCAAGGCGAAGGACGATGCCAAGAAGGAGATCGTCCAGCCCGGGATGGTGAAGTAGGTCCGCCTTTGACATTCGCCCGCCTTCGTCTGCCACAATCGGCCGCCAGGAGGACCCACCGATGAAGACAGCCCAGAGCCTCTCGCTCGGTACGCTCGCCACTCTCGCCGCTCTTTTGACCTTCTCTTTCCTCGCGCGCCCCTCCTTCGCGCTCGATCCCGTCCGAAAGATTACCGAAGAGTTCCAGGTGGGCTCGGCGCCCAAGATTCAGACCAAGCTCAAGTCCGGCGATTTGATCGTCCAGGGTTGGGATGGGCCGAACGTCCAGGCCGAGATCAACCTCGGTTGCCTGGAGGGAACGCCGGCCGACGTTTGCCGGAAGGCGACCGATGGCGTAAGCCTTGCCTGGTCGCGAACCAAGAACCAGGTACTGGTCCGGGTGAAGGGCGCGACCGGATACCATGCGCGTAAGCTCTGGATCGAGGCCCGATTCAAGGTGCCGGCGCATGTTCCGCTCGAAGTCGAGTCGGTCAACGGCGAGGTCCAGATCTCCGGCATGCTGAGCGACGTCGAGGCAGACTCCGGAGGCGGCGACATCACGATCACTCAAAGCAAGGCCACGGTCGGCCCGCTCCATATCGACGTCGGAGCCGGCAAGGCGGAGCTGTGGGTGAGCGGCGGCAAGATCGAAGGGAGCGGTCTGCTCCGCTCGATCAACTGGACCGGCACCGGAACGGCGAAGATCGAGGTCGATCTGGGCGCGGGCGACGCCGTGGTTCGGCTGGACTAGCCGGCCCGCGCCGCGACTCGATCCCGGTAGAATCGGCCCCTGCGAACGCAAGGGAGGTTGCGATGACCGGCCAAGGTTATTCGGCTCGCTCCGAACCGAACTATCGAAACTGGGCGGTGGGAATCCTCGTAGCGGTGGGCCTGATCGGCAGCCTTTGGTATGCCTTCAGGGCGCCGAAAGAGGCTCCTCCACAAGAAGCCGCGGCTTCCGAACCCGCAGCGGATGCGGTGTCCCGCGCCGCAAGGCACGAAGAGAACGAGCGGATCGAAAGTCTGAGCTCCACCGCGTACCGCCAAGCCCTGGATACCGCGGGGGACCGCATTCGGGATCTCACCGACCAGGTCGCTCGTTTTCGCCGGGCCGAGGAGGAACGAGGGACATATTTTCCTCCGCCCAGAACCGAGGTCAGGCACATCGGCTACCCGATCCTCAAGCAGTCGGAGAAGGGGTGGCTGGCCCACGGAGAGTGGTTCAACCTGGGAGAGACGGTGGCCGTCGGCTACGCGGATGTCCAACTGTAGTCGGCGGGCCAGCGGGTAGGAGAAGTGCAGAGCGTGCGCCTCGGCCCGATCGAACCCGGTGGCCGACAGGGATACCAGGTGACCTTCCCCGAGGTTGCGGCCGATCGTAAGAGCTACCTGATGCAGGCTCAAGCTGTTTGGCGGCCCCTGTAAAACGAAAGGCGGTCGCCCGGTCGCCCAGTACCTGGACCCGGACGGGTTGGGATCTCCGTCGGTGAAGAGAGGGGTCGCTAGCGCGAAGCGAACCACAAGGCGAACGCCAGAGTCGGCTCGCCGAAGTCTCCGGTGGCCCACCGCGCCCCAAAAGTCATGGCTCGAAGAGATTTGTCACCGAGTTATGATACCTGTGGGGGGCCGGATCCAGGGCACGATTCTCGCGGTTCAGGGAAGCCCCCAGGTGGGGGGCCTATGCACCGCGAGTCCGTCGATTCGTCCAGTCTCTCCGGGGTCGGCTACGACTCCTCGTCCCGGACTCTCGAGATCGAATTCGTGAGCGGCCGGATCTACCGCTACCAAGGCGTTCCGCAAGGCATCTATTCAGCCCTCCTGGAAGCCCCGTCCAAGGGCCAGTTCTTCAACCGCGAGATCCGCGATCGCTTCCCGTACTCGCGGCGGGCATAGTGCTTCGACCGCAGGTGAGTACCGCGTAGGTCTTGGTCGCTACCCAACTTGCTAGACTGCGACCCCAGGCCTGGTCGACGGATCGCCCCTCGGCGACTTCACCGCCCAGAGGCACGGCGGGCGGACGCCGAATCTCCTCGAGAGGAGTCAAGACATGCCGCATTTGGGACCCTGCAGGTGTTGCTATGGCAAAGTAAGCAGTGAGGCTGCCGTCTGCCCGCATTGCGGACAACCCAACCCTGCGCCTCTGGAAAGCGAGTGGATGAGTGCGGCGCGGTCCGAGGCTTTCCAAGGGAACAAAATCAACGCGGTCAAGATCGTCCGAGAGAACATGGGCTTGGGTTTAAAAGAAGCGAAAGACATGGTCGACTCGTGGGGATAGCGAGCCCTCTTCTCTGCCCGGTCCGAAAAATCGACGGCCGCGGCGATTGCCGATAATTCTCATCCGTTCTTCGCCAGTGGTCGTCAGTCGTTTTGGCCCGGACATTCTCATTTTTGTCCAGGACGCGCGTTAGTTGGCGCGGCGCCGCAGAAGTTTGGCGTGCACTCGGTGAATGTCGACTCCGCTCGGCGAAATTCCAGAGCGGCGCGCGGAAAGTTTAAGGCGGACCCTCGGAATGAAATCCGGCATTCCTGAATTCTGTATCCGCACTCGAAAGTTTCAAGTCTGCACTCGAGAGTTCAAGTCCGCACTCGGCAGTTCTAGGTCAGCACTGCTGAATTTTTGACTCCGCACTCGGGATTTCCGGCTTGGCAGAGTGCAGTGCCGACTTTTTTCTTCGGATTGCCGATTTATCGGATGGCGGTTCAGAGCTCGCAATGCAGATTCTCGACTTTTTTCTGGCGAGTGCCAGCTCGACAGAGTGCAGTGCCGAGTTCTTCTTCCCGAGTGCGGGCTTGAAAAAGTGCAGTGCCGACTTTTTCTTCAAGACTGCGGGCTTGAAAAAGTGGACTGCCGAGTTTTTCTTCAGGAGTGCAGGCCTGAAAAAGTGGATTGCCGACTTTTTCCGCCCCATTCAAGAGCCGGAACGGCGGGCGTACTCGATCGCCGCCCGGTTCCGGGTCGCCTTGTCGACTTTTTTCGCCGAAACGCCCGATTTGCTCGATTTCTCGGAAACGGCTTCCTATCATTGTCGCGTGGGGCTGATCCCACACCTGTCTTCGCCACAGCGAAGGAGGATGTATGAGACAGAGACGGTATGCCGATATCGCGAACACCTGGAATGTCATGGTCGAGAACGCTCGGCCGATCGTGGGGTCGCTCGGCCCGGCGGTCGAGCGGCACCAGGCCCTCGAGACCCACGTCCAGGGTCTTGTCCGCTTCAACGAGCAGGCCGAGGCGATTCGCTCGGAACTCTCGAGCGTCATGAAGCAGCGCCGGGAGTTGGCCCGCGAGGGTGCCACGATCTACCGGCGTTTCACGGCGGACTTGCAGGCGCACCACGGTTTGGACAGCGCCGAGCTGATCCGCTACGGCCTGCAGCCGAAGGGTCGGCCCCGCAAGGCCGCCAGCAAGAAGAAGGTGGAGGTGGCGGCGAAGGAGAGGTCGGTGGAAGCGAGTAAGGTCGACATCGAAGTCGCCCCGGCTTGATCCCCGATCCACGTGTGTAGGTCTCGACGGGCGGTTGCAGCCGCCCGTCATTTTTCCCTCGCCCTCGCCGTCGACCGAGAAACTACCCGCTCCGGCCGTGGGATACAAGTCTGCCTTCTTCCTCGACGATCTTTCCGCGCGCTCGACCACCATGACCGTTCGCGTTCGTCGGGCAATTTCGAGCACGTTCGCCGGCCTGGCTTAAGCGGCCTGTCCCAGAAGCCGCCGCATCGTCTCGGGCTCCCGCTCGATGGCTCGCAGCAACGCGCGGCGGGAGCATCCGGGACGCAGCGGTTCTGCTCCCAATCCCGCAAGGTGCTGATCGGCAGGCCGAAGGCCTCGGCAAACTGGACCCGCGACACCCGGCGCATCTTGGCCAACTCCTCGGGGCTGAGCGGCTGCGCATCGGGATCGGCTAGGGCCGCCGCAAGCACTTCTTCGTCCGCCACGCGTTCACCTGGGGCCAGTCGGTGTCGCCACGGGGTGGGGTTTCACCAGGCTTCACTGGCATCTGAGCAATGCACCAGGCAATTCTGTGGCCACCGGTCCGGGCCTCGATGAAGGTCTTTGGGGTCTTCACGAAGGCTTTGATTTCAAGCTATCCTTTTGGGTTAGGAAAACCAACTCGCACAACATGTCCAGAGCATCGCTCTTTGGCATCCTCCCGATGAGCTTGAGGACTCCGTCAACGGGCAGTTTTCCTTGAACTCCGGCCCAACCGATCTCCTCAACTAGGCCCATCGACTCATCGCAAACGACGACATCCTCAAGCCTGCGCCTGAGGTCTTCGAGATGGCCAGCATAGTGCAGCTCATGCCGATTAAACGAACGCAGAAAGCCGCCGAGAAGCTCCGGGTCATAGAATTTTGCGAGTAGATCACGCGCATCAACATGTAGCTCTTTGAATCTATCAGAGCTAGAGATTCTATTAGAAATGCTGCGGGCAATGCTCAGTGCCGCGGCGAATAGCGTACCTCGCCCTATGTTGCCAACCAAGGCTCCTTGTGAGACGCTGCCGTCATCACTTCTCATGAATGGAGATCGAACAGCACCTCTCAGAAATCGTACTCTCCGTTGTGCGTACGCTTGGCTCCCAGGAGAAAGGTGTGGAATAAACAGATTCAGTAGTCTTCGCTCTTCGCACAATACGCATGATTCTCCTCGATGATCCGGGAGTAAGACCTGAAAACAGTAGTGGAGATGATTTTCCCCGTGCCAGAACGGAGACTTAAGATAACGGAAGTCATCCTTTCTGCTTGGCCGTGCAATAGGTACAAAAGCCTCGATGTCGAAGGACTTACCTAGATCTCGCTCGACCTGGTACAGCTTTTGCTTTATGGTAGACAGCGCCTTGCCGGTAATGATGACATCGTCGATCAACAACACCCGAGAAACGGCGGTACCATAAACCTCCCTGGGAAGAGTGGTAGCTAGGTCCACAAAAATAATAGTCTCACATAGGCCGATTTCTGCTACGAGCGATGCAAGAAGATTGCTCGCACGATGAAGAGGAATAAGAACTAGGTCAGGTTTTTGAAGCTCTCCAAGTTTTCCGGCGACGACTTTGTTGAAATCCGGATCAGTAAGGAGCGCAACGGTATTGAGAAAGACGCTCTGATGGCGTCCATTTGCGTCATCATAGTGAAGGCGCACAGCGTCTGCACGGTGCGCAATTTCCCAGAACTCCTTGTTCTCCTCGAGTGCCGCGCCAGTTATGCTGACAGCTTCGTGTTTACCAAAGGGAGTTCTCGCGAAACCTCGATGCGATACTGACACGAGCTTGCTCGACGAACATAAATCACATTGTCCATCACCATTGATGAGTCGGCGGCGGAAATTAAGGCAGTGATAGCTTGAATAGTCGCCTGGCGGTTCTTCGCCTTCAGTATTTGTAAGCGCGATTAGGCGCGAGCCTTCGGGGGCAAGTTCTCTAAAGAATCTGGCCGTTCGTCCGCTAGAGTAGACACTGAGAAGGAAGAGAATATGCCCGGAGGGGCCGAGTTGCTCGAGTAAATCGTGGACAGCCTCACCGACATCAGTTGGCTCCACAGGGTATTCGCGAAGAATTCTGAACGGGATACGTTTACCGTAGGCGAGCGCGCCTGCAACTTGGAGCGAAAGTAGAACAGGAAGCATTGCGCCTTGGTCAGCCAGTATTGCCGTATCCACTCGGATTTCATCAAGTATCCAATCCGACAGCCGGAATACACCTGTTGCATCTGTGGCCAGCCTATCGAAGGCTACGAATCCATCTGCGTGAAGCCCCGACGGGAGTGAGTAATGTACTTCCGGAGAGTTGAGAATAGCTTCGCTCCCGGCGAGTAGCGCCTGAATCTCGAAACTTCGCAGGGTATCTGTGCTAGTCTCAAATGCCTGTTGGATCTCGGTGGCGGCATCTGTTAGCCATGTTAAGCGAGGGCTCGTTAGACTACCATCGGAGATGGATGGTTGAAGTGTAGCGATGGGTGTATGTTTAAGGAGTGCCTGTACAGTTCGATCGGCAGAGATTCGTGAGTGTGTGCCGTTGGCGCTTTCTTTATCGTAATCATCCAGTCCAACCCTGACTATTAGTGCGTCTGCATCAAGTAGCTCTGGCTCGATGCGGCGAAGACGATCACCAAATGAGATCGATGGCTTTATTTCAAAGACTGGATCAAAAAGAAGAACGTGCTTGTTCGGGAAACCTGGATCGGCTACAAGCAGCCGGGGAACTGGCATCTCATAACGAACATATGTGATCGCCATCGTTCACTCCACAACAGAGAAAACGCGTGCGATGCGCGCAGGAAGAAGAACTTGAAGCACTGTACCTGGCATGTATCCCAGGGGCCTTGGGTCTAGTTGAAATTCTCGGTGACCCGAGGTGGGGTCGAAGTAGGCGGCTACTCTTCCTGTTCGGACGAATGCATAGGCGACGAGATGTTCTAGTGACTCTTTAATGTTGCCAAATCCAAATCCTGGCTTGCCTCGAACTGTTGCATCGTGAGATTGCAGCTTCACGGATATTCCGTCCGTAAAAGCCAGGGTCGTCATTGCTAGTTCGTGATGGAAATCGCCCCAATAGATGGAGTGATCTTGAGATTGCCTGGCGGCAATCCCGACTCCATCGTCGACGACGTTTAGTTCTACAAATCCGACGACGTCAGTACTTGACGGGAGGAAGCTCTCATAGCGACTCAAATAGTCTTCTAATGAAGTGCCATGATCGACCTTGACAGCTACCTTTTTGTAGTACCGAAACGATATGTAACTCGTAATGGATGTAGTTTCTGGGAGTGGTGATCGGTCAGCATGATCCCAAACATTTTGTGCTGATTCAAAGAGGAGTCGAATTAGAGCGGCCATGTCTTCTTTGTTGTAAGCCTTTACATCGAGTTTGACGTATTGGAATAGAGGCTCGATCGAAACCAGGAAGTGGGAGATGTCGTCGAGAAAGAGTACGCCGCTTTCGATATCTGGTATAAGTATAGAATTCTGGCCGATCCATGCAGGAGGAGTTTGCGAGGAGTACGCCGATAAGTGAGCGCGAGGGGTTCGATAATAAGAGCGAATGGTTTCGGTGATATCCTGGCCATCTGCCAGAATTTCACTTGCGTATCGTGAGAGCGAGAGTCCAAGGCCTGATCGAGTAAAATTAAGAAACCAAGATCCGGCGAAATTACCGGGTGAGGGGACATGAACTGAAAGGCCGACCCTTTCAAACCGGCGCAACGCACACCCGAGCCTCCAGCCACCTCCTACGTCAACATGTTGGCAGCGGCTTAGATTGACCAAGGCAGAGTGGCCTTGAAGGTGTTGAGTGCCAAGCGTCTTGATCGCTTGTTCTGCCCTCTTTAGATTGAGGCCGCTGCCGAGGTCGAGTTCGAAATCGGTCATTTTGGAATGCCTCGATGGGAGGTTTTCGGATGCTGCGTTAGGGAGCTTCTAATGGCATCTCGCTCTATGAGTTCTTGGAAGATCCACAGATTATACCGGAATAGCATTGTCATGTTAGGGGTGGGGGCGCCTCCCCGATTCCCCGGGCGGCAGCTTCTCCTCGACACTCTTCCCGTTCCGCTCGACGAAGATCGCGGTACCCGTCTGGCGCGCGATTTCGCGGGCGCGTTGGGCGGCTCGCGCCAGGGCGGGTAGCACGGCTTCCATGTCTGAGTCGGGAAGGTGGTGCGAACGCTGTCCGTCGCTCATGGGTTTTTCCCTTCTTCCAAGAGTCGCGCAGGATCTTTGCTGTTGTCTACCCATCGCCAATAGTCCACGAGGGATTGGTAGATCTCCTCGAAGTTACGCAGTCCGGCTGTAAACCGGCGGCGGATGACATCCGGCGGTACGTCGTGTCCCCCTTGCCTCACTCTCAGTTTCACCCGACCGATGGCGTCCTCCGGAGAGCTGAGCGACAAGAAGATCAACTTGACGGTGTACCCATCCTCCCGCCACCGGGGAATCATGCGCGCATAGGTCAGTCCCGACAAGGTCGTCTCGAAGGCGAAGCTTCTCCCAGCTGCGGTGTGGTTGGCGATCTCTTCAAGCATCAGGCGACCGGCTCGGAAGGCGGCGGCGTCGGGGTCGAAAGGGGATAGGCCCGCCGCGATCAGGTCGGCGTTGACGAAGACGGGGCAGTTGGCCTCGTTGGGTAAAAACTCTCGGGCGAACGTGGTCCCCGCGCCATTCGGGCCGGCGAGGATGAGGATCTTCTTGTCGCCGGTCTCCATCGGGGGTTACGCGTACTGGCCCGCCGGCTCGCGATGCCGATCCAGCCAATAACCCCAGAGCACCAGCAGCCAGATGGATTGACCGCCCCAGGCGAGGGCTTTGATGTCGGTTGGCACGGGGCCATAGATCGCCGCGAGATGGGCGATGAGCAGGAAGGCTACGAGGCCCCAGAATCCGAAGCGGCCGGCGCGGTCTCGGGCTTTCGTGGTTCGGGCGTAGATCGCGACGCCCACGATGAAGATGAGGCCTTCGACCGCGAGGGTGGCTGGCAGCGACCTCCAGAGGCCAAGGCCCACCTTCGCCGTGCCGTGGATCGTGATGGGCAGGTCAGGAATGTGGGTGACGTAGTCGAGCACCCAATGGCTGAAGACGGCCAGGCCGAGGATGAGGGCGTTTCCCGACCTGCGGCGGAGCAGCCAGTAGATGGCTCCGAAGGCGATCGACCAGCCGAGGGCGGCGACCAGGCTGTGGCTGTAGGGGTAGGAGGTGAAATCGAACGGATTGACCGCCGTCATGCCCGGGACGATCCGGACCTGCTCCCAGCCGAGCAGGAGAAACGTCGGCCAGAGAAGGTCGAGAAACTGCACGGCGAGAAACAGCGTGCCGAGCGAGACCGGCTTCGTCTGCCGTTTGGCGGCGAAACCGACTGCGAAGTGACCGATGAACATGGTGCAGCCCTCCGGATTGACGCACGGACGATGAACGAGGCTTGAGAGCACGTGCTCTCACAAGTGGAACTCTGCCGAGCCGTAGGGCTAGTCCGGCCGCCATTCCCACGGGTTGAGCAATGGGACACCTGTGGCTTCGAAGTCCCCGACATTGCGGGTCACAACCGTCATGTCGTGGACGAGCGCAGTGGCTGCGATCAAACCGTCCCGGAAGGGGCGAGGATTCGGCACGTGGAGCCTAGCGATGGTCTCCGCCCAGGCCGCGACGTTCGTGTCTGCTTTTCCAGGGCGGACCTTCCGCAACTCCGACACCACGTTGGTATCGAGGAGGAACATCAAGAGAGGTCTGCAAGTCGGGCGCGGTCCTCAAACCGTGGTATCTCGAGTTCGAGGTCTGCGGCACCGGGCATGGCCAGCAGATCGGCGATCTTCTGGCCGGCTCCGGTGATCCTTTGGTAGTCCTCAATGCTCAGCAGCACGTGCGCCGGGCGTCCTCGGACTGTGATGAACACCGGTCCTTCGTTCGCCGCTTTCTTGGCGTCGCTTGCGTTCTGGATGAATTCCCGACTGGAAAGGGTCTTGATTGTCATGAGTCCCTCCCTGTGCGGTCATTGTACCCGCGAACCGGTGCCGGAAAACGGCCTCGGGACGTTGCGCACCCCGTCGGACGATCTTCTTGTCTCTGGTCTCCATTGGGGCTTACGCGTACTGGCCCACCGGCTCGCGGTGCCACTCCAGCCCATAGCCGAAGCGACCGACAAGCATGGACTCATACCCCCTTCGAACATGAAGTTTCGGCGAAAGTATCCGACTTCGGCGTCCCCTACTCCGCGGGCTCTCCCAAGATCGCGAAGAACTCGTGCTCCTTTTCCTTCAGCTGCTCTGCGGTCTTCGCTTCCAGCACCAGGCGAAGGAACGGCTCGGTGTTGCTGGGGCGAACGTTGGCCCACCAGTCGGGGTACGAAATCGTAATGCCATCCAGATAGTCGATCTCAGCGTCTTTGTAGCGCTCGGCGAGTTGGGCGATCATGCCGGCCTTGTCTTCGACTTCGAAGTTGATCTCCGGGCTTTTGGCGTAGCGGTGGAGCGGGGCGACCAGCTCCGAGAGCGGTTTGCCCTTCGCGCGGAGGAGGTTGAAGACCTCGATCACCGCCATCAGCGGGCAGTCGGCGTGGAAATGGTCGCGGAAGTAGTAGTGGCCGGCCAGCTCGCCGCCGAAGATGCCGTGATGCTCGCGAAGGGTGGCTTTGATGAACGAGTGGCCGACTCGCTCGCGAACGGGGACCCCGCCGTGCTCCGTAATGTATTCGCCCGTGGCGCGCGAGGACCGGAGATCGTAGACCACCGCTTTGCCCGGCTCGCGATCGAGCAAGGCGCCCGCGATCAAGGCCGTCGCGAGGTCGCTGCCGATCGCCTCGCCCTTTTCGTCCACGAACGCCGCGCGGTCCGAATCGCCGTCGAATGCGAGGCCCAAGTCGGCGTGGTTGTCGAGCACCGCCTTTTGCAGGTCGACCAGGTTCTCCGCTTTCAGGGGGTTGGCCTCGTGGTTCGGGAAGGTGCCGTCCAGCTCGAAATAGAGCGGGATCATCTCGATGCCGCAGGCTTCGAGAATCGGCCGCTCGATCACCACCATGCCGTTTCCCGCGTCGACCGCGACTTTCAGCTTCTTGTCGCCGCCACCCTCCGGCCGCAGGAACGAGAGGACGTGCTGGGCGTAAGCCTCTGAAACATCACCTTTCGTCCGCGTGCCGCGCGTCGCGGCTTCGGGCAGATCCCCTTCGGCGATCTTCTTTTCCATCAGCGCGATGCCATGGTCGCCGGAGACCGGTAGGGCATCGTGGCGGCTGAATTTGAAGCCGTTGTACTTCGCCGGGTTGTGGCTCGCCGTGACCTGGACTCCTCCCGCGGTCTTGTGGTGGCCGATCGCGAAGTAGTTCATCGGCGTCGTGGCGAGCCCGATGTCCAGCACGTCGAGCCCCGCGGCGAGCAGGCCGTCGATCAGCGCCTCGGCGAGCCCCGGGCTGTGCGAGCGCATGTCGCGGCTGACCAGGACGGTATTGCCGAACGCGCGATCCTCCGCGTCGAGCACGTGCTGGAACGCGAGGCCGATCTGCCGCGCGATGGTTTCGTTCACTTGATCGGGGACGGTGCCCCGGACGTCGTATGCCTTGAAGATTCCGGCCATGGTCGGCTCCTGGAGTCGTTGTCTAAACCTTTTCGATCGCGAACGCGAAGTCGTGCCCTTCGATCGGCGCTTCGGCCCATCCGGTGGAGTCGCCCGCTTCGATCATTTCGACCCCGAGTGTCTCGCCCAGGATCCAATCGCGGTGCGTGGCGATCGCCGCGGCGAGAGGCTCGGCCGCCCGATGGCGGATGCGGATGCGGTCGGCGTAATCGAGGTTCTGCTCTTTCCGCGCGGTCTGGATGCGGCTCACCACCTCGCGTGCCCAGCCCTCGGCGAGTAGCTCGGGAGTGAGGTGCGTGTCGAGCGCGACCAGCAGCTCGCGGTCGCCTTGGGTCGCCGTTCCTTCGCGCTCGACCAGGCGGATCTCCACCTCTTCGGTCACCAGCTCGATCGGTTCGCCGGAGATCTCGATCGTGAGCTTGCCCGTCGCTTCCAGCTGTTCGAGCAGCGCCTCGCCCGAGGCGGCTTCGAGGGCGGCTTTGATCTCCGGCATCCGCTTGCCGAACCGCTTGCCGAGCTTCGGGAAGACCGGCCGGACGTCGGCGTGAACGTACTCCTTGCGATCCGCGGCCCAGCGCACCTCTTTGACGTTCAGCTCGTCGCGCAGGATGTCGAGGTAGGGCGCGACCGCCGCGGCGAGGTTCGAGTCCGCGGCGACCAGGGTGACCGAAGCGAGCGGCTGGCGAGTCTTCAAAGAGTGGACGTTCCGTGCCGCGTGGCCAAGTCGGACGATCCGCTGCACGGTGGCCATGCCGGTTTCGAGCTGAGCATCGCTCCGACCGTCGGGCACCCTCGGCCAATCCTCAAGATGAACGCTCGCGGCGGCGTTCGGGTCCTGGCTCCGGATCAGATGCCGGTGGAGGACTTCCGCGACGAACGGCACGAACGGCGCGAGCACCCGGGCGAGGGTGGTGAGCACCTCGTAGAGCGCCTGATAGGCGGATTGTTTGTCGAGGTCCGAACCTCCCGCGTCGGCGGACCAGAAACGGCCGCGGCTCCGGCGGATGTACCAGTTCGTCAGGTCGTCGACGAACGCCTCGATCGTGCGCGCCGCTTCGGCCAGATCGTAGCCGTCGAGCCGGGCGGTCACCTCTTCGGTCACCCGGTCGAGGCGCAGCAACACCCAGCGGTCGAGCGTGGGACGTTCGGCGAAGGGCGCCTCGATTCCCGGTTTTCCCGGACGCCAGCCGTCGAGATTGGCGTAGATAGTGAAGAACGAGACGGCGTTCCACAGCGGCAGCAGAAACTTCTGCGCCGCCTCGCGGACCAGTTTGGCGGAAAAACGGGAGTTGACCTCGGGGTTGTTGACGCAGAAATACCAGCGTAGGGCGTCGGCCCCGGTCTCCTGGATCACGCCCATCGGCTCGACCACGTTGCCCAGGCGCTTCGACATCTTGCGCCCCTGCTCGTCGGCGACGTGGCCTAGCACGATGCAGTGGCGATAGGCGGCCTGGTCGAACAGGAGCGTGCCGAGCGCGTGGAGGGTGTAGAACCAGCCGCGCGTTTGGTCGACCGCCTCCGAGATGAAATCGGCGGGGAAACCCTTGCCGGTCGTCGGATCGAAGTCGGTAAGCGGCTCGCCCAGGTAGTGATGCTGCGCAAAGGGCATGGCACCCGAATCGAACCAGGCGTCGATCACTTCGGAGACCCGGCGCATTGTTCCGGCCGCGCACTTCGGGCAGCCCCAGGTCCAATCGTCGATGTACGGCCGGTGCGGATCGAACTGCTCCCGGTCTTGGACGTTTTCTGGCAGCTCGCGGCCAGCCTCGGCGAACAGCTTCGCGTAGGAGCCCGCCACCCAGATGTGGTTGCACCCCTCCGCGTCGCAACGCCAAACGGGGAGCGGGGTTCCCCAATAACGTCGCCGCGAGAGCGCCCAATCCACCACGTTTTCTAGCCAGTTGCCGAAGCGTCCCTGGCCCACGTGCTCCGGGTGCCAGGCGATCGTGCGATTGAGGGCGACCAGCTCATCCTTCTTCTGGGTCGTGCGGACGAACCAGCTGGTGGTCGCGTAGTAGAGCAGCGGCCGGTCGCAGCGCCAGCAGAACGGGTAGTTGTGCTTGTAACGGTCGGAGTGGAGCAGCAGGCCGCGGCGCTTCAGATCTTGGGTGATCTTAGGATCGGCGTCCTTGAACCAGAGCCCGGCGAACTCTCCGGCGGCCGGAACCATCTTCCCCTCGCCGTCGACGGTCAGCCAGAGCGGCAGGCCGTAGCGCAGGCCGGTCTGGTAGTCGTCCTCGCCGAATGGCGGCGCGGTGTGGACCAGGCCCGTCCCCTCGGTCGAGGTCACATAGTTGCCGAGCACGACCCGGCCGGGCACCTCCGGATCGATGAAGGTGAACAGCCGCTCGTAGGTCAGCCCTTCGAGCGCGCGCCCGCGGAACCGAGCGAGTGCGGGCTGTTCGCGCAGGTCGAGCTGCTTCCGATGCCCGTCGATCTCGGTTGCGAGGGGTACCGGCGTGCCGAGCCCTTCGCCGATCAGCAGACGCTCACCTGATTTGCCGGGATTGTCGATCAGCTTGTAGAGCAGGTCAGGATGGGCGGCGACCGCGGCGTTCGCGAGCGTCGTCCACGGAGTGGTGGTCCAGCCGACCAGGCCGACGCCGGACAGATCCACCTCGGCGCCGTTTTCGTCCTGCGCCTTCATCCCGGCGTGGAGGCGGAACAGCGTCCAGATCGACGGGTCTTCCGCCTCTTTGTAGTTCTGCGCCACCTCGTGACTCGACAGGGTGGTACCGCAGCGGGCGCAGTAGGGCTGGATCTTGTACCCCTCGATCAGCAGGCCCTGGTCCCAGAGGTTGCCCAGCGCCCACCAGACCGATTCGATGTACTCATTCTTGTAGGTCCAATACGCGTCATCCAGATCGAGCCAATATCCCACCCGCTCGGTCATCGCGCGCCATTGCCGTTCGTAGGTATGGACGCTCTCCAGGCAAGCGCGGTTGAACTCGGCGATGCCGTAGGCCTCGATCTGCTGTTTGCCGGAGAAGCCGAGCCGCTTTTCGACCTCGATCTCGACCGGCAGGCCGTGGGTGTCCCAGCCGGCCTTGCGCGCCACCCGATGGCCGCGCATGGTCCGGAAGCGGGGGATCAGATCCTTGACCACCCGGGTGACCACATGGCCCACGTGCGGCACGTTGTTCGCCGTCGGCGGCCCGTCATAGAAGACGAAGTCGCCCTCCGGAGCGGGGCGCGTGAGGGTGCGCTCGAAAATCCGGTTCGCTTTCCACTCCTCCAACACCTCCAGCTCCAGGGTGGGGAAGGGGTAACCGCCGGGCAGGTCGGGAAATCGGGAGTCGCTCATGGTCTAGGGAGGTGCCTGTCTGTGGTTGTGGTCCGGGTGGGTGCCGGAAGGGAGCTGTGTATTGTACCCGGGGAAAGGATCTAAAGGACTTCAAGGACTTCAAGGACTTCAAGGACTTCAAGGACCAACTTCCGCGAAGCGGGACGTCCTTGGAGTCCCTGTTGTCCTTTAGGTCCTTTATCCCCGGGGCCTGCAAGTCGTCACGCCCCGCCAGGAATCCCCGGCCCTCCCCCGATGTTCGGTCAGGGGGGCGCGTATAATCCCGTGTGAGCACAACCGCTATGGCCGTTCGACCGATCCTCCGCTTGGGACACCCCGCACTGCGCGTGCCGGCGAAAGCTTTGGATCCGGCGCAGGTCGGACGGGGCGAGATCCAGGATCTGATCGACGACATGATCGAGACCATGCGCGCCGAGTCGGGCGTTGGTTTGGCGGCGCCGCAGGTGGGCGCGGATCTCCAGTTGTTCGTCTACGAGCGCCATGTCGACGTCGAAGGATCCGATCCGGCCTATCCGGACATCCCGCTCCGTGTGGTGATCAACCCGATGGTCGCCCATACCTCCCATGAGATGGTCTACGACTGGGAGGGATGCCTGTCGATCCCCGATCTGCGCGGCCTGGTGCCACGCCATCACAGCGTCCGGGTGCGCGGCCTCGATCGCGCCGGCCGGCCGACCGACTTCATCGCGGCGGGCTTCGAGGCGCGGATCATTCAGCATGAGTTCGACCATCTGAACGGCGTCGTCTTCCTCGACCGGATGCGCGATCTGCGTTCGCTCAGCTTTACCGACGAATGGAGCCAGTTCATGGTCCACTCGCGGGAAGAGGGCGAGCGGGAAGAAGTCGCCGCCCTCGGCTGACCGCCCTCCCCGGGCGGCCCTCTCAAAGACCCTCTCGGGTACTCTCCTTTAGACACCCTTGGCGCGCGAGATCGTCATCGCCTGGGCCGGCCGGCACCAGCGCTCGGCTTGGGAGGAGCTGTGCGCCGACTATCGCAAGCGCATCGAGCGCTCGGTGCCGGTGCGCGATCTGGCGATTCGAGCCCGGGCGAGCGCCGAGGATCCGCAACGCCGCCGGGCGGAGGGACAGGCGCTGCTCGCGGCGTTGCCGGACCCTTGTTGGATCGTGGCGCTCGATTCGCACGGCACCGTGCTCTCGTCCGAGGCGCTTGCGGAAGAGCTTGCGCGCTTGAAGCGCGAGTGGCCCCACCCGGTGGCGTTCCTCCTGGGCTCCGATCTGGGGCTCGATCCGGCGGTCCTCGAAGCGGCCCGAAAGGTGATCGCGTTCGGGCCGATGACGCTGTCGCACGAGCTCGCCCGGCTGGTGCTTTACGAGCAGCTTTACCGGGGTCTCTCGATCGCGGCCGGAATCGGTTATCATCGCGCGCCTTCGAACGGCTGAAGCGAGCTGATAAGGAGAGGGTCGTGCCCAAAACGCAGAAGATTCAGGCTGTCCCCGAGGTGCCCGGCGACGAGTTCGGCCCCTTGCGGGATCGGCTTCTCCATCAAAAGAACGAGATGACCAAGCTGTATCGAGCGGACCTCCAGGCGGGTCAGGAAGCCGCCGACGACGGGACCGACGACATCGTGGATCGGGCGAACAACGCCTACAACCGCGAGCTGAACTTCTCCCTGTCGGACTCCGAGCGTGTCCTGCTGCTTCAGATCGAAGAGGCCCTGCGCCGCGTCGACGACGGAAGTTACGGCCGCTGTGCGAGTTGCGGCAATGCGATCGCCCGCCCGCGGCTGGATGCGGTGCCCTGGGCGCGGTACTGCATCGACTGTCAGGAGCTGGCGGAAAAAGGTCTGCTCGGCGACTCGGACTGATCACCCCGCCCCGGGGCCATGCCCATAACGATCGATCGGTTGCTCGCGAACCTCGAAGCGGGGGCGGCGCCCGGAGTGGTCCTGGTGGTCGGCGATCTCACCCTCGCCGAAGCCGGGGGCGAGCGGATCGCCGGCCGGATCGCCTCGGCCGCCGGTTGCACGGTCGAAACGCATCGTCACCCGCCGTCGCTCGAACCCATTCTGGCCGATCTGCGGACCTTCTCCCTGTTCGCCGGGGGGAAGGTCGTGCTCGCGATCGACACGGCGCTGCTCGCCGATCGGAGCTTGGCCGCCGCATTGATCGACGACGTGCGCGACGTCCTGCCGTTTTCGGGCGGAGAACGGAGCTTGACGGGCAAGGAGCGTCAGGCGGCGGCCCGGCTGCTCCAGGCGCTCCGCCTGTTCGACATCGACCCGTATGCCGGCAGCGCCGCGGATCGGATCTCCGGCCTGCCCGATTGGGCGCTCGAAGGGGCGACCGGGCGGCGGAAAGCGAAAAAAGGTGGCGACGAGCTGCAGGCCGGGCTCGCCGCGCTGCTCGAAGCCGCGCGCCGCGAGGATCTCCAGGGCTGGGCGGAGGGGAGCGCCGCGGCGCTCGCCGAGGTCGTTCGTGCGGGGCTCCCCCCGGGGCATGCGCTGGTGCTCGCCGAGCGGGCCGTAGCTGCCGGGCACCCGATCGTCGATCTGCTCGAAGAGCGCAAAGCCGTCGTCCGTTTAGCCGAGATCGAATCCGAGCGCGGCGGGTGGCAGGGGCTCGATACGCTCGGAGCGGAGCTTGCCCGCCAGACCGGCGTGGAGATCGCAAGCGACGCGATGGCCGAGCTGGCGCGCCGGACGTTGCGCCAGGGGGGACGGAAAGAAGGCGGAACGGCGGAGGCCGAATCGTCGTCGCGGCTCGCGGGGGAGTATAGGAAGCTCGCGAACCTCGCGGGAGCCGGCGGCCGGATCGAGCGCCGGATGGTCGAGGACAACGTCGAGGACCGCGGCGAAGAGGACGTCTGGCAGATCCTCGACGCGATCGGCGGCGGCCGGGCCGGAGAGGCGCTCGACCGGCTGTCGCGCCTGCTCGGCTCGGCCGAAGAGCCGGTGGCGGCGCGGCTGTCGTTCTTCGGCCTGCTCGCCGCCTATTGCAGGCAGCTGACGGCCTGCTCCGGGTTGATCCGTGTCGCGGGGGTCCCGGCCGGCGAGACGAATTACCCGCGGTTCAAGGACAAGCTCGCCCCGGCGCTCCAGAGAGAGTTGCCCGGCGGCGGGAAGAATCCTCTGGCGGGCCTGCACCCCTATCGCCTGCACAAGGCGTATCTCGCCGCCTCCCGTCTGCCCCTGGCGCTCGCCTCCCGCCTGCCCGCCGAGGTGCTCGACACCGAGATGCAGATCAAAGGCGAGAGCCGCGATCCGGACGTGGCACTCGCCCGCCTGGTCGCCTTGCTCGCGGGCTCCTCGTCGCGTCGCGCTCCGGCGTCAGCCGCGTCCGGGTACGCCGGTCGGAAACCCTAGCTCCAGCCGCAGCCGGCGGAACGTCGCGAGCAGGTCGTGGCGGTCGGCGTCGCCCAGGTAATCGCGCCGTCCGAAAAGGCGGTGGTAGCGGGCGGCGAGCTGGGGAAACTCCTGTTCGATCCATGGCAGGAACCGCGCGCGGGCGGCCGGCCGGAGGTAGACCGCCCCGCCGTGGACGTCGCTCGCTCCGGCATCTCGGGCCGCTTCGAGCAGCGGGCGCAGCTGGTCCTCGCTATCGTTCAGGCCGGGCAGGATCGGCATGCAGAAGACGTCGGTCTCGATTCCCGCCGCGGCGAGCCGGCGCACGGTGCGCAGGCGCGCTCTGGGGTCCGGGGCGTAGGGCTCCATCCGCCGCGCGAGCTGGGGATCGAGGGTGGTGATGGTGCAGTGGACCGAGATCGAGTGACGCGCGTCGAGCTCGGTGAGCAGATCGAGGTCGCGCAGGACGAGCGGCGACTTGGTGGTGATCGACAGGCGGAGCCCTTCGACCCGGGTAAAGATTTCGAGCAGCGAACGGGTCACCCGATGGTGGCGCTCGGCCGGTTGGTACGGGTCGGTGGCGGTGCCGATCGCGATCGGCTGGCCCTGAAGCGCCGCTTTCTTGAGCTTCTTGAGCAGCGACTCCGCGGCGCCCTCTTTGACGAAGATCTTGCGCTCGAAATCCTCCCACCGCCCGAGATCGAAGAAATCGTGGGTATAGCGGGCGTAGCAGTAGGTGCAGCCGAACTCGCACCCCCGATAGGGGTTCACCGTCCAGGTAAACGGCATCCGCGCGCTGGTGCAGCGGTTCAGGATCTCGCGGATCGGCATGCCGAAGTACTCGACTCCGGCGCGGCTGCGGAAGGCTTCGGCGTCCGGATCCGGGCGACCGACGGGCGGGCAGGCGGGGAAGATCGGGAGGAGCGCTTGCGCTGACATACGCTCTGTTTACGCCGGTTGTTCCGCCTTGTCAAGAGGGAAGTTGCGTCGGACTTACGCCTGCGGGAGCCCAAATCGTCGAAACCAGGCGTAGAGGCAGGCCTTGTGCCTGCCCAGGGCTGCCACAAGAGCCGCCCCTACCTCTAAGAGGGTCAAGGGCGGACGGAAAGCTCCGCTAGAATCGCGTGCAGATGCCCGAGCTACCCGAAATCGAAGTCCTTCGCCGGAGCCTGGAGCCGTTCGTGGTCGGCGACCGGATCGAGCGGGTCGAGGTTCGCGATACCCGGCTGCGCGAGCCGATCCGGACGCGCGAGCTGGCCCGGCGAGTCTCCGGCCGGCGGATCGACCGTCTGGATCGCCGCGGCAAGTATCTGCTGGTCGAGCTCGAAGGGGGGTGGAGCCTCGGGGTCCACCTCGGCATGAGCGGCCGGTTCACCCTGGTGCCGGCGGAGGAGCCGCTCGAACCGCACGAGCATGTGGCGTTTTTCCTCGCCTCGGGCCGCAAGCTCCGTCTGCGCGACCCGCGCCGGTTCGGCCTGGTCTTCACCTTCAAGACCGCCGAGCGGGAGGACGATCCGCACTTTTCGCACTTGGGGGTCGAGCCGCTCGAACCGGGGTTCTCGGGCGAGACCCTGCGGCTCGCGGCTCAAGGACGCCGCGGACCGGTCAAGGGATTCGTGATGGATGGCACCGTAATGGTCGGCGCGGGCAACATCTACGCGGCCGAGGCGCTGTTCCGGGCCGGCATCCACCCGCTACGCTCGGTCGCCCGGATCGCCGCCAAGCGGTGGAATCTTCTGGCGGAGGCGCTGGTCGAGGTGCTCTCCCAGGCGGTCGAGCAAGGGGGAACGACGCTCAACGACTTCGCCGACGGCGAGGGGCGGAGCGGCTATTTCCAGGTTTCCCTCTCGGTCTACGGCCGGGAGGGAGAGCGTTGCGGCCGTTGCGACGGCATCGTCCGCCGGGCGGTCCTCGCCAATCGCAGCACGTTTTTTTGCCCGCGCTGCCAGCGCTGACCTATCAGGGCCACGTCAAGATCCTCAGCGGCAAGCCGACTTTGACGGGGGCTTTGGCGCAAGGCCCCGGGAGAATGCGAGGCCGGATACAATCCGACCATGCTTTCAGCCATCGCCTCTACCCAGCCCCGCGTGTTGGGCGTCGCGGGAGGGACCGGCTCGGGCAAAACGACGGTGGTGCGCTCGATTCTCGATGCCGTCGGCCGCGACCGGATCGCCCTGATCGAGCAGGACAACTACTACCGCGACGTCGATTGGACCACCGACGCCTCCCTGCTGCACCACAACTTCGACCACCCGGCGGCGCTCGACAACGAGCTGCTGGTCGAACATGTTAGCGAGCTGCGCTCCGGCCGCCCGGTCGAGGTGCCGGTCTACGATTTCGTGCGCCACCGCCGGACCGACCGGACCCGCCTCGTCGAGCCGCGGCCAGTTGTGCTACTCGAAGGGATTTTGATCTTCGTCGAGCCCAACTTAAGGGCCATCCAGGACTTCAAGGTCTATGTCGATACGGACGCCGACATCCGGCTGATCCGCCGCCTGACCCGCGATCTGGACGAACGCGGGCGGACGGTCGAGGACGTGTTGCGCCAGTACCAAGAGACTGTCCGGCCGATGCACCTCGAATTCGTCGAGCCGTCGAAACGCTGGGCCGACATCATCATCCCCGAAGGGGGCGAAAACCGCGTGGCGCTGGAGATGGTCGTGGCGCGGGTGGAGCAACTGCTCGGTCAGCCTTGAGGCCGTCGGGGTACTTCGAATCGCGGACGCGGTGCAGCGGATCCGCGGAGAGGTTTGTCGGTTCCCCGCCCCGGTGGATCGGTTGCCGGCACCGCTTCGCCGATGCGCAGCACCGGTGGATGGGGTCCCACGACCGCTTCGCCGATGCGCGGAACCGGTGGACGGATGCGCGGAACCGGTGGGCGAATGCGCGGCACCGGTGTCCGGCCGCTACGCACCGGTGTTCGGCCTCTGAGCCCCGGTTGGCGAGCGCTGTGCACCGGTGTCGGAACGCGGCGAACTGGTTCGCAGACGCGGGGCACCGGTGCCCGGGCTTGGCGCACCGGTGCTCGGGACCTGCGAACCGGTGCCGGGACTCGGCGAACGAGTGCTCGCGCTCCGTCCAGCGGTGCTGCGTTGCCGCAAACCCCTTGCCGGAGACCGTCCACCGGTCTCGCGTGGTCGCTCACCAGGCGCTAGAGGTCGTGCACCGGTTCCGCGTCTTCGCGAACCGCTCCTTGGCGTCTGCGTACTGGTCCCCGGGTCTCCGCGAACCGCTTCTCGGAGCTTGCGCACCGGTCCCGCGTCTCGGCGCACCGCTTTCCGCGCACTGCGAACCGCTGGTATTCTGCAACCGCAGAACGAGCTGGAAGACACCTGAGGAGGGGCGATGCGTATCTTGAGCTGGGGTCACGCGGTCTTTGCTCTGACCTTGATCGCCGTCGGAATCCTGGGTTTCGTCAAAGGCGATTTCGACCCGACCTGGCCGTCCTTGCCCAAGGCTGTGCCTGCGCAAGAGCTGCTGGCCTATCTCTGCTCCTTCGTCTATCTGGCAACGGGTTTGGGCCTACTGTGGAAGCGCACGGCCGCCGTCGCTTCCCGCGTGCTGCTCGCCTATCTCCTGGTTTGGTTCCTGCTGCTGAGAGTGCCGCAGCTCTTCCTCCTCCACCCTACGCTCCTGGCCGCCTGGGGCTTGGGTCAGTCCGCGGTGATCGTGGCCGCCGCCTGGGTTCTGTACGTCTGGGTCGCCGACGACCAGGCCGGGCGGCGCCTAGGTTTCGCCACCGGCAACAACGGCCTGCGCATCGCGAGGGCGCTCTACGGCCTGGCCCTGATCCCCTTCGGCCTGGCCCATTTCGTCTATCTGGATCAGACCACCGTGCTGGTGCCTGGCTGGCTGGGATCGCCTGTGGCATGGGCGTACATCACCGGCGCTTCCTTCATCGCGGCAGGGCTGGCGGTGCTCCTCGGTGTGTACGCACGGCTGGCCGCCGCGCTCTCGACGTTGCAGGTGGGCGGGTTCCTGCTGCTCGTGTGGGTGCCCCGCGTGGTGGCAGGATCCCTCACCGCCTTCCAATGGGGCGAGTTCGTCGTCAACGTGGTGCTGCTGGCCGCCGCCTGGGTCGTGGCGGATTCCTACCGCGGCATGCCGTGGCTTGCAGTGGGTAAACGCTAGTCCCAGGCGTAACGTTCGTCGCAGGCCACGCCGTATTTCGTGAGGAACGCCCGATATTCCTCTTGGAACGTGCGCGTCCGATGATGTTCTTCCTGTTGGTCGATGTAGGTCATCAACGCATTCAGGTCGCTGGGGCCGACGGAGAACACGCCATAGCCGCGTTGCCAGGCGAAGCTGCCAAGATCGGATGATTGGGTCTTGAGCCATTTCGACGAGGAGGTCTTCAGCTCTTCGACCAGGGCGGCGATGGTGAGCGTTCGCGAGAAGCGAATCGCAAGATGGACATGGTCGGCCACGCCCCCGACGCGATGGCAGACACAGCCCGAGCCTCGGGCGACGGTCGCGAGATAGGCATGGAGAGCGGGGCGAAGGTCCGGGCCGAGCCAGGCGTAACGGTCCTTCGTGCTGAAAATCAGATGAAGGAGTACGTTGGACAGGGATTGTGGCATGGTGGGCGATAGATTAGATCGATAGATCGGGCTTCAGCCCTTGTTAAAGGTAGCTCCATTCGTACCTGGGGCGATGCCCCAGGCTGGTATAGGGCCGCGCCGTTGGCGCTTAGAGCTCGCCTTGTTCTAAGGGTATCGCACGACCGCAGCCTTCGACCAAAAGCGCTACAGAATCAACCTCCGTCCAACTGCGGTTTACCGTTTCCCAGCGAGAGGGCCGAAGGCCCGCCCTAAACCAGCCTAGGGCATCGCCCTAGGCTCCCGGTCGGGGCTGGCCCCGCCCTTAGCTCCATTCGTACCTGGGGCGATGCCCCAGGCTGGTATAGAGCCGCGCCGTTGGCGCTTAGAGCTTGCCTTGTTCTAAAGGGTATCCGCACAACCGCAGCCTTCGACCAAGAGCGCTACAGAATGCACCAACCTCCGTTCAGTTGCCGTTTACCGCTTCGCAACGAGAGGACCGAAGGCCGCCCTAAACCAGCCTAGGGCATCGCCCTAGGCCCGGTCGGGGCTGGCCCCGCCCTTGGTTCCATTCGTACCTGGGACGATGCCCCAGGCTGGTTTAGGGCCGCGCCGTTGGCGCTTAGAGCTCGCCTTGTCTAAGGGTATCGCACGACCGCAGCCTTCGACCAAGAGCGCTGCAGAATGCATGACCCCTCTGTCCAATTGGCGTTTACCGCTTCCCAACGAGAGGGCCGAAGGCCCGCCCTAAATCAGCCTAGGGCATCGCCCTAGGCTCCCTACAGAATGCACGAACCTCCGTCCAAATTGCGGTTTACCGCTTCCCAACGAGAGGGCCGAAGGCCCGCCCTAAACCAGCCTAGGGCATCGCCCTAGGCTCCCGGTCGGCCCCGCGATCACAGGGCTGAAGGCCCGACCTGTCAGGTCTGTCGGGCCCGACTACGCCAGGATCTCCACATACCCGTCCGTTCCGTTCACGCGGATCCGCTGGCCGTCCCGGATCAGCCGGGTGGCATGCTCCACCCCCACGACGGCCGGCAGGCCGTACTCTCGGGCGATCACCGCGCCATGGGTCATCAGGCCGCCCACCTCCGTTACCAGGCCTTTGATCGCGACGAACAGCGGCGTCCAGCTGGGGTCCGTGTAGGCGGTGACCAGGATGTCGCCCGGTTCGAGATCGGCCTCCGCAAGGTCCAAGATGACGCGGGCTCGCCCCTCGATGGTTCCGGCGGAAACCGGTAGGCCGACCAGCGCGCCGGCTGGCAAGTCTTCGCGGCGGTACGACCCGGAGATCAACTCGCCCTCCGACGTCAGCACCCGGGGCGGCTTGAGCGCTTGATACGACCGGAACGCTTCCTTGCGCTGACGGATGAGATCCACATCCACCTGCTTCGTCCGGACGACCTCCTGGAGCTCCTGGAACCTGAGGTAGAAGATGTCTTCCTTCTCACGGAGCACGCCGGCCTGCACGAGGCGCTCGGCTTCTTCCATCAAGGCCTGCTTGTAGACGAAGTAGCGGCTGACCATGTGGTACTTCGGATACTCCCGGTACCCGGCGAACGTCCGGACCCGGTCGATCATCCGCTGGGTCTCTTCGGCCTTCAGCTCCCCGTCGGGCAAGTCCCGCAAGCGCTCCAGAATCTCCTGCTCCTTCTTCCACGCTTCCTGCCGTCCTTGCTCGAACCGCCGCTCGGCGGCGCCGGGCTCGAAGTTCTGGACGTGGCCGAGGAGGAGGGGCACGAGCATCGTGGGACGTTCGCTCCAACGCGGCCTCGTGATGTCGATCTCGCCGACGCCGCGCATGCCGTACTTTTCGAGCCAGGCCTGGATCGCGTCCCGCACCTCACGCCCGCCCGAAAGCTTGGGCAGCTCTTCCAGGAAGCCCTCGTCTTCGACGTGCTGCAGAAACGCCACCACGTCCGGATGCGGGCGGATCACGTCCGCGACGTCCAGCAGCCCCAGGCCCATCTCCGACGTAACGTTGTTGGGGACGGATTGAGTGAGCGTGTCGGCCACGTTCTTCTCGCCCAGCCACGCCTCCAGGTTTTCGTTGAGCCACCAGGCGGCTTCCATTCCCGCCATGATCACCTGCAAGCTTCGCGGATCGGACTGGGTCCCCTTCACCTCCTGGATGTGCGCCAGGATGAAGTCGAGCAGCGCCGATCCGGACTTCGTCCGGATCTCGCGCTTCAAGTCGGCTAGCGAGGCCTGGCTGCGTGCGATCATCTCGGTGACGATGGCCGGATCGGTTGCGATCCCGGCGTGCCCCCCGCCAGGCGGCGCCCATCCGGGTCCCTGGTTCGGGAGCGACGGGATGAAGTCGCCTCGGTCGAGGACGGTCTCGAGCGCATCCCGGATGAGCGGATCGGATTTCCCCAGGGTCCCGAGGAGACTTGCGCGGCTCGCCAGTGAAGCCAGCATCGGAGTGACGTCGACGAACAACCTCCCTCCCGCCTCACCCATCGGCCGAGGGGTCGTCAGCTGCCACACGGAGAGCCCCAGGGGCTTGATCGGGTCCGTCATCATCTGTTGATGACCGACGGAGACGTAGACGTGGTTCTCCCGGTCGCCGGCCTCGGGGATGGGGAACAGTGTGGTGATCGGCCGGCTCTGGACGATCTGGAAGTCATCTTCCTGAATGTCATTGGCGACCAGGCACCATTCGATGTCCTGGGGAGAGCCGAAGTGCGCCTCGATCCGCCGGCCCAGCTGCGCGAGGCGCACGACTTGCGCGTCGGTCAGCGCCGGCTGCTGCTGCCGCTCCGGCTCGATCGGCTGTTCCTGCGTGCCGCCTCCCGGCGAGGCGTGAATGGCAAGCTGCTTGGTGCCAATCGTCTTAGCGACGATTTCGCCGTCCCGCACCTTGTAAACGTCCGCGTTCACCAAGCCGGAGACCAG
Organism: Thermoanaerobaculia bacterium; assembly: GCA_035995205.1. GTDB lineage: Bacteria > Acidobacteriota > Thermoanaerobaculia > Multivoradales > UBA5704 > DASYKS01. The sequence continues at coordinate 46,479 of DASYKS010000026.1, forward strand.
GGCTTCGCCGAGACCGAAGCTGGCCTCCACGGAGGCGACTTTCCGGTTGCCCGTGATCGGGTCGGCCGTGAACAGGATGCCGGCCGCCCGCGGGAAGACCATTTGCTGCACGACCACGGCCATCTGGACCTTCCGGTGGTCGAAGCCGTTGCGCAGGCGGTAAGTGACGGCCCGCTCGGTGAAGAGCGAGGCCCAGCACCGGCTGACGTGTTGGAGGATCGCCTCCGGCCCGACGACGTTGAGATATGTGTCCTGCTGGCCCGCGAACGAGGCCGTGGGCAGATCCTCCGCCGTCGCGCTGGACCGGACGGCGTAGGCGGCTTGCTCGCCGAACTCGGCGAGACGGCCGGTGATCGCCGCCGCCAGATCGTCGGGGATGGCGATCGCCTCGATGATGCGGCGGATTTCCGCGCTGAGCGCGCGGATCGGCTCCCGGTCGTCCGGCGAAAGGCGCGACAGCCGATCGAGCTGATCATTGAGCGACGGGATCGCCGACGCTTCCGCCAGGATCCGCTGGAAGGCGTCGGTCGTCACGCAAAAGCCGGCCGGCACGCGGACGCCTTCGATCCGCGAAAGCTCCCCCAGATGCGCGCCCTTGCCGCCGACGATCGCGACGTGCGTCCGGTCGATCTCCTCGAAGCCCAACACCACCGGATGTTCGGTCATCTTCGCTGCCTCCTAATTCCGCCGGCTCCGGCCGGCGTAGGAGGGCGATCCTGGGGCACGCACCGGGTCTTGAAACAAGCCCCCGGGTGAGCGATAATGTGGAAGTGGGGAAGGAGCGGTGGCCTCCTTCCCTTTTTTCGTCCGCCTCCCGGTCGGCGATCCTCGCAAATCGCGCAATTTTGGCGCTGGACAAGATCCCCGACCTCTGTCAGACTGTCGGCCCCGTTCCGAAGGGGCGGACCCCGCGAATTCCCGCTTCAAGCGCACCACATTTCTCGCCGCCGTTCAGGCTCGGGGCTTGCAAGAGGATTCCCGGTTGGTGTAAGTTTGTCGGGTTTCGCCGCCGTCGGCGACCCGGCTTTTGGCTAGGGTCAGCGCATCGGTGTCCCAAGCCCACGTGGCTCAGTGGTAGAGCACTTCCTTGGTAAGGAAGGGGTCACCGGTTCAAATCCGGTCGTGGGCTCCACAAGAACGATCTGACGACGGAAGGCTCGGCCGCGGTACGTCGAGCTGGATTCATAGCGACTGATTGACGAGAGATTGACCGGTACGGATGCCGAGGAGGCGCAGGAGAGGCCATGGGCAAGGAAAAATACTCGCGGGAAAAACCGCATGTGAACGTCGGGACGATCGGCCACGTCGACCACGGCAAGACGACCTTGACGGCGGCGTTGACCAAGGTCGCCGCGGCCAAGGGCTGGGCGAAGTTCGTTTCCTATGACCAAGTGGCGAAAGCGTCGGAATCTCAGGGTCGTCGCGACCCGACGAAGATTCTGACCATCGCGACCTCGCACGTCGAGTACTCGACGGCGAACCGTCACTACGCCCACGTCGACTGCCCGGGCCACGCCGACTACGTGAAGAACATGATCACCGGCGCGGCGCAGATGGACGGCGCGATCCTGGTGGTTTCGGCCGCGGACGGCCCGATGCCGCAGACGCGGGAGCACATCCTGCTCGCCCGTCAGGTCGGCGTGCCGTTCATCGTCGTCTTCCTGAACAAGGTGGACGTGGTCGACGATCCGGAGCTTTTGGACTTGGTGGAGCTGGAAGTGCGCGACCTGCTCAAGTCCTACGATTTCCCGGGCGACGACGTGCCGGTGATCCGCGGCGCGGCGGTCAAGGCCCTGTTGGGCGAGACCGGTGAGTTCGCGGACGAGGCGATCGTTCGCTTGTTCGACGCTCTGGACACCTACATTCCGGAGCCGGAGCGGGTGATCGACAAGCCGTTCCTGCTGCCGATCGAAGACATTTTCTCGATCTCGGGCCGCGGCACCGTGGTGACC